>JBBILY010000027.1:0-17208 GCA_037444705.1 Chloroflexota bacterium | reverse complement strand
GAGCGCTGAGCACTCGCCCATCTTCAAGGGTGATCTCATAGCGCCCTGGGATGGGCGATGGTTGGTTGGAGAGCATCTCCACCAGGTCGGGATGGCGGATGACCTCCTCCAGGGGCTTGCCAATGAGAGGTTGCTGTACGACTTTAAAAGCCTGACAGGCAGCCTGATTGATCAAAATCAGCCGTTTTTCCTGATCCAGCACGATCACCCCGTCCCCAATTCTGGTCAGGATGGTCTCCAGTTTTTGGCGTTCGATCTCGGATCGGTTGTAGAGGCGTGCATTTTCAATGGCAATCGCAGCGAAACTGGCCAGGGCAGAGATCAGGCGCACGTGCTCTTCAGAGAACGCCTTGTTGCTCTGGCGGTTATCCACACCCAAGACTCCAATGACACGTTCCTTAATCGTTAAGGGCACATAGATCAGATGATGCACCAGATAGGCGGTTGTGATCTTGCGCGGAGTTTTGTCATCCAGCAGCAGTGGCCTTCCTGTGCGCAGCACTTCTCCCGCCAGGGAATCTGTGGCGGGGAGGCGGAAGGTGCGCACGAAGTCTTCGCCAAAATTGCGGGCGGCGTGCATATACAGTTCTCCACTGGCCTCATCCAGCAAGAGCAGGATGCCCTCTTCGGCCCCGCTCAGTTCTACCGCAGCCTCCACAACTTCGCTGAGGATGGTGTCCAGGTCCAGGGAGGCGGCGATCGAACGCCCGATTTTTTGGAGCATCTCCAGACCGCTCACCCGCTCTTGTAAGGATTGGGTGTTGCGCCGCACCTCCAGGCGCATGAGTTCGTTCAATTGACGGCGGCGCTTCAAAGCCCGGCGCACTGCTTGCAAAACCTCGCCGGTGCGCACGGGGGAGGTGAGATAGTCGGCCACACCCAGACGGAGGGCTTGAATGGCCTGCGCCTGGTCGGGCTGGCTGACGATGAGGATGATGGGCAGAAGGGGGTGGCGTTGCAAGACCTGAACTGCCACCTCCAGGCCGTCCTTCAATGGCGCCACCAGCGGAGGTGAGTATTGATCTCCTAAGATGAGCACCTCAGGCAATTTCTGGTGTAGTCGGCTCTCCAGGTCTGTCAGATCGTGCACCAGGGTAACCTCATAGCCGGCGGGTTGCAAAGCACCCTGCGCCAGCGATTGGCTGATCTCAGCCTGGGAGAGGAAAATCAAGATATACTCTTTGGGCATGAGTCCAACTTCTATTCCAGGTAGTCAGGTTGTTTCCCAATCATAGCACGATTGAGGCCCGGCGGAAAAGGGCTTGCTGATTTGGTTAACTTACAAACCAGAAAGGCGGCGAAAAGCCTTGAAAAGGTCAACAGCCCTCGCTTAATCTTGACGTTGGATAGCAGACGCGCATACAATCTATGGTAGGATTACAGGTGTGTGATGATCCGCGAGCGGCCACTCGCCTGTGGCGAGCCTGGTCGCAGCCTGGCCACTAAGGCATGCTGCTATGGAATATAAGGACTATTACAAGATCTTAGGTATAGAGCGTAACGCCAGTGAGGAAGAGATCAAACGGGCTTATCGGAAACTGGCCCTCAAATATCACCCGGATCGTAACCCAAACAACAAAGAGGCGGAGGAGAAATTCAAGGAGATTAATGAAGCCTATCAGGTATTGAGCGATCCCCAAAAACGGGCGCGTTACGATCAATTGGGTGATTCTTATTACCGCTGGCAACAGCGAGGAGCGCCGGGTAGTTTCAATTGGGAGGAGTGGTTTACCTATCCCGGCGGCGTGCGGGTCGAGGTGGGCAATCTGGATGACCTGTTTGGAGGCGGCCTGGGGGGCTTCTCTGAGTTCTTCCAGCGCATCTTCGGCGGTATAGGTGATATCGGCATGGCGCGGGGAGGACGAGGCCGCACCGCTGAGCGCGCCGCACCAGCCTACCAACAGGGGGTCACCATTAGCCTTCAAGAAGCCTATCAAGGCACCACTCGACGCATCGAGGTAGATGGCCGTCGTCTGGAGGTCAAAATCCCGCGCGGGGCGCGCACGGGCACTAAAATTCGCGTGCCTCAAGCAGTGGTTTCCCCCTCCGGCCAGAAGAGCGATCTCTATCTGGTGGTTCAGGTGGCTGAAGATCCGCGCTTTGAGCGCAAAGGTGACGATTTGTATAGCGAGGTGGAGGTGGATTTGTACAAAGCCGTGCTAGGGGGAGAGGTGATGGTGCAGACGTTGAGTGGGAATGTTCTGCTCACTATCCCGGCCGGCACCCAACCCGGGCAAACTTTCCGCCTGGCAGGGCAAGGTATGCCAAAGATCAAAAGCCCGCAGGAGCGCGGCGATCTATATGTGCGCGTTCGTGTCAAGATCCCGCGCAATCTCACCCCCGAGCAACGCCAGTTGTTCCAAAAGTTGGCTCAAATGTAAGCCCCTTTGAATGGTTTGGCCTGGAGGACGATGGAAATAACGAATTGGTTTCTGTATGGATATGGGGCCTGGGAGGATCTAAAGACCTGCCCGGAGTAGCCTCTCTTCTAAAGAAAGGGGTGGCTCTCACCTGGATCCCTTATTGGAATGATGAAGGGTTGATATAGACTCTTCAGGAGGCGGCAGCCATGAATAAGCGCACCTGGATGGTCTTTTTACTGGTAGGATTGCTGATGCTGACAGGGCTGGCTTGTCAGTTGACCAGTGGCATCCCACGGGAAACTCAAACGCCAACCATGGCCTCTGCTCCGTTGGCTTCTCCAAGAGCGGTGGTCACTCCGCTGGCTTTATCCCCTGCGCCGGATCTGGTGGCTTTGCAGGATACCCTGGTGAGGATTTATGAGGAGGCTAACCCGGGCGTGGTGGCTTTACGCGTGCTCTCACGCCAGGGCGGCAGCCGAGGTTCGGGATTTGTCTTCGATAAGGAAGGGCATATCATCACCAATTATCATGTGGTCGAGGATGCGACAACCATGGAGGTGGCATTTTCATCGGGCTATAAGACGCGCGGCAAAGTCCTGGCTACTGATCTGGATTCCGATTTAGCAGTATTGCAGGTGGAGGCTGCCTCAGAGGAACTTCACCCCTTACCCTTGGGCGACTCGGATTTGGTGCAGGTGGGGCAAGCGGTGGTAGCCATTGGCAACCCCTTTGGCTTCAACGGCACCATGACCCTGGGTATCGTCTCTGGCTTAGGGCGCACGATGGAATCCTTGCATGAAGCCCCCAGTGGCGGGGTGTACTCTTCGGGCGACATCATCCAAACTGATGCTGCTATCAACCCAGGTAACTCTGGCGGGCCTCTCCTTAATCTGAATGGGGAAGTCATCGGCGTCAACCGCGCCATATTCACCACCAGTTTCACCAACCTGGGACAGCCGGTTAATTCGGGTATTGGTTTTGCTGTTTCGATCAATATCGTCAAACGGGTTGTGCCATTTTTGATTAAAGAAGGAAAATATGATTATCCCTACGTGGGTATCTCGAGCATAGATGATCTTTCTCTGCTGGCAATAGAAGCCTTGGGCTTGCCGCGCACCAGCGGCGTGTATGTCACTCAAGTGGTAGCCGGCAGCCCAGCAGATAAGGCGGGCTTGCACGCCGGCAGCCGTTCTACTGATATTCCGGGGTTGATGGCTGGCGGAGATTTAATCATCGCCATAGATGGCCACGAAGTGAAGAACTTTGGTGATTTTCTCAGTTATTTGCTGAAGTACAAGAGTCCAGGGGATCGGGTTGTGTTTACCATCCTGCGCGGCAACGAAGAAAAGCAGGTGGAAGTTATCCTGGACAAACGGCCTTCCCGATAGGGCAGGCAAAAGGATCCGCTGCGAGAGCCTGAAAAGCATCAATTCTTCTCAGGGCTCTTCCCATATCAGCCACAGGAGGATCGCCATGTTAACCGAGAAAGACTTGCAGGAACTCTTGGATTATCAGGCGCCGGCTCCGGTGCTCAGCGTATATTTGAACACCGAGCCATCTGAGGGCAGCGCCGACGTGCATAAACTTCGCCTGCGCAGCATGCTCAAGGATGTTGAACTGGAGCATGACGCTCAACGTGTGGAACGTTTTATTGAGCACGAATTTGATTGGTCGGGACGAAGTGTAGCCATCTTCTCGTGTGACCCCGGCGATTTTTTCCGGGCGTACACTCTGGCGGTTCCGTTGCGCAGCCGGGTGCGGGTGAGCGATCGTCCGCATGTTAAGCCCCTGGCTGACTTATTGGATTCTTATGGGGGATATGGCGTGGCTTTGGTGGATAAACAAGGGGCGCGCCTGTTCTATTTCCACCTGGGAGAATTGCGGGAAGAGGAAGGCGTAATCGGGGAGGCTGTGCGGCGCACCAAGCGCGGTGGCGGTTCACAAGCCCAGGGACGGCGCGGCGGCGTTGCCGGTCAGACCGATTATGCTGAAGAATTGGCTGAACGCAACATCCGCGAGGCGGCAGAGGTGGCAGCGCGCTTCTTTTCTGATAACAATGTGCGCCGTGTCGTGTTGGGCGGCACAGAAGACAATGTGGCCCTCTTTCGTGAACATTTGCCCAAGGCCTGGCAGAGCCTGGTGGTGGGAACTTTCCCAATGAGCATGAATGCCAGCCACACCGAAGTGCTGGAGCGGGCGATGCAAATCGGGCGGGAAGCAGAACGCCGTCGCGAGGCTGGACTGGTGGAGATGGCGATCACCGGCGCCGCCAAGGGGCGGGGTGGCGTGGTAGGGTTAGAAGACACATTGACCGCCACTTATCTGAGGCGGGTGATGACCTTGTTGATTCGCGATGGGCTGCGCGCTCCAGGTTATCGTTGCCAGCATTGTGGCTTCATCACCACCGAAAAACAAGACCTGTGCCTTTATTGCGGTAACCCCTTTGAGGAAATCAGCGATGTCGTTGAAATGGCGGTGCGCGAGGTCTTAAAATCGGGAGGCGAGGTGGAGGTGTTGCACGAGGATACGGGGCTCAATAACCACCAGGGTATTGGGGCATTGTTGCGTTATTAACCCAAACGGCCGAATAAGTTCTTCCGCCTCAAAGATTGTGGTAAAATAATTTGAAAATCGTGCTTTAAAAATTTGGTTGACCTCGACTGAGGTGCCTCTACCCCCGGAAGGGAAGGCTTAAAAGCGAAGCCGGTGCCGTCTGCTCGCAGCAGGCGAAGTCCGGCGCTGTCCCGCAACTGTAGATTGGCGTGGTTATGGGTTGCAAATACCTAACCAGCCAATGAGCCAGGTCGCCCGCCTCAGTCGTCGTTTCCACACACCTCGCGGAAAGGAGGTGGGAGCGTCTGGAAAGATCGTAAAACTCACTCCCCTGTCCCCGCGACAGGGGATTTTCGTTTCTATGCCCCAAGGGCAGACATCATGCTTCGTAACCGCTGGCTGTAATTCCGCTTCGTCCCTGGCCAAAGCCTCATAAAGGCGAGTCGGGATGAGGCAGAGCGGTTACCATCTATCTACCGAGGAGCAATTACGGCTATGAGAGCCTCAAAAAATCTCATTTTCAGCCTTGTGCTATGTTTCAGCCTGCTATTGGCTGCTTGTGGTGTCCCATCCCCAACACCGACCCAGGCCCCCCTGCAACCCAGCGCCACCTTGGCGCCGGCGCCAACCAGCACCCCACTTCCCAGCCCAAGCCCTGAACCCACAGCCACCTTCACCCCCGCGCCTATCGTCATTACCGATGGCCTGGGACGCCAGATCACCTTGAAACAGCCTGCCCAAAAGGTAGTCTCGCTGGCGCCATCCAATACCGAGATACTCTTCGCCATTGGCGCGGGTGGGCAAGTCGTGGGGCGCGACGCCTTCTCCGATTACCCTGAAGAAGCCAAACAACTAACCGACATTGGCGGCGGTTGGGGCGAACTCAACACCGAACAGATTGTGGCCCTAGCTCCCGACCTGGTGCTGGCGGCTGAGATCAACACTCCAGAGCAGGTGCAGGCATTGGAGGCTTTGGGCTTGACTGTCTTTTACCTGAATAATCCGAAAGACCTGGAAGGGATGTATGAGAACCTGCGTCTGGTCGCCCGCCTGGTGGGCCGCGAAGCCGAAGCCGAAGCCTTGATCAAGAGCCTGAAAAGGCGCGTGGCTTCTGTGGATGATAAAATTGCCCAGGCGCGGGAACGCCCCTTGGTGTTCTATGAACTGGATGGCAGCGACCCCAACGCGCCCTGGACCTCTGGTCCGGGCACGTTTGTGGATCTGCTCATCGGGCGCGCCGGAGGCGTTAATGTGGGTCATAGCCTGGGCAGCGCCTGGGCGCAGATTAGCGCTGAAGAGTTGATCGCTCAAAACCCGCAGATCATCCTGCTAGGCGACGCAGCCTATGGGGTGAAGCCTGAAGATGTGGCGGCTCGCCCTGGCTGGGAGCAAATCGCGGCGGTAAAAAATCAGCAGGTGTATGCCTTTGACGATAACCTGATCAGCCGTCCTGGCCCGCGCATGGTGGATGGCCTGGAACAACTGGTGCGCTTGTTACACCCCGAGTTGTTCCCATAATTTATGAGGGGGATGGGGGAGGAGGGGTCTGGCCCCTGAACCCTCCTCTCCCAATCTTATGGAATCATGTCCAGTATTTGAGCCGCGAAGCGTATGCGCACCTCCCTGCGTTCTTATTTCTTCAGCCTGCTGTTGTTGATATCGGTAGCCCTGGTCAGCGTTGGCATGGGTTCGGTGTGGATTCCACCATCTACGGTTTTACGCATGCTGATTGCCCAATTGCCGGGCATCAACCTGCCATCTGACTGGCCGGAGACCTTCACCTCCATCCTGTTTCAGATACGCCTGCCGCACACGGTCTTGATGCTTTTGACTGGGGCGGCTTTGGGGGGCAGCGGCGCTGCCTACCAGGGGCTTTTTCGCAACCCTCTGGCTGATCCTTATTTGATCGGTGTGGCTTCGGGGGCGGGCCTGGGGGCGGTGGCAACTCTAGCCGTCCGCTGGCCACAATCCCTGCTGGGCTTGTATATGGTGCCGGCGAGCGCTTTTGTGGGGGCTATTTGCAGCGTAGGCGTGGTGTATAGCCTGGCGCGCGTGGGGCGGGCGCTGCCGGTAACCACCCTGATTCTGGCCGGCGTGGCTTTTAGTTCCTTTGCTACCGCCTTGACCTCTTTCCTGATGCTGCGTTCTAATACCGAATTGCGCCGGGCTCTGTCCTGGTTGCTGGGTGGGAGCGTGATGAGCGGCTGGCAAGCGGTGATCGCCATGGCGCCCTATGTTTTGCTGGGGTTGACGACGCTCGCTGCCAGCGGCCATGCTTTGAATGTGTTGCAATTTGGTGAAGAACAAGCCCAGCAATTGGGACTGCCCATCGAGCGGGTTAAGTTTGTGGTGATTCTGGCTGCCTCGCTGACAACGGCTGCAGCTGTGGCTTTTTCGGGCATTATCGGTTTTATCGGGCTGGTGGTGCCCCATGTGGTGCGCCTACGCTGGGGGCCAGATTATCGCCATCTCATTCCGCTTTCCATCCTGGGCGGCGGCAGCGCCTTGTTGATGGCTGACCTGCTGGCGCGTCTGGCGCTGGCCCCACAGGCGCTGCCAGTGGGGATCGTCACTGCTCTGGCAGGCGCTCCCTTCTTCCTGTGGGTCTTGCGCCGCGCCAAAGCTCAGGCTTACTGGTAGCGGAGGTTGTCATGATAACCGTCCAATCTCTGAGTGTGGCTTATCAAGAGCGCCTGGTGCTCCAGCATTTGGACCTGACGGTTGAGAAAGGCGAGATACTGGTGGTTGTTGGGCCGAATGGGGCGGGGAAATCCACCCTGGTGCGCGCCATAAGTGGCGTGCTCCCGCCGCGCGCAGGTAATATTTGGGTAGATGGCCGTGATCTCTGGCGTCTTTCTCCCAGCGGGCGCGCCCGCCTCATGGCAGTGGTGCCTCAAGCACGCCAACTCCCTGCGGCTTTCACGGTGTATCAAACCGTGCTCTTAGGCCGCACGCCTTACCTCTCGTGGCTAGGCAACGCTGGGCAGCGGGATCACGCGGCGGTGCTATTAGCGCTGGAGCGCACGCGCCTGAGCCAACTGGCGATGCGTCGCGTGGGCGAACTCTCTGGCGGCGAACAACAACGCGTGCTGCTGGCGCGTGCCCTGGCGCAAGAGGCGCCTATTCTCCTGCTGGATGAACCCACCACCCACCTGGACCTGCATCATCAGTCCAGTTTTCTCAATCTGGTGCGCACCCTGGCGCGAAAACAGAACCTGACCGTGCTCATGGTGTTACACGATTTGAACCTGGCTGGTCTGTATGCCGACCGCGTGGCTTTGCTGGCGGAAGGGCGTTTGTTTGCCATGGGCAAGGCGGGGGAGGTGCTCACTGCTGAGAACTTGAGGGCTGTTTATGGTGTGCCGGTCACGGTCATCCCTCATCCACAGTACGGCACACCTCTGGTCTTGCCGGATGGCCATGCCAATATCCTGGAGAAATCGAGTCAGGTCTCTGCTTTAGACGCGGCCTGATCCAGAAACCAGACCACTTGTCCTGCCTGCGGTCGCACGCGTTGAACCGGCAAGGTACCTGTGCCCGAGTCTGCCTCCAGCGCCTGGCGCACCATCCAGGCTTTTTCTTTGCCGCTGACCACGAACATCACCCGCCGAGCAGCGTTGATCAGAGGCAGGGTGACGGTGACGCGCCATCCCAGCGGTGGTGGCGGTTGTAGATGCTCCACGGCCAAGGCCCAACGTTGCCTTTCTTCCAGGGCGGGATCACCTGGAAACAGAGAGGCGACATGCCCATCTGCTCCCATACCCAATAAGATCAGGTCAAACGACGGCCAGGCTAACTTTTCTCCCTGGGGCGCAGTGTGGGATGGGGGAATTAGACCTGCAAAAAAGCCCCGCATCTCCTGTTCGTAGTCCCAGGCTGCCTGCTGGGGGTTCAACTCGCCCCGAATGCGATGGATGTTCTCGGCTGGCACAGGCGCCTGAGATAGCCATGCCTCCCATGCCAGGCGGAAATTGCTCCAGGGATGATCAGGTGACACGCAACGCTCATCTCCCCAGAAGAGATGCACGTGCTTCCAATTCAGTTTGGAAGCCAGGTCGGCTTGTTTTAGATGGGCATAAATGGCGCCAGGCGTGGAGCCTCCAGAGAGCATCAGGGTGCAATAACCCTGAGCGGCGACAGCCTCATTGAGCAGGCGCAAGATGTAATGCGCCGCTGCCTGAGATAGTTCGGCTGCATCCGGGTAAATGAATTGTTCAATGCCCCCTGGGGTTAACACGGCCTATTCGGCAAAGCGCTGTTCTTTCCAGACATCGGCCTCGTTGTGATAGCCTGCCTGTTCCCAAAACCCCAGACGATCCTGAGCCATGAACTCTAGGGCGCGCAGCCACTTGCCACCTTTCCAGAAATAGGGGGTCTTATACTGTGTGCCAGGAATGTAACCGACCACAGCCCGCAGCGGGTAACCATGATCTGGCTCCAGAGGCTCCCCATTGTAATGGGTGGCAAGCAGGAAATTCGGCGCCAGAGCCACTTCCAGGGGCACATTGACGGTGAAGCCGTATTCACAGTGCTGCATCAAATATCTGGCGCTGGGTTTGAGGCGGATATAGCCTTGGTCTACTAAGATCTTCAGTGAGACTCCTTCCCACTCTGTATCGAATTTACTCCAGCGTGTGACGCAATGGATGTCCATTTTCACCCGGGTGCGCGGCAGGCGGTTAAACTCTTCCCAGGTCCATACCACTTCTTCTTCTACCTCACCAAAAACGCGCAGCGTCCAGGTGGCTGGGTCAAACCGAGGCACCGGGCCATAGTGCAACACCGGGAAACGATTGGTCGGCGCCTGGCCGGGTGGCAGGCGACCCTCCTGGCGCAGGTGTTCCTCTTCTTGGCGACGATCAAAGATGCTTTTAAACATGCGGCCTCCTTGAGGGAGCAACAGTAAAGGTGCTTCTTATTATACCTGAGGTGCGGCGCTTGCTGCCCGGGGAACTCTCGCTTTCGAGCCCCCCAAACTCCCCAAGACCCGCGAGTAACCCTGAGCAAGCCGCGGCTTAGGTGTTCGCGTATCCTTGACGTTTGGGGCTAATTCGCATTATACTCATCCTGCTCGGGGTGTGGCGCAGTTCGGTAGCGCACCGCGTTTGGGACGCGGGGGTCGGCGGTTCGAGTCCGCCCGCCCCGACAGGTTATAATGCGTGATCCGTAATGCCTTGTTCACTGCCAAGCGCATTGCGTATGACGCATTATGTTTCTTAGAAACAAGGTTTAGCATGGAGGGTGTGCTATGGCCAGGCAAAAATATGATGGGGTGGTAGAAGCCGTGCGTTATAAGCCAAATGGTGAGGTGGCTTGGGTGCGAGCTTATGAACGCCGCGGCCCAACCTTTTCAGATGTAGTGCTCATTGATCGAGAGGCATTGATTGAACGCCTGAAGCGTGGTCAGCGTTTTGTCACTGGCCGCCGCCTGTCGTATTTGGCCAGCACTTTCGAAGTGTTTAAGCCCCTGCGGGTGGTGAACAATGGCGGACGCGAAGTGTTGGTCACCGGAGATGGTGTTGGCGAACGCGATAACCTGGATGGTGTACCCGTCGTTTGACGGTCCATCCTGGCCGCTTTTCTAAAGGGGTGTTTTCAGGGATGTTCTGAAGACACCCCAACGTTTTTGTATGGTTATCAACGTCAGACAGGCTTATAATTCTAGCGTGCCTACCCCTTTTTATCACCTGGGCCTCGCCGAAGAAGTGATCACCCGTCCAGACCTGCCTGAATGGGTGCGCCGTTTCCTGGAAGCGCAGCGGGGTGCCTTCCTTTTGGGCAATACTGCTCCCGATGTGCAGGTGATCTCTGGTCAGTTGCGCAAGGAGACGCATTTCTTTGATTTTCCCCTGCTCTCCTGGCCACGCCCACCCTGGGAACAGTGCTTATTAGAGCACCCCTCCCTGGCTTACACGCGTGACCTGCCAGCCGCGCAGGCTGCCTTCATCAGCGGCTACCTGTGCCATTTGCAGGCAGACTGGTTCTGGGCAAAAGAAATCTTCGTGCCCATATTTGGGTTGGATAGCACCTGGGGAACATTTACGCAACGCCTTTATTTTCATAACGTCTTGCGGGCATATCTTGATCGCCAAATCCTGCCCATGCTGACCAATGGCACAATCCGGGCTTTAGGCCAGGCCTCTCCGGCCGGCTGGCTGCCTTTTGTGGATGACGTCTATCTGCAGCGTTGGCGCGATCTCCTGGTGGCTCAATTGCACCCTGGGGCTGTGATCCGGACGGTGGATGTGTTCGCTGCCCGTCAGGGCATCCCCCCTGAAGAATTCTACCGACTTCTCGATTCGGCGGAAGAAATGGAACAGAAGATCTTCTCCCATGTCTCCCTCGAACGACTGGAGCACTATCGTCGCCGCCTGGTGGAGGAGAACCTGAGTCTGATCCAGAGTTATCTGAGTTAGGGCGATTCAAGAAGTAGTCATGGTGGATACCTCGGGCTTTTTCAGAATCGGGCATAAGGAGTAGTACGATGAAAGTGATCGAAAACCCCAAGGTTAAGGTCAAAAAACCCTCAAACCTTTGGGAGAAATTTTGGGAGACCCTCCGTCTGGGCAAGGATTGGTTTGAAGATATGCAAGCCCAGGAGGAAGTGGTCGCCTTTCTAGGGAAGGCGCTGGATAACCGCTTTGTGCTATTACGTAATGTGACCCTGCAAGGGTTGGAGATTCCGATCCCTCTGGTGCTGGTAGGGCCACCAGGCGTATGGGTGATTTACACCAGTGCCATACGCGGCCTCTTTCGCGCTCGCGGCGATACCTGGGAAAAAATGGACAGCAATCAGGAGGTGTTCAGACCTGCTACCCCCAATCTGATTCGCCGTACGCACTTGATGGCGCAGGCGGTGGGCGCTTATTTTTCAACGTGCAACATCTCTTTGCCAGCCATCGAGGCGGTGCTCATGTTCTCGCATCCAGGCACGCATGTAGAGGTCATCCGCCCTGAGGTGCGCATCGTCCTGGCGGATGGATTGGAGCGCTTTGTCGTTGGGGTGCTCCAGGGTCGGATCTGGTTGGAGCGCAACGAGGTTGATAAAGTGGTGAATTTGCTGATCGAATCGATGGGTCTAACCGAAAAGGATCTGGCGCCCTATCCAGAGAAGGATGCTTTCTCGTTCGCCGATGAAAGGGAACCGGCGGGTTTGCCTGCATTGGCGACCCTTGGGCGCGGCGAACGGTTGGCAAGGATGTTAAATAAGATACCCTTTAGTCGGCGGCAATGGTTGGCTTTGGGCTGTCTGGTGTTCGTAAACATCATTGTGTTGATTGCCTTTGTGATTTTGATTCTACTTACATCTTGATCATGGGGTTAGATATTTGGCTAATCCGTTCCTTTCGATCATCATTCCGGCTTACAATGAAGAACGCCGCCTGCCAACGACCCTAGAGCAGATTCTTGCCTTTTTACAGAAGCAAACCTATACGGCCGAAGTGCTGGTGGTAGAAAACGGTAGTCGGGATCGCACGTATGAGATCGCCTGCGCTTACGCCAGAGAGCATCCTCAGGTGCGCGTCTACCGGGAGGCCAGGCGGGGCAAAGGGCTGGCAGTGCGACGGGGAATGTTGGAGGCGAGGGGTGAGTACCGCTTCATGTGCGATGCCGATTTATCTATGCCAGTGGATCAAATCAACCTGTTTCTGCCTCCCAACCTGACGGATTTTGATGTGGCCATCGCCTCGCGCGAAGCTCCCGGCGCGATACGCTATAATGAGCCTCAATACCGCCATTGGGGTGGGCGGGTGATGAATGCTATCATCCGCCTGCTGGCATTGCCCGGTTTGCAGGATACCCAGTGTGGATTCAAATGTTTCCGCGCCCCAGTGGCGCAGGTGCTCTTCGGGTTGCAAACCTTAAAAGGCTGGTCGTTTGATGTGGAGGTGCTCTTTATCGCCCGCAAGCGCGGCTTCCGCATCGTTGAAGTGCCCATCCATTGGTACTTTAACCCCGAAAGCAAACTGCGAGTAGTGCAGGACGCACTCAAGATCGGTCTGGACATTCTCACCATCCATATTAACTATCTAAAAGGCTTGTATGACCTCGAGGTTGGATAGCAGCAGGCTGCCTCACTGGCCGGATATGAGTTTTGAAGAGGCGTTATGGCACCAGGGGTATTCCCTTGTGGCCGGGATAGACGAGGCCGGACGAGGGGCGCTGGCCGGCCCGCTGGCGGCTGCGGCGTTGGTTTTCCCTGAGTTGCCCGATCTGGCACAGGCGCTGCGCGGTGTGCGCGATTCGAAGCAGATGAGCGCCGCCGAAAGGGAATATTGGGCGCCGCGGCTGAAGGAATTAGCTCTGGCCTGGGGGGTTGGGTTTGCCACCGTGGAGGAGATTGATCGCCTGGGCATCGTCCCAGCCACAAGGCTGGCGATGCAGCGCGCCCTGGAACAATTGGGCTTGCAACCCCATCACCTGTTGCTAGACTACCTGACATTGCCAGAGGTGGATATCCCCCAAACGGCGCTGGTCAAGGGGGATGGGCGGGCGTTGAGTATCGCGGCTGCTTCTGTTCTGGCGAAAACCGCCCGTGACGCCCAAATGCGCCTCATGGATTTACAATATCCAGGCTATGGTCTGGCGCTTCATAAGGGATACGCCACACCCGCCCATCTGGCCGCCCTGGCTCGGCTGGGGCCTTCCCCTATCCATCGCCGCAGTTTCGCTCCACTGAGGGCAGTGTTTGAGCAGTCTGGTTGACTATTCAGCCCTTATCTCTCTTCTCTATGGGGTAAGGGCTTAAAGATCCGCGATCTGATAAACCCGATGGGTGGTTTTACATTTTCCTGGGTCTCAAACCTGATCGGGTTGGCAGAGATGCCGCGTTAAAATGAACGACCGGCGTCATTCGGACGCCGGTCGCGTGTTTCTCCGCTTTAGTACTCCGGCATAGGAGGCGTGGCGGGTTTCTCTTTCTCAGGCACTTCGGTGACCAGGGCCTCGGTGGTCAGGATCATCGCCGCGATCGAGGTGGCGTTCTCCAGCGCCCCACGGGTGACTTTGGCCGGGTCAATGACGCCGTCCTTGACCATATCCACAAACTCTTCGCTCAGGACGTTGTAGCCGATATGGCGGTTATTCTTTTCTTTCTGGTGGCGGCGCACGGTTTCAAGGATCACCGAGCCGTCTTTGCCGGCGTTCTCAGCGATCTTGCGCAGCGGCACTTCCAGCGCCTTGCGCACGATGTTGACGCCCACCTGAGCATCTTCGCTATCCATCTTGAGGCCGTCGAGAGCCTCCATGGCGTTGATTAGGGCGACACCGCCGCCAGGCACGATACCTTCCTCGACCGCCGCGCGCGTGGCGGAGAGGGCATCTTCAACGCGATGCTTTTTCTCCTTCAGTTCCGTCTCGGTGGCTGCACCCACGCGGATAATGGCGACGCCACCCGCCAGTTTAGCCAGACGTTCCTGGAGTTTCTCGCGATCGTAATCGCTGGTGCTCTTCTCAATTTCCACGCGGA
Organism: Chloroflexota bacterium; assembly: GCA_037444705.1. Lineage (GTDB taxonomy): Bacteria > Chloroflexota > Anaerolineae > Anaerolineales > UBA4823 > DATCYX01. Next base: position 2,823 of record JBBILY010000027.1, on the reverse strand, counting down.
TCTGCTCGATGCGCCCCTTGATGGCCGCCGGATCACCCTTGCCACCCACAATGGTGGTGTCGTCCTTGGTGACCACAACTTTCTCGGCACGACCCAGGTCCTGAATGGTTGTGCTCTCCAGTTTACGCCCGGTTTCTTCCGAGATCACTGTGGCTCCGGTGAGGATGGCGATGTCCTGCAGCATGGCCTTGCGGCGATCACCAAAACCAGGAGCCTTGACCGCCACCACATTGAGCATGCCGCGCAGTTTGTTGAGCACCAGGGTAGCCAGGGCTTCACCATCCACATCCTCGGCGATGATTAGCAATTCGCGTTTGCCAATCTGCACCAGGCGCTCCAGGATGGGCACGATGTCGGCCGCGGCGGAGATCTTTTTATCGTGCACCAGGATATATGGATCCTGAATGACGGCTTCCATGTGCTCGGGATCGGTGATGAAGTAGGGCGAGATGTAGCCACGGTCGAATTGCATACCCTCGACGTATTCGGTTTCGAATTCCAGGCCTTTGGATTCCTCAACGGTGATAACGCCGTCTTTGCCGACTTTGTCCATCACCTCGGCGATCAGGTCGCCAATGGCGCGATCCTGGGCAGAGATGGAGGCAACATTGGCGATTTCTTCTTTGGTGGTGATTTCAATAGATTGCTCTTTAATTTTCTCAGCAACGGCCTTGGTGGCGGCTTCGATGCCGCGCTTCATCAGCATGGGGTTGAAGCCTGCGGCCAAAGCCTTCATGCCTTCGGTAATAATCGAATGGGCTAACACTGTGGAGGTTGTGGTGCCATCACCGGCAATGTCATTGGTTTTAGTGGCGGCTTCTTTGAGCAATTGTGCCCCCATGTTCTCAAAGGGGTCTTCCAATTCGATCTCTTTGGCGACGCTGACGCCATCATGGGTGATGCTGGGCGAACCGAACTTGCGATCAATGGCCACATTGCGGCCCTTGGGGCCTAAGGTGGTCACCACCGCCGTGGCGAGGAGATCCATACCGCGCTGCAGGCGGCGGCGGGCTTCCTCAGAAAATACCAGTTGTTTTGCTGCCATAGACTCTCACTCCTTTATCAATGATTTTTAATTCGGGGATCAGGATTCAATGATGGCTAAGAGATCGCTCTCTTTGAGGATGAGCAGTTTCTTACCATCCACTTTGACTTCCGTGCCTGCATACTTGGCGAAGAGCACGGTATCACCAACTGCCACATCCATTGGGATACGCTTGCCGCTCTCGTCGCGTTCGCCAGGGCCTACCGAGAGCACTTTACCTTTCTGTGGTTTCTCTTTGGCGGTTTCCGGGAGGACGATACCGCCCGCGGTGACCTCTTCTTGCTCAATTGGTTCCACCACGACGCGGTTACCTAAAGGCTTTAGTGTGACGGACATACAGACCTCCTTTTTAGTGTAGGTTTGATTGGGTTCAGACAAGCAACGAAGTTAGCACTCAAGATATGAGAGTGCTAACTTTTGGATGAATCATACCTAGATTTCAGGGTATAGTCAAGGGGAGGTAAGAAAATTCTAACAAAACTCTGATGTTCAGCGGCGCGGCGTGGGTGTGGGAGAGGCGGCCGGCGTCTGGGTAGCGGAAGGGTTTGGGCTCGAGGCGAGGCGGCGGCAGATGCCTTCGCTATCGCTGACAATGCTCATCAGCACCGGATCCTCTGGGAATTTGAGGCGCACTTCGTTCAAAACCTGCAGGGCATCGGGGCAGTAGTTCTGGTTGGGGCGGCTGAGAAAAGCCAGCACCGTGCCATATTCCACATAATAATAACCCACAGTGAGGTTAGTCAGTGGCAGGCCTTCCACGGTTACGCTATTTTCCAGCAATCCCTGTTCTGCGAGGTCCTTAGCGGTTTCATTTTCTTCGGCGCTGCAACCACGCACAGCGCAACGCAGGGCGTTCATGGCTCCCTCGTAATTGCGCGATTTAATATAAATGATGCCCAATTGCCCATAGGTGTTGGCGTTGGTGGGGTCGAAACTCAGCGCTTTTTGAGCGTTGCGGGCGGCGATAAAAAACTCCCCTTTTTGGGTGTAGGCTTTGGCGATCTCCAGATAGGGAATGGGATTCTTGACGCCCAACTGGGCGTTAATGTTAGCCGCCTGGGCAAAATAGTCCAGCGCCGTTTCATAGAGAGGAGACTGAGGGTCATTGCCCGTCAGGCGCAAGTAATTGCGGCCAATATAGACGAAGAGAAAGGTCAGGTTAGGGTTAATTTTAGCCGCGGCGGAATACTCTTCGATGGCGCGGCGATATTGTCCCAGGGTTTCTAAGACGGTGGCGTAGACACGGTGGGCGTCCATTGAATCTGGCGCCATAGCCACCGCCTGCGAGGCGTATTGCTCGGCCTGCACCCATTTTTGCTGATCGAGCAACACCTCGGCGTAAAAAGCCAGGGCCAGGGCGTTTTGGGGGTCTAACTGATAGGCGCGCACCGCCTCGCCTTCCGCCTCTTTGAGCAGAGTTTGGGCTTCTTCGGCGTCGGCGTAGGAGGCATTCCAGTCCAGGACAAAGGCGCGGATGGCATGGATGGTGCTATCATCCGCGTTCAACTGGACGGCGGTGTTAATAGACTGCAGGGCTTCATTCAGACGGGCACGCCGCTCAGCGTCGGTGCTGAGCATGGTGATGGAATAGGTCTGAATACGGGCGAGTTCAGCCAAGGCCTGGGCATTTTGGGGATCAACCTCCAGAGCTCTACGATAGGCGTCGATGGCATCAGGGTTGGGTGGTGTGGGTTGAGGTGGATCGGGATCGTCCAGTTTTCCAGCCTGGAAGTAGGCCTCGGCTTCCAGGATATAAGAGGCGGCCGTGCGGGTGGGCG
>JBBILY010000026.1:0-24488 GCA_037444705.1 Chloroflexota bacterium | reverse complement strand
GACAACCGCCACGGCGGTAGTGCCCTCAATCTTGTAGGTGACTACATGACGATCAGGCGTGCGCTTCTTAAACGCCCCCAGGGCGCTTAACACGATGATCACTCCCCCTAATGTGATAAGCAAAACAAGCATCTGGGCGAAACTACGCCGAGGCTGGGGTTGCATAAACTAACTAATGTAAGACCTCCGAGGCCGGGAAGCCTTCGGAGGTCTAAGAGGTTAGCGGGCAGCTCTTCCCTGGGCGGCAACGGCTTCGGCGGCGCGGCGCACGGCTTCTGCATCGCCAAGATAGTAGTGCTGAATCGGCTGGAGGTCTTCATCGAGTTCATACACGAGCGGGATGCCGGTGGGAATGTTGAGTTCGACGATCTCCTGATCCGAGAGGTTATCCAGGTGTTTGACCAGGGCGCGCAGGCTGTTGCCGTGAGCCGAAATCAACACGCGCTGCCCAGAACGAATGGCTGGCACCAGGGTGCTGTGCCAGTAAGGCAAGACGCGTTGCAAGGTATCTTTGAGCGACTCGCAGGCTGGCAGTTCTTCGGGCTTGAGGGCGGCGTAGCGGCGGTCGAAGCGCGGATGGCGTGGGTCGTCCCAATCTAAGGCGGGGGGCGGGACGTCGTAACTCCGCCGCCACAATTTAACCTGTTCTTCCCCGTATTTGGCCGCCATTTCGGCTTTATTCAGCCCCTGGAGTGCTCCATAATGCCGCTCGTTTAGCCGCCAGGAGTTGTAGACCGGAATCCATTCCAGTTCCATCTCCTCCAGCACGATCCACAAGGTCTTAATGGCGCGTCTGAGCACGGAGGTGAAAGCTACGTCGAAGGTGTAACCTTCGGCGCGCAACAAGCGAGCAGCCTCGCGCGCCTCCGCTTCCCCCTGGGGCGTCAGGCCGACATCGGTCCAGCCAGTGAAGCGGTTTTCCAGGTTCCAGGTGCTTTGGCCATGGCGTAAGAGAACGAGTGTGTACATGCTGATCTCCTTTTTGACACCCGACGACCTCCGAGGCCAGGGCGGCTTCGGAGGTCTGTTGATTAAGTGGGCGGAACAGGACTCGAACCTGCGACCTTCTCTGTGTAAGAGAGACGCTCTAACCTACTGAGCTATCCGCCCGCCAGGGGAATTATACCAAAGCCAGCACCTTTTTTGCAGGTCGGTGTAGAACTGGTTACCCACAAAAGTTGTCAGAAGGTCTTCGTTACCTCTGTCTCAACTCTCCTCCCAATGCAGCATGCACTTGGGGGAGGGCGGGGAAAAGGAGCGGCGCGGCGACAACCTTTGCGTGCCCACGCAGGGATGAAATTGCAATATAATTCCTTATAATTTCTGCGGAGATGAGCATGTCCAACGTTTATCCCTCTTCCCATCCACTGGTCGCCCACAAATTGACCCTGCTGCGAGACAAGAACACCGAACCAAAGAAGTTTCGCGAATTGATTCGCGAGATTGCTGCCTTGTTAACTTACGAAGCGACGGCAGATCTCTTGCTCTCACCCCGGGTGGTTGAAACCCCATTGGCGCCGTGCCAGGGGGTTGAATTGAAAGAGAAGATTGGTCTGGTGCCGATATTGCGGGCCGGGTTGGGCATGGTCGAAGGGGTTTGGAGCCTGATGCCCACTGCCGAGGTATGGCACATCGGGCTCTATCGGGATGAGCGCACCTTGAAGCCGGTGGAGTATTACAATAAATTGCCGGTTGAACCCACTGTGACGGTGTGCCTGGTGTTGGATCCTATGCTGGCTACGGGAGGTTCAGCGGTGGCTACGGTGGACGTCCTGAAACGTTGGGGGGTGAAGAAGATTAAATTCGTGGGCATCCTTGGCGCCCCGGAAGGGATTGCACTGATGGAGAAACACCACCCTGAGGTGCCTATCCACCTGGCTGCCATTGATGAGCGTTTGAATGAGCGTGGCTATATTGTGCCTGGCTTGGGCGACGCTGGTGATCGTCAGTTTGGCACAGGCTGAATCGCGCTGAAAGCCGAGGTTAGCAGGTGTGACCCTGATCTCATGATGGCTATCTTGTCCTGGGACACTGTTCAAGATTATCGTTGCCGCACCTACCGTTCGCGGCCAGAACTGCGCCTCAAAAACCGCCAACAGGCGGTTGACTACGTTAATGAGCGCGGCTTTATCTTCTTCTGGCCTATTCAGGGTGTGGCTTTACCCAATTTGTGGGTGGCGGTAGCTGGCGACCGCCCTGTACCCAACGAGCATGACGACCCTGGACACATCACCTGGGAATGGAAGGATTCACTCCTGGGCAGCCGCGCCTGGTATTACGCCAAAGTGTTGCGCAAGAAAGCCACGCTGATCTCGATGAGCCTGGTGCCCTATTTCTATGCCTTAACGGAGAACTATGGTTCGCCAGAGGACGATTACCTGACTCTGTATGAGCAGGGTCGCTTGACGTTGGAGGCAAAAACGGTCTATGAGGCGGTGTTGAAAAACGGCCCTTTGGATACGATCGCTTTGCGGCGGGCGGCGCGCCTCTCCAGCCCGGAGAGCGAAAGCCGCTTCAATAAAGCCCTGGCAGACCTGCAAGCGGCCTTCATGTTAGTGCCGGTGGCGGTTACCCAGGCTGGGGCGTGGCGTTATGCTTTTGCCTATGACATCGTCGCCCGCCATTACCCTGAAATCCCGCAACAAGCGCGCTTCATCGGCGAATTGGATGCCCGCCGTAAACTGCTCGAGACTTATTTCCGTTCCGTAGGCGCGTCCCAATTGCGAGATGTGCTTTTGCTCTTCGGTTGGGAGCCGAAGGTGACTAAAGCCACCCTTGAGGCTCTGGTACAGGCCGGGGTGCTTTGCTCTGGCCTGCCGATGGTTGATCATCCCGGCGAGTGGATTGCCCTGAGCGAACTCATCGCTTCTCAGCCGGAGGCTCCATAAAACCTGTCAGCGGTTGTCTAACCTGTGTTCGATAATTCTACTCCTGAGCCTTGACTTCATCTAACTGCCCTCGCCCTTCCCTGGTGGCTCATGCCGATTGGAGCGTTTCCCCCGGCAAACGCTGGCTGGCGCTGGCTGTCTTGCAGGATGATGGATGCTACCTGGGGTATGCGCCTCAACCTGTAGGAGAGGCGCAAACACTGCTGCATCGTCTGAGAGGGCTGGCGAAGCCTCAGGGGTGCGTTCTGGTGGGTTTTGATTTTCCCATCGGTTTGCCCCTGGCATATGCGCACCGCGCTGGAATCCAGGGTTTTTTGGCTGCATTGCGCCAATTGGGGCAAGGAGTCTGGGCACAGTTTTATCAACCAGCCCAGAAAGCGGAGGAGATCAGCCTGTATCGGCCTTTTTACCCCGCCAAGCCGGGCCATGCCCGCCAAAAGCACCTGTTGGAGGGATTGGGGGTGCGGAGCATGGATGATCTACGCCGCCGTTGCGAGCGCGCTCATGTCGGCCGTCGCCCGGCTTTCCCCTTATTTTGGACGCTAGGCGGGCAACAAGTGGGTAAGGCGGCCATCAGCGGCTGGAGGCAGGTGCTTACAACCCAGGGCGAATTGTTACCTGGGGTCTCTCTCTGGCCCTTCTGCGGCACATTGCACCACCTGCTCCGAGCAGGGCGGGTGGTGGTGGTTGAGACTTATCCGGCGGAATATTACTCCTGGTTAGGGGTGCGCTTCTCGCCACGCAGGCCTGGAGCCAGGGTGGGTAAGCGCCAGCAAGATGAGCGCGCCGCTAATGCTTCGGTTTTGTTAGCCTGGGCCGAAGCGGCTGGGGTGAATTTGCACGAAAGCCTTCGCCAAGCCATCCTGGATGGGTTTGGCGCCTCGCCTCAGGGTGAAGACGCCTTTGACGCGGTGATTGGGCTATTTGGCATGTTGGAGGTGGTGTTGCAACGGCGTCCCCTCACGGAACCTCAGGATGAAGCCATCCGCAACGTAGAGGGATGGATCCTGGGGCAGTCCTGGATATAAGACGCGGTGTCGTGGGTTGACCATTGGATCGAATAAGAAATCGCCATATTCCAAATCTTGCTGTAAAATGAGGAAAGGGTCTATGCCAATTGTAAATTCACCTGATACATCTCACCCTCTGGCGCTTATCACCGGCGCCTCTAGCGGCCTGGGAGCAGAATTCGCCCGTCAGCTGGCTGCCCGAGGCTATGCCCTGATCCTGGTGGCGCGCCGTCGAGAGCGCCTGGAAGCCCTGGCGAGTGAACTGCAGGCAAGCTACGCCGTTCCGACGCAGGTGCTGGTAGCTGATCTATCCGATCCTCAGGACCTGAAGCGCCTGGAAGAATATGTCCAAAGCCTTGAGGTCCTGGACCTGCTGGTCAACAACGCCGGCTTTGGCACCCACGGGCGATTTTTCAGGGTGCCGGCGGAAAAACATCTGGCCATGGTGGATGTACACCTGAAAGCCAGCCTGTGCCTGACGCGGGCGGTTTTGCCGGGCATGGTTCAGCGTGGCAAGGGGGGGATAATCAACGTGGCCTCGCTGGCAGCTTTCTTTCCCTGGCCGCGCAATGTAACTTACAATGCCACCAAAGCCGCCCTGGTGGCTTTCAGCGAGACCCTGGCGATGGAGTTGCGTGGCAGCGGGGTGAAGGTGCAGGCCTTGTGCCCGGGGTTTACCCACACCGAGTTCCATGATACGCCTGAATATCAAGGCTTCAGCCACACTCAGATTCCTGGATTGATGTGGGGCAATGCACCCGCAGTGGTGGCTCGTTCGCTCAAGGCGTTGGAGCGGGGGCAGGTGGTTTGTGTGCCTCGGGCACTGGACCGCTTTCTGGCGTTCTTTGGGCGCAATCATATCTTTCGTCCATTGGTGAGGCTGGTCATTCGCTGGATGTTTTTACGATAGGGGTTGCCGTCAGCAAATCATCTCAGCAACGTTTATTTAGTCGCAGTCCAAAGGAGGCGCTATGCAAAACTCACCCTATGCTTACCGTAGCATTATCACCATCGAACGCCACATCCTGGAAGAGCAAAAAATACACCCTGAAGCCACTGGGGTGTTGACCAACCTGCTGTATGACCTGGCTCTGGCGGGCAAATTCATCGCCAGCCGCACCTCTGTGGCTGGCTTGGCAGAAATCCTAGGCAGCACCGATGAGATCAATATTCAGGGGGAACAAGTCATGAAATTGGATCGCCTGGCTGATCAGACCATTTATCGTCTGAACGATCATACCGGCCGTCTGGCGATCATGGCTTCCGAAGAACACGCCGAACCCCTGCCTATCCCAGAACGGTATGCCAGTGGCAAATACGTCCTGCTCTATGATCCCCTGGATGGCTCTTCCAACATTGATTACAACACCTCGATTGGCACTATCTTCTCAATTTATCGGCGGAAAAGCGAGAGTGGCCCTGGCACGCTGGAAGATTGCCTCCAACCAGGGCGCGATCTGGTGGTGGCGGGTTACCTTCTTTATAGCGTGAGCACAATGCTGGTTTACACCACAGGTTCGGGCGTGCATGGGTTTACCCTCGATCCGCGCCTGGGGGAGTTTCTACTCTCACATCCGAACATCCGTATTCCTGAAAAGCCCAAGTATTACAGTGTCAACCATGGATATGAGAAATACTGGAGCGAAGGGGTGCGGCGCTTTACCCATTATCTCCAGGGGCTGGATGGGGAGGCAAAGCCTCTCTCGTTGCGTTATATCGGCTCGCTGGTGGGTGACTTTCATCGCACCTTGCTCTCCGGCGGTATCTTCTATTATCCTGCCGACACAAAGGACCCCTCTAAGCCGCATGGCAAATTGCGTTTGCTTTACGAGGCGGCTCCCCTGGCCTTCATCATGGAACAGGCCGGCGGATATGCCTCAGATGGGCGGCAGAATATCCTCGACATCCAACCTGAGACGCTGCATCAGCGCACTCCGCTTTTCATTGGAAATCGCTATTTAGTTGAGAAAGCGGAAGAGTTTATCCGCACCTACGATGCCTAAGAAAGATGGCTTCGGTTGACTTTAAGGGGGGTTTCCTTTAGACTATACACAGAGGACGCCTTATGAGTGAGAATGAGAACGCCCTTCCCCCCAAGCCTTCCGTAAACCTGCCGCCAGGTCTGCCTCCCAGCGCCCTGCGCCGATTGTGTGATCCTTCGTCGTTGCCTTTTGAAACCACGGACGAGTTACCCGACTTGCAAGAGGTGATTGGTCAGCCACGCGCCATTCGTGCCCTGGAATTGGGCGCCGAGGTCAGCGGCTCTGGGTACAATACTTTTGTCCTCGGTTTGCCAGGTTCGGGACGCACCACGCTCAGCCGCGAATACCTGGAGCGCAAAGCTGCCTCTGAAGCGGTGCCTGATGACTGGTGTTATGTCAATAATTTCGAGAATCCACGCCGTCCGAAGGCTTTGCGCTTACCCCATGGGCGGGCTGTGGAGTTGCGCAAGGACATCCAGGAATTGGTGAGCCGTTGCCAGAAGGATATTGCCCGCGTATTCGAAAGCGAGGAGTACGCTCAAGCGCGTGACCACCTGATCAATGAGACCAAGCGCAACCAGGAAGCCGAGTTCATGCGCTTGCAGGGTTACGTGGAGAAGTATAACTTCGTTATCCTGCGCACACCTTTTGGATTTGTGCTGGCGCCAGCAGTAGAAGGCAAACCGCTCAAGCCAGAGGAACTGGAAAAACTCTCTGAAGAGCAGCGGGCGAAACTCTCTCAGCTCCAGACGAAGTTAACCGAAGAAGTGGAAAAAGCCATCAACCGCATTAAGGAAATGGAAAGGGCTGCTGCCCAACAGTTGAGTGAACTTAATGAGCGCACGGCCCTCTTTGTGCTCGCGCCATTGATGCAGGCTTTAAAGAGCAAGTATGCGGGCATTGAGAGCGTGCTCTCCCACCTGGATGCCATTCAGGCGGATATTGTAGCCAATGTTGATCGCTTTCGCGGTGGGGAGGGGGGTGGCGGTGAGGCGGCTCAAATCTCCCAGCGCGAATGGTTGCGGCGCTATGAGATCAACGTCCTGGTGGATAATAGCCAACTCACAGGGGCGCCGGTGATTCTGGAAAGCCACCCCTCATACACCAATCTGTTAGGGCGCGTGGAACATGAGGTGGTCATGGGCGCCACGCGCACCGATTTCACCATGATTTACCCGGGAGCACTCCACCGCGCCAACGGCGGCTATTTGCTTATCCCAGCCCGAGATTTGCTCATTAACCCTTATGCCTGGGAAGGGTTAAAGCGGGCGCTGCGCGATGGCGAGATACGCATTGTGGAGTTGGGGCAATTATTGGGCTTGCTATCCACGGTAACCCTGGAGCCGGAACCTATCCCATTGAATGTCAAAGTGGTGCTCATTGGAACACCCTTGCTTTATTATCTCTTGCGCTTTTACGATGAGGACTTCGCCAAACTGTTCAAAGTGCGGGCTGAGTTTGCCACCCTGATGGAACGCACCCCGGAGACAGAGTATGAATATGGCTTATTCGTCAAATCGGTGGTGCTGGACAATCAATTGCCCCCCTTCGATCGCAGCGCGGTGGCGCGCATCATCGAATATAGTTCGCGCATGGCAGAAGACCAGAAGAAACTCTCCACCCGTTTTGGCAAGATCGCCGACCTCATCCGTGAGGCAGCCTATTGGGCGCGCAAGGAGAGCCTGAACGCTGCTCAAAGCGATGCTGCTAGTTCCAGCGCTCCCCTTGTGGTCACCGCCAAAGCAGTGGAGCGAGCCATCGAGGAGAGCATCTATCGTAGCAACCTCATCGAAGAGCGCATTCAAGAGATGATCGCCGACGGCACAATCCTAATTGACACCCAGGGTCGGGCAGTAGGTCAGGTGAACGCGCTCTCGGTGATGCTCTTGGGAGATTATGCCTTTGGCCGTCCTAGCCGCATCACTGCCGCGGTCTTCGCTGGCAAAGGCGGGGTAGTGGATATTGAGCGCCAGGCGAAACTGGGTGGGCCTGTGCACACCAAGGGAGTGTTGATCCTGAGCGGGCTTCTGGGGGCGCGCTATGGGCGTGGACAGGCGCTCAGCCTTTCTGCTAGCCTGACTTTTGAACAATCTTACGACGAGGTCGAGGGGGATAGCGCATCTGCGGCGGAGTTTTTCGCCTTGCTCTCAGCCATCGCTGGCATTCCCTTGCGCCAGGATCGAGCGGTCACTGGCTCAATTAATCAGCGTGGCCAGATCCAGGCTATTGGAGGGGTGAACGAGAAGATCGAAGGCTTCTTTGCTATTTGTAAGGTGAAGGGTTTGAACGGTGAGCAGGGCGTCATCATCCCCGCCAGCAATGTCAACAATCTGATGTTGCGTCAAGAAGTGGTTCAGGCGGTGGAAAATGGCCAATTCCACATTTGGGCGGTGCACACCTTCGAGGAAGCCATCCCCTTGCTCACCGACCTGGAGGCGGGCGAATTGCAACCCGATGGCACCTATCCAGAGGGCAGTTTCAACCGCGCTGTGGTGGAGCAACTGGCTGCCCTGGCCAAAGCGGCTGAAGGGCACAAAGAAGGCAACGAGAACAAAACGAAAGCCAAAGCCAACGAAGGAGAGGCTACCTGAGTGATTGCAGCGTGAAAGGGAATAAATTTGGCCAATAATAAGAGCACAGGAAAATGGGAAGGTATCTGGTCTTGGTGTAAATATTCAGGTGCATGGCTGCTAGGAGAGATAGCATGAAGGTCAAAAGCTCGCTCTACTTTCTGGTTTTGTTCTTTCCGCTGGCGGTTGGTCTGGGTTGCCAGTTGGTTAATCGCGCTATGAGTCCGCTCAGAGAAGGTCGGGCCACGGCCCAAGCGCTTGCCACCGAGTTGAAAGAGAAGGCAGGCATAGTAGGCACGGTTCAGGCGGTCGTCACTGAGGTGGTGGAAAGCGAGGCGCTGCAAACCGCGCGGGCGCTGGCCACGGAGAAAGGTCCAGAGGTGGAACAGACCTTGCAAGCCTTTGCCACCCAGGAAGCTCCGCGTCTGGAACAAACCGCGAATGCGGTGTTGACCGCCATGGCGGCTGCCAAAGGCCAGCCGCCTGAGGACATCCCTCTGATCGAAGGGGATCGGAAGAACTTTGTTTCGTCAAGTCTGTTCGTCTCTTATGAAACGCCTCGCCCTTACAACGAAGTGTTGGATTTTTACAAACAAAAGATGGTTGAAAATGGTTGGGTGGCGGTAGAGGCAGGCTCTGTGGAGGCGGACAAGGCAGCCTTTCTAAACTTTGAGAAAGATCAGCGGCGGGCTTCGGTCTCATTAAGCGTGAACCCGATTAACCAGGATACAATCGTGGTCATCATGTTGAGCGAAAAGTGAGTCTGGAACAACCGCTAAAAGCCTTTTTCGAACCGGCGTCTGTGGCCGTCATTGGCGCTTCCAGCAATCCGGCTAAGTTAGGCCACGCGGTGTTGAAGAACCTGATCGAGGGGGGCTATGCACAGCGTGGCCGTGTCTATCCCATCAACCCGAGCGCCCAGGAAATTTTGGGTTATCGAGCCTTTCCCACGGTGTTGCAGGTGCCGGAAGGGATTGATCTGGCAGTGATTGTCATCCCCTATCCTCAAGTGCCGACGGCGTTGCGTCAGTGCGGGCAGAAGGGCGTTCCTGCTGCCATTGTCATCAGCGCTGGCTTTCGCGAGGCGGGCATGGAAGGGCTGGAGCGCGAGCGCGAATTGATACAAATCTGCCAGGAATATGGCATGCGGCTGATCGGGCCCAATTGTCTGGGGGTGATTGACACCTATACCCCGTTGAACGCCTCTTTTGCGGCCGGAACGCCTCCACAAGGCCCGATGGCATTCATCTCTCAATCTGGTGCATTAGGCACTGCGGTGCTCGACATTGCCCTGGCAGGACGACTGGGTTTTTCGCGCTTCGTCAGCCTGGGAAATAAAGCCGACGTGAATGAGACCGACCTGCTGCGCGCCTGGGCTGACGATGAGCGCACGCGGGTCATATTAATCTACAGCGAAGGCATGCCCAACGGGCAGGAATTTATCCAGGTGGCGCGGCAGATTACGCCTAAAAAGCCGGTCATCGCCATTAAATCGGGGGTGACCCAGTCGGGCTCGCGGGCGGTCTCTTCGCACACCGGCTCCCTGGCAGGATCGGAGCAGGCTTATCAGGCGGCTTTTCGTCAAGCGGGCATCTTGCGCGCCGATTCGATGGAGGCCTTGTTTGATATGGCCCTGGCCATTGGCTATCAGCCGCCATTGAAAGGGGAACGAATTGCCATCGTCACCAACGCGGGAGGGCCGGGCATATTAGCCACCGACGCTTTGGAGCGAGCAGGCTTGAGCCTGGCGCGCTTTGAGGTGGAGACCTTACATGCCCTGGAACAATTCCTGCCCGACGCCGCCAGCGCGGCTAATCCGGTGGATGTTTTGGGCGATGCCCGCGCCGACCGTTATCGCTTTGCTTTAGAAAAGGTGGCTGCCGACCCCAATACGGATGGGCTGTTGGTTTTGCTGACGCCCCAGGCCATGACCGAAATTGAAGCCACCGCTGATGTAGTGGGGCAACTCTCACGAGCAACTGAAAAGCCTATCCTGGCTTGTTTCATGGGCGAAGCCCGCGTGGAAAAAGGGATTGAGATTTTGAATCGTTATGGGGTGCCCAATTACTCTTTCCCTGAACGGGCAGCGCGGGCTTTTCGAGCCATGGCTGATTATCGCCTCATCCAGAGCCGACCGCTGCCCCAGTTCGTGCAATTCGATTGCGATCGCCAGGCAGTGCGCCAAATGCTGGAGCGTGTGCGCGCCGAGGGTCGCCTGTCCATTGGTGATGCCGAGGCGCGGGAAATCCTGAAGGCCTACGGCATGCGCACGCCGCGAGCCGAAGTGGCTGAAACGCCAGAGCGGGCGATTGAAATCGCTAATCAAATTGGTTATCCCGTGGCGTTAAAGATCGCCTCGCCCGATATCCTACACAAAACCGATGTGGGTGGGGTCAAACTGGGCCTGCAGAGCGCTGAGGACGTGCGCGATGCCTTTGAGTTGATTTTCTATCGCGCTCAGCGCTATGTGCCCGAGGCGCGCTTGTGGGGTTGCCTGGTGCAGGAGATGGCGCCGTCAGGTGGGCTGGAAGTGCTGGTGGGCATGAATCGCGATCCCCAATTTGGGCCGCTCGTCACTTTTGGCCTGGGTGGCATCTACGTTGAGGCCCTCAAGGACGTGACCTTCCGCCTTGTGCCTTTTTCCCCGCAGGAAGCGGAAGAGATGATCGGTGAAATTCGCGCCCATGCTTTGCTGGATGGCGTGCGTGGCCGCCCCGCCATGGATAAGGCTGCCCTGGTGGAGGTTCTGCTGCGCGTGGGGCAATTGGTGCAGGATTTTCCTGAAATCGTCGAATTGGATATCAACCCGTTGATGGTCTATCCGCGCGGTCAGGGCACTCTAGCCCTGGACATGCGCCTGGTATTGCGTTGATCTTGAATCTAGCCAAGATGATGGATAGGATATTTGTATGAAATCTTTATATATCACCTCTGTGGAACGATATTCTGGCAAAACCGCCCTGTGTCTGGCACTGGGCAGGCGCCTGCAACAGGATGGCTATCGGGTCGGCTATCTGAAACCGCTGAGTTTACAACCCTGGTGGATGAGTGGGCGCCTGGTAGATGAGGATGCCGCCTTTGTGAAAGAGGTGTTGGGACTCAGCGCCCAGCCTTGGGAACTCTCGCCGGTGGTAGTCACTGCAGAGGGTTTGCAAGAGCGGCTGGCTCAAACCAGAGAATTAAACCTGATGGATCAGGTGAAAGAGGCGGCTGAAAGAGCGGGTCGCGATCAGGATGTGCTCCTGTTAGAGGGGGGCGCCAGCCTGCGGGAAGGTTACGTGGTGGGTTTGCCCACGCCTCTGGTGGCTCAAACCCTGGGCAGCCATGTGCTGGTGGTGGTCAGGTATCGCGATGCGGTGCGTGTGTTGGACGATGCCCTGGCAGCGGCTACCCGCCTGGGGAACTTGCTGGTGGGGGCCATTCTCAACCGTGTGCCGCAAGAGGCAGCCTCTTTTGTCAACGATCTGGCTATACCTTTCCTGGAGAGGCATGGCATTCCGGTTTTTGGCAGCCTGCCTCAAAAGCGTGCCCTAGAAGCCATTACGGTTGAGGAGTTGAGGTTAGCCCTGAATGCCCAACCGCTAACGCGCACCTATAATCCCCAGGCGTTGGTAGAGAACCTGACTGTTGGCGCAATGACGGCAGAGGCTGCCCTCAGTCGCTTTCGTCGCCAGATGAACAAGGCGGTCATTACCGGGGGTGACCGCACAGATATCCAACTGGCTGCCTTGGAGACCTCTACCACCTGTCTGGTGCTCACGGGAAATCTGCAACCCAGCCCGCTGATTGTCAAGCAAGCCGAAGAGTTGGGTGTGGCTGTTCTACTGGTGCCAGGCAATACCATGGAGACCATCGAAGCCATTGAAAGGGTTTTTGGCAAGACGCGTCTGGCGCAGGCGGTCAAACTACAGCAGTTTGAGGCTCTGTTTGCTGAACATGTAGATATTGGGCGTTTATATCGCGCCATTGGCTTGGGGTAGTGTGGCAATACCCGACAAGTTCACGTTGGCCGCTTCCAGCAGGCCTCCAGAGGGATGAAGCATGCTTTGAGATTAAGGGGAACGAGGCTCTCCCGGTCTATGCACTTTGGCCGCCATGGGTGGAATCTTTACAAAGCCTAAATTCCGCCGACAAAATCCTTGCCTCCTGTGAGTTTTTTCCCTATAATTGATCTACTTAGAATCCCGATGGTAAGTTTTTGTCAGGAAGGAGGTGGCGCGCCCGCCGAATTGAGTTTTCTAATCGCCCAAGAGTTACACCTCGGAATTAAACAAACTAAGGAAGGAGAGAACAGTGATGGCCCGTAAAGCATTTCCTGCATTGGTCTTGGTGTTGGTTCTGGCATTGGTCGTTGCCGCTTGTGGCCGACAAGCCACCCAACCCGCAGCGCCGGCTGGAGGAGGGGAGGCGCAGGCCACTCCCGTGGTGCAGACGGTAGAAGTCGTAAAGACGGTTGTGGTCACCGTGCCTGCGCCGGCGGGAACACCGCAGGTGCAGATCAAGGTGGCTGAGGCTCCAGGATATGGAGAAACCCTCAAAGCCATTCAAGCGCGGGGTAAGTTGATCTGTGGTGTAAACGGTCAATTGCCTGGCTTCAGTTTCCTTGATCCGCAGGGGAACTTCTCCGGCTTCGATGCGGACTTTTGCCGAGTGCTAGCAGCCGCGATTTTTGGCGATGCGACTAAGGTGGAATTCCGTCCTCTGACCACACAAGAACGCTTCACCGCCTTACAAACCAGCGAAATTGACGTGCTCATCCGCAACACCACCTGGACGCTCACCCGAGACTCCAGTGAACTGGGTCTCAATTTTACAGTGACAACATTCTATGATGGCCAGGGGATCATGGTGCCCGTGGAAAGCGGCTTTACTACCCTGAAAGACCTGGAAGGCGGCACTATCTGCGTACAGAAAGGCACCACTACGGAACTCAACCTAGCAGATGTGATGGCTGCCAATGGCGTCTCTTATACGCCAGCCGTATTTGACGATATTAACGCCACCTATGGCGCTTATGCTGAGGGTCGCTGTGACGCGGTCACTTCGGATAAATCTCAATTGTCATCTGTGGCCAAAGGCCTCTTGCCCGAACCTGATAAGCATGTCATCATGGACCTGACTCTCTCAAAAGAGCCATTAGGGCCGGTGGTGCGTCATGGTGATGATCAATGGTTCGACATTGTGCGCTGGTCGGTTTTTGCCACCATTGCGGCTGAGGAATATGGTGTATCCTCGGCGAACGTAGACGATATGCGTTCCACCTCGCAGAATCCTGAGGTTAAGCGCTTGCTGGGTGTGGAAGGCGAGATGGGCGTTAAACTCGGCCTGAGCAATGATTGGGCTTACAACATCATCAAGCAAGTGGGCAACTACGAAGAAATTTATAACCGTAGCCTGGGCCCAGATACGCCCACCTACATCCCTCGGGGGCTGAACAGCCTGTACACCAAGGGGGGTGTGCTCTATTCGCCGCCATTCCGATAAAACCAGCGCTTGAGAGACTGGTGAGCAGGGCAGCGGAGTTTTTTCCGCTGCCCTGAAATCAATAACCCCGTTTGAAACTATGGAACAAGTGGCCCCTCGTTATCGAAAGGTGCTTAATTTCTGGCGCGATGAACGCTTTCTGCGCCTGTTCGGTCAGGCCATCTTCCTGGCGATCCTGGCGCTCTTTGTTGCATATCTGCTGCGAAATCTACAGAGCAACCTGAGGCAACAGGGTCTGTCGTTAGGTTTTGATTTCCTGAGGTTAACATCGGGTTTCGATATTGGTGAGAGCCTGATCCCATATAACCGCAGCCAGACCTATTGGCAGGCTTTTCTGGTGGGTTTGCTGAATACAGCCCTGGTAGCCGGCTTGGGCATCATCTTTGCCATGGTCCTAGGCGTTATCCTGGGAGTTGCCCGTCTTTCCAGCAATTTCATCATCCAGGGCTTAGCCAGGATGTACATCGAATTTTTGCGCAATATCCCCTTGCTGGTGTTGTTGATCTTTTGGTATACGGGGGTCTTTATCAAATTGCCGCGGGTGAAGGAGGCGATTGTTTTACCAGGGCCCATTATGCTCACCAATCGCGGCGTGGCTATCCCCTGGGGCGTGCCTACTGAGACCTATCCGCTCTACATGCGGCTGCTTGGGGTAGGTCTGATAGCAAGCGTGGCATTAGCGGTGGTGCTCACCTGGCAGGGCAAGCGCAGTGGACGCGCCCCCCTGGCATGGCTGTGGGCCTTTTTGCTCTTCCTGGGGGTGGCCAGTGTGGGATGGGTGGCTCTGCCGCTGGCCCCGCTGAGTCTGGACACACCCACGGTACAGGGTTTGCGCCTGGCGGGGGGAAAGCAACTCTCACCGGAATTCATGGCATTGCTCTCGGGGTTGGTGATCTACACTTCGGCTTTTATTGCGGATGTGGTGCGGGCTGGCATTCAGGCTGTCTCGCGCGGCCAGGTGGAGGCGGCTAAATCTCTGGGGTTAACCAGTTTCCAGGTTCTACGGCTGGTGGTCTTCCCCCAGGCGTTGCGGGTGATCGTGCCGCCGCTCACCAGCCAGTACCTCAACCTGACTAAGAACTCTTCTCTGGCGGTGGCCATTGGCTATCCAGAACTCTTCCACGTCTCGGGCACCATTCTCAATCAAAGCGGGCGGGCTGTGGAGATGATTGCGTTGGTAATGGCTACTTACCTATCTATAAGCCTGCTGACTTCAGCCTTTATGAACTGGTACAACCGCCGTGTGCGGCTTGTGGAGCGCTAGACCATGGCTAGAGAACTTGCCACTCGCCCTGAAATTCTGCCGCCGCCCACTGAACGCTACACGCTCATCGGTTGGTTGCAGAAGAACCTGTTCAGCACCTGGTATAACACATTGCTGACCTTCCTGGGTTTGGGGTTGTTGTATGCGCTGTTCAAGCCCATCGTCCTGTGGCTGTTAACCCAGGCAAGGTGGGAGGTGGTACGGGTCAACCTGCGCTTATTGAGCGTGGGGCAGTACCCCATGGAACAGATATGGCGCGTGTGGTTATGCCTGCATCTGCTGGCGGCCACGACTGGGCTTACCTGGGGCGTTTGGGTAAGAGGCCGCCGTGCTTTAGGGCTGATCTTATTGGGCATGCCTCTGCTGCTGGCGCTCTATCCTGGGATAGCCACCACGGCACGCACCCACTTGGTGGCTCTAAGCGCTATCGCTCTGATAGGCTTCATCCTGGGACGGCTGGGTGGCGCCACCTTGAAGCGGGGGGTGATTGGTTTATGGGTAATGTATTTTCCCCTGCTCATATTGATCATTCGCGGCGTATCTTCTGGAGAAGGCTGGTTCCAAATCGTGCCCAGCAACCTGTGGGGCGGTTTGCTGCTCACTTTTTTGCTGACAGTGGCGGGTATTTTGTTCTCGTTGCCTTTGGGCATACTCCTGGCGCTAGGTCGGCGTTCTCGCTTACCGGCCGTGCGTTGGGTGAGTATCGCTTACATTGAAGTGATCCGCGGCGTCCCACTGGTGACAATCCTGTTCATGGCGAGCGTAATGCTGCCCTTTTTCCTGCCTACGGGTGTCCGTCCGGATCTGGTGCTGCGGGCGATGGTGGGGATCACCCTGTTCAGCGCGGCGTATCTGGCTGAGAACGTGCGTGGGGGATTGCAGGCTATCCCGCGTGGGCAGTATGAAGCCGCCTATGCCCTGGGTTTGGGTGGTTTCAAGACCATGGCGCTTATCATCCTACCCCAGGCCTTGCGCATTGTCATCCCCCCTATCGTGGGGCAATTCATTTCCTTATACAAGGATACTTCTTTGGTGGCAACCATTGGCTTGCTGGATTTATTGGGAATCGCGCGCAGTGTGTTGGCTCAGCCCCAATATGTGGGGCTGCAGCGTGAGGTGTATTTATTTATTTCACTGATTTATTGGGGCTTCAGTTATGTGATGGCTTATATCAGCCAACGCCTGGAAGTTGCGCTGGGTGTTGGAGAGCGGTAAAATAATAAAAATATTATGTGGAGATGGACATGAGTGAGACTTTTTCAGGAGAGCAACCGATCATCATTGCCCGTGATGTTCATAAGTGGTATGGGCACTTCTATGCACTGCGGGGTGTGAGCATGGAAGTGCATAAAGGGGAGGTTATCGTCATCTTTGGCCCATCTGGTTCGGGGAAGTCCACCTTTATTCGCCTGATTAACCGCCTGGAAGAACATCAGCGGGGGCAAATCATCGTAGATGGGATTGAGTTGACCCATGATGTGCGCAACATTGAAAGGGTGCGCATGGAGACGGGCATGGTCTTCCAGCAGTTTAACCTGTTTCCCCATCTGACCGTGCTGCAAAATATCACCTTGGCGCCAATCTGGGTGCGCAAGTGGCCGAAGAAGAAGGCCGAAGAGATCGGCATGCAACTGCTGGAACGGGTGGGTATACCAGAACAGGCGCATAAATATCCGGCTCAACTCTCTGGTGGGCAGCAACAACGCGTGGCTATCGCCCGCGCCCTGGCTATGCAACCTAAGATCATGCTCTTTGATGAGCCAACCTCCGCTCTGGATCCGGAGATGATTAAAGAGGTGCTGGACGTGATGATCGAACTGGCTAAAAGCGGGGGCATGACCATGATCGTCGTCACGCATGAGATGGGCTTCGCCAAAGCTGTTGCCGACCGGATGTACTTTTTCGATGCAGGGAAGATAGTAGAAAGCGGTACGCCCGACGAGATCTTCAAGAATCCGAAGGAGGAGCGTACCAAGTTGTTCCTATCTCAGATCCTCACTCACTGAAATCAACATGGCGTGGATCAACTCCACGCCATGTTGATTAAGGGGTGATTTCTCCCACTTTTTGGTCATTTACCAGGACGGTGTAAGGGCCGTCCGTGAAACTTCCCAGGGGGAGATTCACGTCAAAAGGTTGCACGATCTGGATGCAAATGACATCTGGCTCAGCCAGGGAATAGACTTCCACCTGGATGCGTTTTTCAGCATCTGGCTTACCGACGTTGGCGCGCAAGAAATGGCAGGGGGTGGGCAATGTCCCTTTCAGGCTGAGAACGAACTGGGGAGGATAACTCTCAAGAATTAAAAGGTCGCTCTCCTCAATTATTACGGAGCCACGCACCATTTTTTCTTCATTGGGCAAAGGTTCAAGCGGAGAACGCGGCTCTTCCCCAGGAGTAGGGGTTTGATCGCTGGAGATTGTTTCAGAAGGGTTCGTGGTCGCAGGGGGAAGCACAGCGCCAGCGCCTTGGGTGGGTTGTTGGGAACCAACCTGTGGCTGAGGGGCACACGCCGCCAACGCCAGGGAAAAGATGATCAAAACCAACCCGATGTATTTCATGATATACCTCCGAAAAGTATAAGGGTTGCAAATAAGACGTCTCAGCCATTGGGTTGGTTCCCTTAGTTAGACGATGACCAAATCGCAGGTTACGGATCGAGTAAGCGGTGGTTATCCTTTGATCACAGCCACCGGCACCAGACGCGCCACTTTGCGGGCGATGCCTGCCCCGGCTACAGTCTCGACGACGTCATCCACGTCCTTATATGCCTGGGGTGCTTCTTCGGCCAAGCCAGCCATTGAGCCGGCGCGCACATGGATGCCGCTGGATTCCAGTTGATGGCGCAGACTCTCCCCGCGCACTTCTTTTTTGGCTTTGGCGCGGCTCATCACCCGCCCGGCGCCGTGGCAGGTTGAACCAAAGGAGCGCTCCATGCTGGTTTGCGTACCTACCAACACCCAGGAGGCGGTGCCCATGCTGCCAGGCACTAATACCGGTTGCCCAATACGACGGTATTCTTCCGGCAGCCCTTCGAAGCCCGGTCCGAAAGCACGGGTGGCCCCTTTGCGATGCACACAAACCTTCACGGCTTCGCCATCAATGATATGGGTTTCGATCTTCCCCATGTTGTGGGCAATGTCATACACCTGGTGCAGGTGCCAGTTGCGCACCTTACCTGCCAGGGCTTCTTCGAAGGCTTTGCGCACATAGTAAGCCAATACCTGACGATTGGCAAAAGCATAATTGGCTGCGCTGCGCAAGGCGGCCAGATAGTCTTGCCCTTCTGGAGAGTTGAGCGGGGCGCACACCAGTTCGCGGTCAGGCAATTTGATGCCGTATTTGTGAATGGCTTTCTGGAATTCGTCCACGTAATCGGAGCAAATCTGGTGACCGAAGCCGCGTGATCCGCAGTGGATCTGTACCGCCAGGCAGCCCTCTTCCAAGCCCATGACGCTGGCCGCCTCAGGATCGAAGATGCGTTCGATCAGGTCCACTTCAATGAAGTGATTGCCTGCGCCCAGGGTGCCAATTTGGGCGCGGCCACGCTCTTTGGCGCGTTTGCTGACTTTGCTGGGGTCAGCCCCCTCCAGGTGGCCGTTCTCTTCGGTGCGGCGCACATCGGCTTCGGTGGCAAAGCCCTTTTTCAACGCCCAGCGGCTGCCTTCGCGACATACCTGATCTAACTCCTCATCGTTTACCCGCACGTGACCTGTGGTGCCCACACCGCTGGGGCAGTAATAGTTCAAGGCATTCGCCAGGTCGTCCAGGTGATCGGTGACATCTTCGTACTTTATTTGCGAGGCCAGGAGACGTACCCCACAGTTGATGTCATAGCCAATGCCACCAGGGGAGATCACCCCTTCCGGGTAACGGGTGGCGGCTACACCTCCAATCGGAAAGCCATATCCCTGGTGCATATCGGGCATCACCACCACATATCCAACCAGGCCAGGTAATGTCGCAGAGTTCACCGCCTGCTCCAGGGATTGGTCGCCCATCACCGCCTCTAGCAGGCGGCGAGTGGCGAAAATGCGCACTGGCACGCGCATATCGCTGCGAAAAGTCTGGGGAATTTCCCACTCGTAATCGCTAATCCGCTTCAGATCACTCAGGTTAATCATGGCGCACCTCCTCTTCCAATAAACGGAGTTTTATCGAGGTGGCATGGTGCAATTTCTCCGTCAGACATCAAAAACGATCCTCACCTCATAGCCGTGCTGGCTGTTGCGGATGTGCAGATTATGGTAGGTCACGGCTTTGATCTCCTTATCCAGACTAGCCAATGGGACGCCCAACAGACGGACGCGTAAGCGCTTTTCCTCAATTTCGATCTCGAAGGTGTCAAAAGCCAATCCTTCCAAGCTTTCTAGATAAAGCAATTCCTCCAAGAACGCCACTAGCAGGCTTTCGTGGTCAATGGCTGAAAGTTCGAGTTCACGCTCCTGGCGCAGGCCAGGACGCAGACGGACGCCCGCAAGGGCATACATGCCGCGCGCTGCCTGCTCGAACAGAGTGGGCAGGTCTGGAGCCCATACCTCCAGTTCCCAGTCCGCCGTATGAGCGTGTTCTCGAAAGCCTGCGCTTGGAGTTGACATGTTAAATGTATTATAACGTAATGGTTAACTATTCTGGTAAACCAGGTGCAAGTATGGTTTTTTTCACGAGGTTTAGCGAATCGTTGTAAAGCCCTACGCGCTTGCTGAAACGGGCATCATCCCCTATAATAACCAGGGCATACGTTACGCTACAGGTCTTCGACGCTTTGGGTAGTGTTCTTATCTGATGAGCCTTTTAAAACAAACGTTGATGCAGATTGAAACGCGCTTGCAAGCCCTGGTGGAGGGCAGCGCGGCACGGCTATTTACCTCGGAAGAGTTGCAAAATAGCCTGGCAAGCCGTCTGGTAGAGGCGATGCAGGCGGGCGTGCGTGCATACGGGGATGGAGGGCTGATTGCTCCCAATCTATATACGGTGCTTATACACCCTTCGCAGCGGCAAAGGCTGAACCTCAACCTGGAACTGTTGGAGCAAATGGCGCAAATCTTACAGAGTGAGGCCTCGCAGGCGGGATTGACTTTTATGAGCCCACCGCTCATCCGCCTGGTTGAGGACGAGGCTATCTCACCTCAACAGTGCCAGGTCGAAGCCCAGGTGAGCGTGGGCGATCTGGCGCAAACTGCGGCTTTAATCGTTGAGCCTGCGCCCGATGCGCCTGCCATTCCTGCTCACGCTTTTCTGATCGTTGATGGCACACGCATTTTCCCGCTCACCCAGGCGGTGGTTAACATTGGTCGCCGTCCAGATAACGATCTGGTGATTGAGGATGAGCGCGTCTCCCGTGTGCATGCTCAACTGCGGGCGATCAAGGGGCGATATGTCATCTTCGATTTAGGTTCGCGAGGGGGCACTTTTGTCAATGACCAGCTGGTGCAACAGAGCGTGCTCTATGCGGGGGATGTGATTTCGCTGGCGGGTGTCCCCCTGGTTTTCGGGCAGGAAGAGACCACGATCATCGAAACGCGGAGATTGTCTTCTTTATGAGCGGCGTTATCTTCCTCGGCCTACGACTGGCAATGACTGTTGGTCTATATGCCTTCTTGTTTTGGGCTTTGTTCACTCTCTGGCGAGATTTACAGGGACAGGTGAAAATCTCGTCTCGCCAACCGCCACCGATAACACTTTTGCGTCTGGTCGGCGCTGAGACGGTGCCGTTGCGCTTTGCAGGCCCAGAGGTTATCATTGGGCGTGATCCTGTGTGCGATTGCGTGCTGAACGACAGCACGGTGTCTGCCCAACATGTGCGCCTTTCCTATCGTCAAGGGCAGTGGTGGGTGGAGGATTTGCGCTCGACCAATGGCACGTTTTTAAATCTGGAGCGGGTGGTGGTGCCATTGGTGGTTACCAGCGGTGATCAATTGCGCTGTGGACAGGAGGTATTCACCATCCTGATCGGCGATCAGGGGCGATGAAACAATAATGCCCGCCTTCAGGTTGGGTGTGGATCAGAAATCACGTTTTGGAGAAACTCCCTATGCAAAATACTCCCCGTCTGGCTGTAATCGGTGGCTCTGGTCTGTATGAGATGCCCGGATTGAAGGATAGCCACGAGGTTACTCTGGATACCCCTTTCGGTAGACCCAGTGCGCCTATTATCGTGGGTAATCTGGAAGGGCAGAGTGTGGCTTTTCTGGCACGCCATGGCATCGGTCATCATCTCATGCCATCGGAAGTGCCCTATCGCGCCAATATCTATGCTCTCAAAGCGTTAGGGGTGGAGCGCATCGTCAGCATCAGCGCCTGTGGCTCCTTGCGTGAGGATTATGCCCCTGGCGAAGTGGTCGTCCCGGATCAGGTCTTTGATTTTACCCGCGGACGGGCGCGGACCTTCTTCGGTGAAGGGCTGGTGGCGCATGTCAGCGTGGCTGATCCATTCTGCCCTGACCTCTCTGAACGCATTTATCAGGCGGTGTTGGCTGTGGGTGGAAAGGCACACAAAGGCGGAGCATTTATCACCATTGAAGGACCGCGCTTTTCAACCAAAGCCGAATCCCACACCTATCGCGCCTGGGGCATGTCTATCATCGGTATGACCACCTCTCCTGAGGTGTTTCTGGCGCGCGAGGCCGAAATTTGCTATGGGGTGATGGCACATGTCACCGATTATGATGTCTGGCACGTCAGCGAAGAGCCGGTGACGGTAGAAATGGTGATCGAGATACTTCACCGTAATACCGCCCTGGCACAAGAGGCGGTGCGCCATCTGGTGCGCAATCTCACGCCTGAACGCCCTTGCGAGTGTGGGAATGCTCTGGCAAACGCCCTGATCACCCGCCCAGAGGTGATCCCGCAGGAAACACGGCAACGGCTGGGGTTATTGGTAAACAAGTATCTGAAGTAAGGGCTTCAGGTTCGATCATTGCCTTGACACGCCGATTTTTCCCCTCCGCTTATCATCTCGAGGGTCGCCTCCTTATTCTGGCGGCTCTGTTTTTGATGCTCTATGCAAGCGCTTTAAGCCTTTCACCAGCGGTGCGGGCGCGCTCTTGGGAGGTGGATTTACGTTGGGACCACTGGATAGGGGTGGTGATCTGGCTGGTAGCTTTTGCCCTGGCTTATGATCAGAGCCGTAAGCGCTTGCCGGGGCACGACCCTTACCTCTTGCCGATCGCGGCGCTTTTGAGCGGTTGGGGCTTGTTGACTGTCTGGCGCTTATATCCCTCCTTTGGTTTGCGTCAGAGTATTTGGCTGGCGATTTCCATGCTAATCTTCCTATTTGGCCTGCGCCTGCCAGCGGATCTGGGCTTCCTGCGCCGCTATAAGTACCTCTGGTTGAGCGGCGGTTTGCTGCTGACTGCCCTGACCATGCTCTTGGGTACGAACCCGGCGGGTTCCGGGCCACGCCTGTGGCTGGGTTGTTGCGGCATTTATTTCCAGCCCTCCGAACCCCTGAAACTCTTGCTGGTGATTTATCTGGCAGCCTACCTGGCAGGCATATATCCCTCTTCTGCCGCCCCTGCCTCGCGGCTGCGCCTCTTGCCTCTGTTGGCGCCAACGCT
The DNA here is from genome assembly GCA_037444705.1 of Chloroflexota bacterium. GTDB lineage: Bacteria > Chloroflexota > Anaerolineae > Anaerolineales > UBA4823 > DATCYX01. The sequence goes on along the minus strand of JBBILY010000026.1, from coordinate 1,730 downwards.
CATTATGACCGGCCTGGTCATGGCGCTGGTGTTAGTCCAGCGCGATCTGGGCACGGTTTCGATTTTCCTTTTCCTTTACACCGCGGTGGTCTATGTGGCTTCGGGCAATCGGCGTATCTTACTTTACGGGATTCTGGCATTGCTGGTCGTCAGCCTGAGCGGCTATGTCTTGTTCGATGTGGTACGCCTGCGTGTGGAAGCCTGGTTGAATCCATGGAGCGATCCCAGTGGCCGTTCCTATCAAATCGTGCAATCGTTACTGGCTATTGCTAATGGGGGACTGTTTGGGCGTGGTCCAGGCTTGGGTAGCCCTGGCCTGGTGCCCATCTCCCATTCCGATTTTATTTTTGCTGCCATGGTCGAGGAAAGCGGCCTCATAGGCGCCCTGGGTTTGCTGACCTTGCTGGCATTGTTAAGTAATCGAGGCTTACGGTTGGCTTTCGGTGCTCCTGATGGATTTCGGCGTTATCTGGCGGCAGGATTGTGCGCCTATCTGGTTGGCCAAAGTCTCTTGATCATTGGGGGGAATCTCCGCTTGTTGCCGTTAACTGGGGTGACCCTACCCTTCGTCTCCTATGGCGGTTCGTCGTTGTTGACCTCTTTCCTCTCCCTCCTTTTCCTGTTGCATATCAGCCGTCGCAGTGAGAACCTGCGCTCGGAATCACTCCGGTTGCCACGTCCCTATCTGAGTCTGGGAGCGTTTCTGTTTGCCGGCTTGGCCGCGGCTGCGCTGGCCAGTGGCTGGTGGGGCATTTACCGTGGCCCTAACCTGCTTACCCGACCTGACAATCCTCGCCGCGCCATCTCTGACCGTTCAGTGCGCCGCGGTAGCATACTAGAACGTCACAATACAGCCCTGGTCATCACCCTGGGCGAACCGGGGCATTATTATCGCCGTGTGCTTCATCCACCCCTGAGCAATATCCTGGGCTACACCCACGCCGTCTATGGCCAATCCGGTCTGGAGGCCAGCCTGGATGACTACCTGCGTGGTTTAAAGGGTAATCCGGGTTTAAGCCTGTGGTGGAATCACCTGCTCTACGGCCAACCGCCGCCTGGGCTAGATGTGCGTCTGAGCCTGGATATCGAGATCCAACGCATCGCCGATCAAGCCCTGGGCCAGCGCGCAGGTGCCCTGGTTTTGCTCAATGCCAGCAACGGCGAAATCCTGGCCATAGCCTCGCATCCTACCTTCGACGCCAATCACCTGGATGAAACCTGGGAGCAATTGATTCGAGATCCACAATCCCCGCTGCTAAATCGGGCGACAATGGGGCGCTATCCCCTGGGAGAGTTGAGCGCTTTCCTTTTCCCTCAGGGGATTAACACCTCTGGCCTGGGGACTTTGCCTCAAATCTACCTGCCTGTGGTTCAACCTGTATGGGAGAACGATCAACTCACTCTCAGCCCTGTCTATGGGGCGCTGGCAGCCGCGGCGCTGAGCGCCGCGGGCGCGGCTCCCACCCCGATCCTGGTCGTCGCCGTGAAAACCCCGACCGCGGGATGGGTGATCTTACCCGTTTCAAGGGAAAAAAGGCAATGGTTTGCGCCTGAAACGGCGCAGCAATTAATTGCGCCCCTGGTGCAACCCCAGATGCCCGTCTGGGAACGTGTGACAAGCGTGCCCGCGGGGGCGCAAAGCCGCGTCACCTGGTATGTGGGGGGAACCAGCCCGCAGTGGCAGGGAATACCTCTGGGGATTGCTGTGTTGCTGGAGGAGGATAATCCCC
>JBBILY010000025.1:0-25188 GCA_037444705.1 Chloroflexota bacterium | reverse complement strand
GGGCGCGGCGCCGGCGCCTGGGGGGGGCCGCGGCCGGCGCGGGGCCGTGGGGGGGGGGGGGCGCCCCGGGGCCCGCCCCGCGTGGGGGGAAAGTAGCGATACAGGAGGGGTTCGGCCGTCGTATTCAGCAATGTGGCTACCAATCCCAGAAAGAAAGATGACAGGATCAATCGCCAACCCAAAACCAGACGTTCGCGGCGCATGCGGAAATAGGGCAAGCGGCGCGCCGAGCGAATCGAGGCCACCCCGCGCCAGATGAAGAGCAGCGCCAGCACCACTGCCAGCACAAAGGCAGTTTGAACGCCGGTGTGAATATCTACCGCCAGATTGAAACGGGGCATCAGCGGCTGACCTCGGCTATGACCGGGTTCTCCAAAGTACCCAGGCCCTCGATGGTCACCCGCACCCTATCACCGGGGTGGATGGGGCTCACCCCGGCTGGCGTGCCGCTAAGCAACACATCGCCCGGCTCCAGGGTCATGATCGAAGAGGCAAAGGCGATCAACTGGCTCACACTGAACACCATGTCGCGCGTGGAGGCCATCTGCCGCAATTCATCGTTGACATGGCAGGTGATCAGGGCGTCGGCAGGGTCGAAGTCGGTGTCAATCCAGGGGCCGAGGGGGCAAAAGGTATCGAAGCCCTTGCTGCGCGTCCACTGACCATCGCGGCGTTGCAGGTCGCGGGCGGTGACGTCGTTGGCGAGGGTGTAGCCCAGGATGTAGTGGCGCGCCTCTTGGGGGGCGATCCAGCGCCCGCGGCGGCCGATTACCACCGCCAGTTCGGCCTCGTGTTCCACCTGTTGCGACTGGGGAGGTAGCACAATTGCCTCCCCTGGGCCGATCACCGAGGAAGGGGGCTTGAGGAATAACAAGGGGATTTCGGGCACCTCGGCGCCGTGCTCTTGAGCATGGGCTACGTAATTGCGCCCGACGCAGATGATCTTGCTGGGCTGAACGGGTGCCAGCAGGCGCACCTGGCTCAGGCTCTGATTCAGTTCCAGGCGGCGGAACTCACCAAAGGGTGAACCCTCGATGGGGCCTACCTGATCCTCCAGCACCCAGCCGAAACGCGCGGCTTCGCCTTCGGGTTGGTAACGGATGATGCGCATGGATACACTACCTTGAACTCGTTCTTATTACAGAAACGGGAACAACTGCCCGCGATTTTAAACCAGAATCGGGATCAATCAAGGGGCATTTGGATGCGCGCCGAAAGTTCGGCGATGGCTTGCTCAGTGCCGCTGAAACGTTCGGCATAGCGCACCTGCAACACCTGGGCCAGGGTGTAGACGATAACTTCCAGGGAGACGATGCCCACCCCCAGGGAGGGGTGCGCCTGAGCTGCCAGCACAATATCCGCGGCGCGGGCGGAAGCCAGCGAAGGCGCTCCCACAATGGCCGCCGTGGAGATGCCTCTGGCGCGCGCCTCGGCCAGGGCGCGGGCGATGTAAGGCGATTTGCCCTCCACCTCTAGCGCCAGGAATAAATCCTGAGGCGTGGCGGTATTGACCGTGCGCGCCAGGTCGGCCAGGCCCGTGCGGGCGATATACACCTGGAAGCCACCCTGCTCCAGGTAATGATTCAGGCTGTAGGCGGTGGGCTGGGCTGGGCCTTCGGCCAGCACCACCGTGCGCCGCACCTGAGCCACGCGTTCCACCAGCCTTTCCATGGCTTCGGTGTCCAGGGTAAGGCGCGTTTGTTCCAGCGCCAGGATCACCTCCTGCATGGCTTTGGAGACGATGCCCTGGGTCGTTTCGGGTATCTCTGCCTGTTTGGGGCGGATGAGCAGATTGGCCTTAACCCGCTCGCGGATCTCACGCTGCAATTCGGGGAAACCGCTATAACCCAGAAACTGCGAAAAACGGACGACCGTAGCTGCGTCCAGGTCCAGGCTATGAGCCAGTTCGCTGGCAGTCATAAAGGCGGCTTCGATGTAAGAGTCCAGGAGGAAATCCGCCAGTTTAGCAAAACTCCTCGACATGCGCGGCCGTTCGCGCCGAATGCGCTCCTCATAAAGCATTTCAACCTCCGCTTGGCGATGTAATGCCAGATATTTGGTAAAAAGTATATCACAACCCTGTTTGGACTGCAAATTATTGTGAACATTAAAAGATATCAACAACTTTTGAATAGTTCCATGTTTCATCATCTTGTTGTTATAACCAGCAGAAGAGCCCAAACGCTCATGGCGTGCACTCTTCAAGTGCTGTGAGGCTTTACTAAGCGGGAAAACCTTTGCGTGCTGTAAGGCCTAATACTGAGCATAGCGCCACCTTTGAACGTGGTAGAATTGTCAGAAAAGTGAAAGGAGTTCGCTTATGAAAACCCCCTTGAGAAATCTCATCTTGCGCAGCCTCAGCCTGATGCTGGCTCTGGCGTTGCTGGCGGGCGCCTTGCCTGCTCCAGCGCGTGCCGCCGCCCCGGCCGTCACCTGCGCCCAGAATTACACCGTAAAAGCCGGTGACACCCTCACCAGCATCGCTGCTACCTATGGTGTGACCCTCACCGAACTGGCGAATGCCAACAACCTGAAAGACCCCTATACAATCTATGTTGGCCAGGTGTTGTGCATCCCCGCTACCTCCACCAGCACCACCACCAGCGGCAGCACGAGCACCACCTCCACCAGCGGTCAGAAACTCGGCATTGAGCGGGATACGAAATCAATCGTGGTTACGCTCTCGGGTTTCCCCAAGAAGAGCGTCTACTATGTCAAGGCCAAGAACGCTGCTCGCGGCGACTACAAATGGTTCAAATTCGGCCGGGTGAAGACCAGCAAGACCGGCAGCGCCACGGTGACGTTGAGACTGCCCAAACCATTGCGCCAGACGGATGTGCTTCTGGTGTGCCTGAAGAACGCTGTCACCGATGATGTTGTGTGTCAGACCGTGCGCTAAGGCAAGTCCTGTTAGAGATTACGGGGTGCCCTGACGGTGGGCACCCCTTTTACTTCGTCTCCGGCCGGGCCGGATGGGGGAGATGGCAAGGGCTGGCCAGCTCAGAGGCTGGGGCGGGCTAATCCACCTCCCAGGGTGGGGTGCCGCGGCCACCAGCGCCGCCCAGCGAAGCGCGGATGGGTTCGGCCAGGTGCGGCAAGACATCGGCCGTGGCTGCTAGCAGGCCAAAACAACCCGCCAGCATCATATCCCCAAAGGGCACGGCAAAGTAAGGTCTGAGGGATGGCGCCACTGAAGCTTGGGGTTGAAAGAGGCTGCGCCGCGGGCCGGTGACCGCCACATCATACTCATCCTCTCCCAGGGTTAAAGGCGTTTGGTCGTAAATCAACGCCCCATGTCCCTGGTCGCCGAAGACAGCCTCGTGCCTCAAACTGCCATCGGCCAGAGCGCGCAGCAACCACTCCAGTTTGGGCAAATCCACCAGGCCGGTGTGATGCTCGAAGACCCCCTCGATGCCGTCTGGACCGAGGCGGAAAGCCAGGGTGTGGAAGTTGCCGATGTTAACGATTAACTTTCGGCGGCGGGCGGCGATCTTTGGGTCAAGGGTGGCGCCTAATATCGCCGCCGGGGCGGTGTCCATCACCACCAGCGGCGCGTCCACTTCCTGAGCGGAGGCCACCACCGCCTGCAAGCGGGTCAGGATCGGCGGCACATCTTCGGCGCGGTAGGCAAAGGCGCTCAGGCGATTTTCAGCGCGGATGCGCCTGTCCAGGTAATCAAAGCGAAACTGGCGATCGGAATAGCCCGGCGGGGCGTTGCCGTGGTCGAAGACTGCCACCGCCACCGCGGCCAGATCATCCAGGTGCACCTCGAAGGCGTCTAATACCTCTGCAATGGCGGTGAAGTCGAAATCGCGCAGTTCCAAACAGACCGCGGTTTTAGCCAGCGCCTGCGCCTCATCCTGGCTGACGAGGCGGATACCCATGGCTTGCACGGCCTCCAGGTCATCATTGAAGGAGCGAGCGGCTTCTGGGGTGGCGTAGATGGGCAGTCCCTGGCGGGCGTGGGCTTCGGCCGCCCATTGGCTGGGACCGCCTCCCATCATCACCCCCGTCAAAAGCACCGCCTGAGCGCGGCGTGTGGCTTCCTTCAGGCGGCGATACACCATCATGGTGGGCGAAGGCAACACCAGTTTCAGACCATTTTCCAGGTCCAGGCGAGAGTCGTAAAGGTAAATATCCTGGGTGCCGGTGCCAATGTCAACTGTGAGGATCTTCACGTCATATCATTCCTGTGATGAGATAAGGTTCCAAAGCATAAAAAGTCTACCATATTTCTGTTTTTGAGGTATAATTTGCAAAAATTTGCAAGAGAGAATATTCGCAATGCCGCATTGCCAGACTCTACTTAACGCCTTACGTCAGATGGGCTATCGCCTGACACCTCAACGCGAAATGATCGTCGAAGCCATCGCCCATGCCGAAGGTCATGTCACCGCCGAAGAGATCTACGAACAGGTGAAAGGGCGCGTGCGCGCTATCAACCTGGCTACCATCTATCGCACGCTTGACCTGTTGGTGGAAACGGGTCTGGCGAATCGCCTCTCCCTAAAGGAGGGTGGGGCGGTCTATGCCACCCTGCGCCATGGGCCACATATTCACCTGGTCTGTCGCCAGTGCGGCAGCGTCTTTCTGGCAGAGCATGAGTTGCTTGAAACCCTGGGTGAACAATTAAAAACTCGCTACCACTTTACCCCCGACTTGCAACACCTTTCCATCAGCGGTCTATGCGCCCGCTGTCGCCCGCAAGATTAAAGCATCACGGTTGGTCAAATCTGGCCTCGACCAACCTCTTTCATCTCGAATAAGGAGGAACGATGCTCCACTCACCCCTTCCCATGCACATCCCGGATGGATTTCTCTCCGTAACGGTCTCCCTGTTGCTTTGGGTGTTTTCCATCCTGGCCGTCGCCTATGCTTTAAGGCGGGTTGGCCAGGACCTGGACGAACGCCGCGTGCCGCTGATGGGCGTGCTGGCGGCGGCCATCTTTGCCGGGCAGATGCTTAATTTCACTGTGGCCGGCGGCACCTCCGGGCATCTGATGGGGGCGGCAATTGCCACGATATTACTGGGTCCCTGGGCGGCCATCCTGGTGCTCACCTGCGTGGTTGGTGTGCAGGCTTTGATTTTCCAGGATGGTGGATTGCTGGCGCTGGGAGCCAATATTTTTAATATGGGCGTCATCGGTGTGGCGGTGGCATATATGGCTTACCGCAGCGCCCGCCGCCTGATAGGAGAACGCCCCTGGGGGTTGCTGGCCAGCGGTTTTCTGGCCGCCTGGCTCTCCATTGAGGTTTCTGCCCTGGCGGTGGCACTGCAACTGGCGCTTTCGGGCACTTCGCCGGCCAACATCGCCGTGCCTGCCATGGGAGGTATCCACGCCTTGATCGGCATCGGCGAGGGGCTGATCACCGTAGGGGCGCTGGCTTTCTTGCGCCTGGTTCGCAGCGACCTGCTCAGGGGCGGCGAGGCACCCACGCCTCAAGGCAGGCTGGTCTGGGCCGGCGGCTTGCTCATCGCCCTGGCCCTGGCGCTGGTCTCTCCCCTGGCCTCAACTCATCCGGATTGGCTGGAATGGGTCGCCCGCCAAAAAGGTTTCTTGAGCCTGGCCCGAGGCCCGCTCTACCGCCTGATCCCGGATTACACCTTCCCCGGCCTCTCCAATAGGGCCGTCGCCACCATCGTCGCTGGCCTTTTGGGCACGGTATTGGTGTTTGGTGTGGCGCTGGCGATGGCTTACCTCAAGCGCCGCCGCTCTCGGGTGGAGAACCTGTGAGGTTGAGGCGATAGCCAGGCGCGCCCTGAGCTAATCCCGCCATGCATGTCCATTTTTTAGACCCCTATCGGCCGCGTTCCAGCCCCATCCATGCCCTGGATGGGCGGGTGAAGTTCGTCCTGGTGGTGGCTTTCATTCTGACGGTGTCGTTGCTGCCCCACCGCGCCTGGCCGGTCTTCATCTTGATGTATTCTCTGGCGCTGGCGGTCGAAATCCTCTCGGATTTAGGCCTGGCTTATATCTATAAACGCGCAGCCCTGGCGTTACCCTTTGTCTTGGCAGCCCTGCCGATGGTTTTCACCAGCGATGGTCGCGTGTTGCTCCAATTACCACTGGGCCTCCGTCTTTCTGAGGAGGGGTTACTGCGTTTTGCCGCGGTCACTTTCAAGTCGTGGATCTCGGTTCAAATGGCTATCCTGCTGGCGGCCACGACCTCCTTCCCCGACCTGTTGATGGCAATGCGGGCGGTGGGGGTGCCGCGTTTGCTGGTAGCCATCTTTGGCTTGATGTGGCGGTATCTCTTCGTCCTGGCGGATGAAGCCCTGCGTCTATTGCGGGCGCGGGCCGCCCGCAGCGGCGAGTCAGGTCTGCCAGGGGTCAAAAGCGGCGGGGGGCTGGCCTGGCGGGCGCGCGTGGCGGGGGGCATGGCGGGCAGTCTGTTCTTGCGCGCCTACGAGCGCAGCGACCGCATTTACATGGCTATGCTTGCCCGCGGCTATGATGGCGAAGTGCGGGCTATGCCCTTGCCTCCCCTTCAGCAGAAGCACACCTGGGCGCTGGTCGGCGGCATGGGGCTGCTGGGGTTGATGCTCCTGCTGGGGTATCTGCTTTGAATTCACGCCGATTGGGGCGCAACGGATAAGGACTTACAGGTGATATGCATCACTCGATCGAAATCGAACATCTCTCCTTCACCTACCCGGATGGGCATCCAGCGTTGAGGGACGTCTCCCTGGTGATTCAGCCGGGCGAGAAGGTGGCCCTGGTAGGCCCAAATGGAGCGGGCAAATCTACCCTGCTCTTGCATCTCAACGGCATCCTCAGCGGCCAGGGCACGGTGCGGGTGTGTGGCCTGGAAGCCACTCCCAAAAACCTGAAACGCTTGCGGGCCATGGTGGGGTTGGTGTTTCAGTCCCCTGAGGATCAATTGTTTTCGCCGACTGTTTATGATGATGTCGCGTTCGCCCCGCTTTACCAGGGCTTGCCTCCCCAGGAGGTGCAGCAGCGAGTGGACGAGGCCCTGAACGCTGTACATATGCGCGCTTATGCCCAGCGTGTGTCGCATCACCTGAGCATGGGGGAGAAGAAGCGCATCGCCATCGCCACCGTGTTATCCATGAAGCCCGAAGTGTTGGTTCTGGATGAACCCACAGCTGGCTTGGATCCACGGGCGCGGCGTGCCCTGATCCATTTGTTGCGCGATCTGTCCATGACGATGCTGGTCTCCACCCACGATTTGCGCATGGTGCGGGAATTATTCCCGCGCATGGTGATCATGGACGAGGGATGTATCGTCGCCGATGGCCCCACCGAGACCCTGCTGGCAGATACGGCCTTGCTTGAGGCGCACGGTCTGGAGGGCCTGTAATTCAGGCCTTAGTTCATCACTCACAAGTTAAGCACATTCACAGCTGGTCAAGATGATATTTTGTGCTGTCTATCGCAAGTGTGGAATGAAATAGGGTTTTTAGCCGGTTTTTCAAGAAGGGGCCCTTATCTCCGTGGAAAGAGTATTTTTATAAAGCTAAATCCAAGGTTGTCAGAAGAATCAGATAATCGTATTCCACTCAATGGAAAACGATAACTTCCGGATGAAGCAGATTGTATGATGCTTTAGTTTATGGAGCTATTTGTGGCTCGACCTTCACCCAGGAGCGGCCACCATCGTGGGTTGAAAACAGCAGTGGAGCCTGATTGACCCGCGCGTCGAAATCTTTGTAGTAATCCGAAACAGCAAATGGATAGAACGCATAACCGGTTTTTTCATCCACAAATTGAAGTTCACTACCCAATGGGAGAGGGCTATCCGCTAAAATCTGTGTCCAGGTTTCGCCCCCATCGACGGTCTGATAGAACTGAGTGGTGGTTGTTGGATCTGGATCGTTTTTCCCCAATAACCAGCCTGTTTGCCCATTCCAGAAAGTTACCGTGCCAATCTTTACTGGCGAAGGCTTTGGAACCCAGGTCTGGCCACCATCGTGGGTGAAATATATATACTGAACTGTCGGTAATGGCAGGCGGTTCAGGGTGTTTGGGTAATAAACAAAAACATCCATCACAACATCAGAATTCAAATAGGCCCGTCGTATTAGCACTCCATCTTGACCTGATGAAAATTGAGGTACGGAGACAGTATCCAAGTACTTGCAGTTGCCGCCCTGGCAATTGATATCCGGGAGATCGGCAGGCGGATCAAGGGGTTGGAATGCCCACGATCTTCCCTCATCTAGAGAATTGAACAACCTTCCATCGGAAAAAAAGCCCACAGACTCCGATGTAAAAGTGAAATGCATCGGAAAGGGATAATATCCTTTTATCCATAACGTGTCAGGATCTGATAAGTGATTAGCAGAGTCATACACCAATCCCCAATTCATTCCACCATTTTGGGTCTCGAAAAGGTGTACGCGCATGTTTCCCATGCCCGAATCGCTCTCGCCCAACATCCAACCATGTTCCGGGTCGATGAAGAAAAGCTGACTTGGATAAAATTCAGAAGCTTGCTCAATCCGTAACGTTTCCCCGGTCTCCCAGGCCTGACCACCATCTGTGGTACGCCAGGGAACTATTTCTACAGTCGACAATTCGGGAAGAGATGAACGGATTGAGACGACTACTGCTGTGTTTGCATCTACAAAAAATGCTGCTCGAGTGTATGAACTGTTTTCCGAAGTTGGAGGTGTGACATCTACCCAGTTTTGAATTCCATCCGTAGTTCGCAGAATTTTGCTGTTCTCCGGGCGGACAAAAGGCGCTGAATACACAGCCCATCCAGTATTTGCGTCAAACATTTGAAGCCGGTCAATCTGCAAATTCGGAGAGGTCTGTTCATCTGTTGGAGGTAAAGCCGCTGGAGATGGCGTAGAAACCGGTGTGCCCTGCTGTAAAGTTTCAACGGGGGAGACGGTCATTGGGGTTTGAGTCGGCTCTGGATAGGACGTATCCGGTGAATATGCAGTGGAAGGTTGCAGAGAGGATGTAGAGCGAGCAGGAGTTTGCTGCGGCTCCGCGGGTGCACAAGCCGTCAAGGCGAATAGGAATAAGATGACCAAGTATTTTGGGGCTTTGGGTAACATAGAATTCATTTCCCACTGATAATGGGTAAGTAAATCAAATTGCGATAGGTCAAGGCCCATACCTCAGAACTGTCTGCATTGATGAAACTATCATCGGAAACGATCGTTTTCTCTCGGAGGGCATTGTAGAGGATCACGGTCTGGAGATCCGGTAGATAAACCAATTGGGCGCTATAGGCCAGCTCTTCCGGGGGTGTCTGGCGGATTGGCAGTTGTGTCCAGTCTTGCCCATCCCAGGCCCATGTTTCGGTAGGATCAACATCTAAAGAGGTCTGTCCCCCGAACAGGATAACTTGCTGTCTGCTCTCATCATAGGCCATTCCGAAGTTAGCTCGACCTTCGGGGTGCTGCAAAGGGTGCTGCTCTACCCAAGAAGCGCCATCCCAGAGCCAAGTATCTTCCAGAAAACCACCTCCACTACTACCACCAAAGAGAATGATGGATTTGCGGGCGCGATCATAGACCATTTGGGCGCCCCACCTAGCAGGGGGAAAGGTAGTAGGGAATTGCTGCTGCCAGGTTTCGCCATCCCAAATCCACATCTCGTTTAAAGCATCATTTAACTTTTCACCTGTATTCGTTAGGCCACCAAATAGGATACTTACGTTTCGTTCCGCGTCGTAAGCCATGCTGGCCCCAGTGCGAGGGGAGGGAGAAACCAACGGCTGTTGTCGGATCCAATCAATCCCATTAAATAACCAGGTATCTCCGAATAATTCTCCATCTCCTATGCCCCCAAATAGAACTGCCATCTGATGCGCTTCGTCATAAGCCATGCTTGCGTCTGATCGTGGTTCAGGTGAATGGGGCGTTTGAAATTGCATCCAACTAAGCCCATCCGTCAACCAAAAGTCGTTGAGTTCACCAGTGGTTGAATTAATTCCTCCGAAAAGAAGCGCTATTTTATTTAAAGGGTTCAATACAAGTGAAGAACCAACCCGAGGCGAGGGCAGAACAGGGAAATCTAGATTTTGCCACTCTGGTTGTAATAAAGGTAAAGAAGAAGAGGATTGCCACCGCGCAGGGTTAAGTTGGCTGGTGGGTTTCAAGGTTGTCACAAGCGATGTCGCCGCTTCGAAAGAGGATGCGCTTGCAATGTCAACCCGGTTGAGTGCCAGTTCAGTCTCAGTGTAGGCAATGAGAACTAGCACCATACATGCGGTAAGAATTCTTCTAATTTTCGTTGTCATGGTTCGTAGCTGGTCACTCAAATCCATTTATGTAGGTTGCTCCTGTGATTCCGATCGGTCTAGTAATCCAAAACCCAGACCTCAGAGCGTTCAGTCATTGTAAAGCTCTCATCCGAGACGATTGTTTTCTCTCGAAAGGCATTATAAAGTATTACAGCCTGGAGAGCAGGTAGATAGGCCAGTTGAGCGCCAAAGGCTACCTGAGGAGGAGGCGACTGCGTTGTTTGCAATTGAGACCAATCTTGCCCATCCCAGACCCAGGTGTCAATGGCTATGCCGCTATAAGACTGACCTCCGAACAGAATGACCTGCTGCCTTCCCTCGTGGTAAGTCATGCCAAAATCAGCCCGAGCGGGTGGGCGGTTTAAAGGCTGTTGCTCCTTCCAATTTTCACCGTCCCAGACCCAAGTATCGTCTAGCATACCGCCTCCACTTCCTCCACCGAAAAGGAGAATAGTCCGGTGCGCCCTATCATAGACCATGCTAGTCCCAAACCTGGCGGGGGGTAAATCGATAGGGAATTGCTGTTGCCAATTCTCGCCATCCCAGACCCACATCTCATTCAAAGCCTCCAGATAATTCCAACCGGTATCTGCTTGGCCACCAAAGAGGACGGTTGTTTTTTGCTCCGCGTCATAAGCCAGGCTGGCATGGACGCGTGGAGATGGAGCCGTCAGTGGCTGTCTCTTATGCCATTCAACCCCATCTAATAACCAAGTATCCCCCAGTAACTTCCCATTTTCTAAACCCCCAAATAGAACCGCCATCTGTCGTGCTTCGTCCCATGCCATGCTCATGCCATATCGCGCCGCTGGTCTAACGGAAGTTTGCCGCCGTTCCCATTGGAGTCCATCAAAAGACCAGATATCATCAAGGTATCCTGTAGTAGAATTCGTCCCCCCGAACAACACCACGGTTCTATTCTTTGTATTTAAAATCAACGAGCCGCCAATTCTTGGGGTTGGATGATTGCGGGTATCGATACGCTGCCAGGTTGGTTTTTGTGAAGTCATGATTGATTTCCTCATTCAATGCGTCATTCGAAAATCGCGTCGGTTGCCAGCAGAGATTTTTATTCGGAATTGCGCTCAGCTATCGTCCTGTCAAATGGCTAGAGGAATAACGTTTGACAAACCCATTATTCACTAGCCTCATTGTTCGGGAGCTGGAGCAGGATAAGCGTTTGTTGAGTCCTCTGAAGAAGAACCGCTTTCTATCGAGGATGAATCCTGGTTTGGTGCCGGATAAGCGTTTAATGCTCCCATGCTTTCTGATCCATTATTCAAAATCAGCGGGAGATATAGATGCTTTGAGCCAATCGGCGTAAATCTTATGTATCCATTCTGACGCGCTATGTCATAGTCAGCACAGTCAGGAGCAGGGCATTCGGAAATATAGAATTGCCATATGACTGCCTCATATCTTCCGAAAGCTGTTTCTTTCTTCGTGTTGAATAAATTATTCGCCTCCGATTTGGCTGTTGTACAAGTGCCACAGGGAGAGCAACCGAGTTGACAAGCATCTCCCGCGAGCCAGACAACATAAGGGCGTTGGAGATCATAATTTGCGCCATCGAACCAAGTGTTCCAGAGGTCGATGCGAGTATAGATACCTGGATTAAAGCCCGGGTTATAACCGTTTCGAGTGTAGTTTACGATTCCGTCCAAGTAACCCTCGAGGACGGCTCGGTTATAGGAAACGTTGTAGTTGCCGCTGCTGTTTCTCCATCCATCATTATAGTTTGGTTCGCTCTCGATATCGGCAAAGATAGTTTTGCCGCCAATTTTGCTCGACCAATAATGGTCGTACCACGCAGATGCAGCGACAGTTGCTTGATCAAATCCATATTGATAACGTGTACGGCTACCTCTAGCGTAATAGTATGGTCCTTTGAGATTCCAATAAGTGTGTGTATAGGAAAAACCAGCTTTGTCGGCAGCCACTGAATAGAAGCTCGAATCGTTATATATTAATTCTCCCACCCCAGTTCTGCCAATATAAAAATTTTGAGGAAAATTGGATGCGTTGCTACCCTTGGTATCTACAGCCCAACTGGTATCCGTCCCACAGTAATATGGACCAGTACCCGAAGTAGCCAAAACTGATTCTATGGATTCCAAATCGAGAAGCTTTATCAAACCTACCGTTGCGATTGCAGATCCAGACACAATCGCTATTTTCAGGAAATCCCGTCTACCCAATAATGCCCGTAAACGTTCATCCTTGTTCGACATTGTTATCCCTCCGGTGTATTCGCGTCAGTGACTGCTTTTCAAATGGTTTTGGGCATCGCATATGGAGAACAATGGGCAATTATTCGAATTGAATCACCTCCTCTTGACGATACGAAGTTATCCTTTGTTTCAAAAGGTTAGGCCAAGATTGTTAGAACAAAAATTACAGGTTAGGACTCTCCATACTGTACTCTACAAGAATATAGAATTTCGTCTTGTACAAATAGTGACGATCGTCACTTTTTTTTTCTCTGCACTTTGTCACGATCACCAAATTACCGTCGCTATCCAATTACTTGCCACTAATCGGGAGCGTCTCGTAACACGAAAATTGAGACTGAGGTTCATTTCAGATCAAAACAAGAATATCCGCGGCGTCATCACCAACAAGACCGGACGCACTGTCCAATACGGATCCTTCAACGAGTTCAAGCTGACCCTGATACTGGAAAGGGATCCCACCGTGCTGGACTATATCAGCCAGCCCGAAACGTTCGAATTCTTTGATGACTGAGGTTTACCAACGCATCTATGGAAGGCTCACCAATCTCGTCCGCTGGTAATCTCCCCGTTCGACGTGCTCCCCTAAAAATCTTCAGTACATCATAAGACCGGCTATGTCGATCCTGAAAAACCGGCTAAAAACCGCTATTTCATTCCGCACTTACGATAGACAGTACAAATGTTTAACGCCAATTCGGGTACACTCTAGGACATGAGCGATGAAAAACAACCCCGAAAAGCCAGTAGTGTCCGCCATACCCGCGCTATTCAACGTGAACGGACGAAACATCCGGTGGCTGCGCCATCGGATGAACAAATCCAAGAGCGGTTAACCGAGATCGTCCATCCGGCAACCCTGGCACAAGTCAATTATTTCCACAACCTCGGTCTACGGGAACGCACCTTGGGGCTGGTGGTGATGGTAGCCCTGGTGTTGGAGATGATCTGGCGCCAGATCAGCGGCGTCAGCGAAATGGTGCGCATTATTCAAACTGAGGCAGTGCTGTGGGCTTCACCCAAGAAGGTCAGCCAGCAAGCCCTGTCGCAACGACTGACAAGCTTGCCTTCGGAGATGTTTTTGAAGGTGCTGTTGGCGGTCTTACCCATCATGCAACAATGCTGGACCGAACGAGAGCGACCTTTGCCGCCAGAAATCGCCTGGGTACAGCAACACTATACGGAGATACAGGCGGTGGATGGTTCCACCCTGGATGGGCTGATCCGTAAGATGGGATTACTCAGGGACTTACCGCAGAACCCCTTGGCTGGCAAGATCACGGGATTATTGAATTTGTGCTCCCACTTACCAACCCAACTATGGTATGAAGCTGAGCCGAAGACCCATGATCAACGCTTCTGGCCACGAATTCTCTCTGCCTTGCAGGCTGGATCGCTGCTCATTTTCGACCTGGGATACACCAACTTTGCTATCTTTGCCCAACTGACGCTGGCAAAGGTCATGTTTATTACTCGGGCGAAAAGCAATCTGGTTTACAGCCGAGAACGCAGTCTGGTGAAGAGCGCTGCTGTGCATGATTGCTTGGTGTGGATTGGCTCAGAAGACCAGCGCCAGTTGGTGCGCCTGGTCGAAGTGCTCTACCGAGGCAAATGGTATCGCTATTTGAGTAATGAATTGGATGCCGAGCGACTGCCCACCGCCTATCTGGTGGCGTTGTATTGGCAACGTTGGCGCATTGAGGATGCTTATTCCGTCGTCAAACGTCTGTTGGGTTTGGCGTATTTCTGGTGTGGCGCTCAGAATGCCGTCGAGATGCAGGTCTGGGCCACCTGGCTGCTCTATGTCGTCTTGGTTGACCTCACCAATGCAGTGGCCGAAGTCCTCCAGCAGCCTTTTGCCGCAATTTCCATCGAGATGGTCTATCGCGGCCTGTATTTTTTTACCCAGGCTCATCACCGCGGTGAAACTGATGACGTCGTTACTTATCTGGCCGCCAATGCGAAGCTGTTGGGCATCGTGAAGCGAAAGCGCAAATCCGCACATCCTTCACCCTTGGAGTTTATTCCTCCTCTCTTGACAGGTTCAAGCTGACCTTAACTTGTGACCAATGGCCTTAGTTAATAAGCGCAGGGGCGCAGCGCTGCTGCACCCCTGCCAGGCGTAAAATTGAGCCAGTGCCCTTACCTGATGGAGAAGGGTTGAAATCGGACCCTTCCCTAATCGGCGGGGACAGCCACCTTCAGGTTTAGACCCGCGGCCTCGCGCAGCAATTCAGCGCGATCGGTGCGTTCCCATGGCAGGTCCAGATCATCACGGCCAAAGTGACCGTAAACCGCTGTCTGGCGATAAATCGGCCGTCGCAAGTCCAGGTCGCGGATGATCGCCCCAGGGCGCAGGTCGAAGTGTTCCAGGATCAGGGCAGCAATGCGCTCGTCGGGGATACGGCCGGTGCCAAAGGTCTCCACATTGACGCTGAGCGGCCGCGCGACGCCAATGGCGTATGCCACCTGAATTTCGCACCGCTCGGCCAGGCCAGCCGCGACTACATTTTTAGCCGCCCAGCGCGCCGCATAGGCTGCTGAGCGGTCCACCTTGGTGGGGTCTTTACCACTGAAGCAACCACCGCCGTGTCGCCCCATACCTCCGTAGGTGTCCACAATGATTTTACGCCCGGTGACGCCGGCGTCGCCCTGGGGGCCGCCGATGACAAAGCGCCCGGTGGGATTGACATAAATCTTGGTGGAACCGTTCAACAGGTTGGGAGGGATGACGGGTTTGATCACATATTCAATGATGGCTTAGCGGATTTGCTAATTGGTTATCTCCGGAGCATGATTAGTGCTGATTAGCAAAGTATCAACGCGAAAGGGCTTGCCATAGCGATATTCCACCGTCACCTGAGTTTTACCATCCGGACGCAACCATGGCAGTAAGCCGTTTTTACGCACCACACTCAGGCGGCGCGCCAGTTTATGCGCCAGATAGATAGGCATGGGCATCAGGGTGGGGGTCTCGTTGCAGGCGAAGCCGAACATCATCCCCTGGTCGCCAGCCCCTAATGCTTCTACCTCCTCTTCAGACATCTGGCCAGTTTTAGCCTCCAGGGCTTTGTCCACCCCCATGGCAATGTCGCCCGATTGTTTGGCGATGGCTACCAACACACCACAGGTATTGCCATCCAGACCCTTCTCACTGCTATCGTAACCGATTTCTGTGATCACCTTGCGCACCAAGTCATCGTAATTGATGTTGGCGCGGGTGGTGATTTCGCCCAATAGGATGATGAAGCCGGTCTTGGCTGCCGTCTCGCACGCCACCCGCGAATAGGGATCTTGTTCCAGGCAGGCGTCCAAAACGGCGTCGCTGATCTGGTCACAGATTTTGTCTGGATGCCCTTCCGTCACCGATTCCGAGGTGAACATCAGGCTGGGCGAAGTCATAAAAGTGGTGCTCATGGTCTCTACCTCCGTAAGAAAAGAAATTGCCCCTTCTGGTGACGTGAAAGGGCAATACTCGCTTTTGCGGTCGCCCTCTCATCTTCCAGAACACCGTCTGCCGGAATTGGCACCTTTTCAGCGTCCAGCGGTCGGCTTCAGCGATCAGCAATCAGGCTGGATACAAGTCACTGATCGCTGATGGCTGACGGCTTACCGCTGACAGGTTGCCGAGGCTTCACAGGGCCGGTCCCTCCACCTCTCTGGATAAGAGAGCCGCCAGGGGCTATTGAATTGTTGCAGGATGATACCACGAGTGAGGGGAACTGTCAAATATTTGCCTCGCAAATAGGCGCGCCAAGGACATCAGAGGATCTTTGCTGCCCTTTTGAATCACCACCCCATGAGGCAGTCAGCGCTTATCGCTCAGTTCCCGCAATAGATCGGGCTGCGGGAGGTAAATTCTCGACAAAATACTCGACAACTGCCTGTTCGATCAACGTTTTTTCAATTTCCGCAACATAACTCTTTTGCTTTTCTTGGCTCAGTGCCTGATATGCTGCCTGAGGTGCTTCTGCCAGGTCTTTCTTATAAGACTTGAGAATGTAATAGATGACTGCAGTCCCATCCTCACGTTCAAATAGGTTTAGTGTATTTTCGGGTTGATCGAGAGCCGCACGCCCATAATCGGGCAACTCACTGATATCGTTATAGCGGAATTCCTGATGATAGGCAGCCTCTGGGCCAAGATTTTTCAGCCTTTGAGCATAACCGATAAGGGTGGTCTCAAAATCCTCGGAGGTTTGTTGGAGATATAAGGAGTGAAGTTCTCGATAGATCTTCTTGGCGTATTCCAAATCGGTGAATTCGAGTGGGATAAGGATCAGGACGTTTACCGGAGGTTGTTGAGCAAGGTATGCCTCTACCTCTTCTGGGGATGGTGTGGGGGCCTGTGCGGATAATGCTTCACGCAACTTACCAATGAGCCGTCCTCTCCCATAAACAGCGATCAATTGTTTCTCATACTCTGCCGGAGATAAGCCCAGGGCTTTCCGCTGATCCTCAAGAGCGTCTAGATACTCCTTTCCTTCAGGTGCAGCCAGCAACAACTCGTGCATTTGCTCCCAGATTTGGCGGGCCTCCTCTTCGCTGACGCTCAGACCACGCCGCCGCGCTTCCTGGACAAGTACAATTTCACGAACCAAATCTTGCATTGCCTGCTGATAGGCAACCGCCTCTTCCATTCCTGGGTTGAAAGCCATCCTCAAGATCTTCGAGCGTTCCAAAGCGTCAAGGTAAACAGATTCACCGTTTACTTTGGCTATGAGTGTTTGATTCCTGGGGACAGTAAAAGCCAGCCGCCAGCCGCCGATCCCCTGGGCTTGAGCACCTAAAACCAGGATGATCAGTAACAGGAGGCCACAGGTGATGGCGATTGCCGCAGGCCGCCTGAGTAGCCTGACAATGCTCTTCATGCTTCCTCCTGCAATAAGTAATATCCAACATCGCCCCACTACAGCGAGGACTTAAAACCCTGAAGTCGTAGTTGTATGTCCGACATAATTCGGGAAGCAACGATTACCAAACCATGTGCCGCTCTTGAATTTACCTTTGCAAGTTGCACAGGTTAAGTAATAGTCATTATCGCTTATATAATTTCTGCAGGTTGCACCAGGAGAACAAATAACTGTTCCCTGATACCACCCACCAATACTTACATTTCCTGAAGCGGTTTGGTAAAACGCTGACTTGAAAACCCAATCATATCAACCGCAGAAATCATTGTAATTTGGTTCTACATGACCTCCAAATTCTTGCCAAAATACCCGTACATTGGTGGGCGAAACACGATAGTAATTGACGGTTGCATTTGTCTTGTGGTTTGTGCCAAATGGAACACAAACTCCATTTGAACAATATGTCGTCAAATCTATCCAGTTTCCAGAAGCGGAGACTGTTGCTGCACGTGCAAGCCTGATAATTGCAATTGTGAGGAATGTTGTGATTGATAACACCAAATAAAAACCCATTAATCTCTGCATGTTACACCCCTCCGCTCTCGTTTTCGTTCAAAATGGGCCTATACCTCCTATGGCATCATACCGCTTTTAAACCCAACAAGAGGTTACCTGCTATTAAAAATATAGCATAAAAAAACAAGTCAACCCTTTTACTATTAAACAAAGGTAACAAAATTATTAATCTACCTTGGCCGCAACTGCCCAGACTGCCTCTTAACCTGATGGGACGAGAACAGGCGGCTAACGCCGCGTCTACTGTAGGACAACGGCTAGCCGTTGTCCTACACTGGCGAGAGGGTAGGTAGGGGAAAGAGCGAAACAGGCGACAACCTTTGTGGGCGTGGCAGGTTGGGCACGCAAAAGAAAGCAGCACAGGGTTACCCTGTGCTACTCTGTGCGAGGCAAGGTTTTAGAGGCGGTCCAGGGGATTATTCCAGCGGTCTGAGCATCAAGCCATAGATGTGTTCACCATATTGCACCCGCACCGGTTCCCAGGAGGGTTGCATCCACATGCCGATCTTTAAATCATATTCTTCATCCACGCCAATTTGCCCCAGGGCGCGCACTTTATTTTCAAATTCAACCACCCCCAGAATCAGATAACGCTGGTCGAAGCCCCAGGGCAGGTTGTAAATGCGGGTGAAGGTGAGCAATCGGGCATTTCCTTGAGGTGCAACCGGTTCAAACTGGCGGTTTTTACACGTCAGGCAGCGGTCGTGGTAGGGATAATGCAGCCGGCCGCATTTGGTGCATTTATAAGCCGTGATTTGGATCTCCTTCTTCTTCATTGCTCTACCCTCCGCAGCACGAAAGCCAGCACATTGTTGCCAAAGCCGCCAAAATTCACCGTCAACCCATTCTGAGCGTTGCGCACCTGCCGTTCTTTGGGCAATTCGTGGCGCAACTGGAAGACAATTTCAACAATCTGAGCTACGCCGGTGGCGCCCACCGGGTGGCCGCGAGCTTTCAGTCCTCCCGAGACGTTGATGGGGATTTGCCCTCCCAGGCGGGTTTTGCCCTGCAACACGGCTTTACCACCCTCGCCCTTCTTGAAGAAACCCACATGTTCGCTCTCGGCAATTTCCAGGATGGTGAAGGCGTCGTGCAATTCGGCCACATGGATGTCGGAGGGTTTGAGTTTAGCCATTTCAAAAGCCTTTTGCGCCGCCAGGGTCACGGCCTTCAAGTCGGTAGGGTCATCGCGCTCCTGCAAGGTTTGGGTATCGGTGGCCTGCCCGAAACCGGCGATCAAGATGGGGGGCTTGTTAGCTTTCTTAGCCATTTCGAGCGGGCACAGCACCAGCGCCGCGGCGCCATCGCTCACCGGGCAGGCATCATATAAATGGAGCGGATCGGCCACCGCGGGATTGTTGACGATTGAATGCCAGGACTCGTAAATGCCTTCGCGGGTGATGGCCATTTCGACGTGGGCATAGGGATTGAGGGCACCCATGCTTTGATTTTTAATGGCCACCTCCACCAGCATCTCGCGCGTGACACCATATTTTTCCATGTACAGGCGGGTGAACATCCCAGCCAGACCGGGCAAGGTCACGCCATAGATGTATTCTGCCAGGGGGTGGGTCATGGTGGCGACGAAGTCGGTAGCTTTCCAGCCGGTGACTTCGCGCATCTTCTCCCCCCCAACCACCAGCACGTAATCGTAATAGCCGGATGCGACAGCCAGCAGCCCATTTTTAACCGCCGAACCGCCTGAGGCCGGCCCGTTTTCCACTGTCTCGGCGGCGGCAGGCAGCAGGCTCAGGCGATCTACCAGGGAACTGGCAACGGCTGTCTGATGTTGTAGAATGCCGGCACCCATATTGCCCACGTAAACGGCGTCCATGGGCTTTTCCTTATCGCCCAAACCGGCGTCGTCCAGGGCTTTCAAAGAGGCCATGGCCAGCATATCCATCAGGCTGTCTTCGTCGCGTCGGCCAAAAGGGATCATGCCGACGCCAATAACGGCTACGTCTCTCATCGTCTCATCTCCCTTTCAATCCGGCGATGCGCTCACGGATGGTTTCCTCATCGGCGAATTTAATCTCTTTCATGGCCTCCTCCAGCAAATCCTGGGGCACCGGGCGATCGCCCACCACCAGGCGCGGCTTGGCCTTGAAGTAGATCTCGCGCGTCAGGCGGTAGGAATCTCCGCCGCCTAACTCGTGAGGGATGTTGGTTTTCTCTAGGGGATACTCGATCATCCAGCGGCGGAATCCGATAGGGCTCTCGGCAACAATCAAGACCTCGTCTTGCCCCAAATATTCGATGTGGTATTCCATCTTGGCGGCAAACAGGTGCGCCCCAATGCGCAGGCCGCGATCAATGGCCAGGGTGTGATAACTCATGCCCACCTTTTCGGTCTCCATTCGCCCGTTAACAATCCCTACCAGATAGCCATCCACCTGTCCGATGATGCAGTATTCGCTCTTCACCCGATAGCGATACCATGCCAGCAGTTCGCCATACAGGCGGGCGGCGACCAGGTCGTAGTAGTCGCGCTCGATGAACAGGCAGGGATGAACCGACTTGAGGATGGTCGGCACATCCTCGCGCTCAGCCTGACGCACCACCATCTTCTTGCCATTCGCCAGGGTGATAACCTTTGGCGGATAGGGCGGCATGTCATATTGGTGCGGCCTCAAGACCATTTCCAATTCCATATCTATTGCCATATTCGCAACTCCTTCTCAGTCCTGATTGGCGACCGCTGATCAGGAAAAGGTCAGCCAGATCCGATCAGCGGTCGCCGACGCTAAGCAAGATTAGCCTGACTCAATTGATTGATGCGCTCTACATGGGTTGGGTCATAGGCATCGCCGAAGCGAGTTTGGGGCAGGGTTGCCTTCTTAGCCATGAGAGCGGCATAGGTTTCGTCATCCACGATGGCGACGCAGCGCCCAATGCTGGATTCACCATCCACAAAGCGCCAGGGGAAGAAGCCCACGGTGACGCGTTGGTTGAGCAACAGGTCAATTTCCCCTCCCAGGCACTCGGCATGGATGATGCCATAGGGGAACATCTCCAGGTGCATCAACTGATATTTAGTGTCGTCGAAGAACTCAGCCAGGGTCTGGCCGAATTTCTTTTTGAAGACCTTTTCTGCCTGGCGCGCCTGGCGTGGCATCCAGTCGCGAATGATAGTATTCATGGGGTGGTCGGCGCTGCCGCAGTCCACGCCGATCCAGCGCAGTTGCTTCGCCCGCGCCCATTCAGCAAACTCACGATCCGGGCCGGGGTGCTTGACCATGTAACGCACTTCATCGGCGGTGGGCATGTCCCAGCCAAAGTGGTGATAGCCGGTGTGGATGATGAGGATGTCGCCCTGGCGCACTTCGACCCGCTCTTCGACCATCTGGCTGGTGTAGACATCATAATCGCCGCAGACATCGCTCAGGTCTACGATGGCGGCTTCATGAACTAGGTAGTCCATACTGAGCGAGGCGATGTCTTTTCCCGGCGTGTGGAAGTGAATTTCGCCATCCAGGTGGGTGCCGAGGTGATTGGAATGGGTCACAATCTGCCCATTGGCGCCGTTGGGTGCCAGGCGTTTGAAATACTTCACCTGCAGCGGCTCATAAGTGGGCCAGGGTGGGGTGGCAATGCCTAAGGGGATGGTCAAGTCAATGAACTTCATTCTGCACTCTCCTTAGAAAGGTGTCATTACAGCGATTGCAACGCCGCAAAGGCTTCCTGGAAACAGGCCTGTGGCGCCCGCAGAATCCCCGCACCAACCATCCCCACGCCGGGTTCTTTGTGGGCGATGCCGGTGTTGATCTGGGGCAGGATGCCGCTTTCCATCACTTTGCGCACGTCAATTCCCAGGGGGGTGCCGCGGAAGTTTAAGGCGGGGATGGTGAAGGCTTCGTGTTCATCCTGGGTGATCTCATACATCTCCAGGGTGGTCTGGAAAGCCAGTTGAGGGCTGCCGCCGACAAACTTGGTGATGGCCGGCGCGGCGGCCATGGCCACCCCGCCATAACCGGCGGTCTCAGTGATGGTGCTATCGCCAATGTCTGGGTTGGCGTCGGCTTCGCTGAAGCCGGGGAAGTATAACCCCTGGACGCGGCCGGCCGGGGCGGTGAACCAGCGCTCGGGCATGCTGGCCAGGCGGATGCCGAAATCGGTGCCATTGCGCGCCATCACTGTGACAATGCTGCTGCCTGGCACGCCTTCCGCAGCTTCCAGCATGGCTTTAGCGGCTGGCATGCTCAGATTGAGGAAGAAATGGTCGTTGCGATCAATGAACTCGATCACCTGCGCCAGGGTCTCATTATCGCGGCTGGTGCGCGCCAGGGCTGGGCCAATAGCGCGTAAAAAGAGCGAGGTGGCCGCCCGATTGCGATTGTGGCACTCATCGCCCATGTGCAAGGCCTGGGCAATCAGGCTTTTTAGATCAATGCCATCTGGCAGGGCATTGAGCGCCCGGTCCAGGGTTGGGTAGAGCACCTGTTCCATCCATTTCAAGCGGGCATAGACTTCTGGGCCCATGCCTCCATAACGCAGCACTTTCCCCAGGCCTTCGTTCTGGGTGCAATAGGCCCGATTGCCAAAGGTCTTGTTCTCGACAATGAACACCGGCATGGAAGGGGAGATGATGCCGGCCATGGGACCAACGGCGTGGTGATGGTGACAGGGGGCGAACTCGATGGCGCCTGAGGCGGCCATGTCGGCGGCCTCGGCCTCGTCCTGAGCCAGGCCTTCATAGATCAGCGCTCCCATAACCGCCCCGCGTTGAGGGCCACACATGCGCTCCCAGGTGATCGGCGGGCCAGCGTGCAGGATCATGCGCGCGTGCATGCCTGGGATCACTTCTCTGGCAATCCCCATGCCCACCAGCACCGGCCGACCCTGCTTGATGCGCCGGCACACCTCCTGATTGGCAGCGTCAATGTCAATTCCCTGGCGGGTTGTGCGCAGATGAGCTACCTGGGGCGGCCGCCAGTCCACTTCGACGACCGCCACCCCCTGCTCTTGAAGGGAGCGGGTAAAAATCTCCAGGCCCAGGTTGAGAACCGTCAACGGTTGGCCGAAAAGAGGTTGAATGACAGCGGGTTTATCCATGTTCCTCCAATATGCGTGAAGTCAGCCTGGCAGCCGCGGCGTTGCTGGGGCAAAGGATGACCCCGCTCTCCTCCAGCAGTTGCACCTGGCGCCAGTAGTTTTGTGGATCGCCTTGAGTGCCGGTGACCGAAGCCACGAAGAGCACCTCGCGACCGGCCTCAAGCGCCTGCTGACGCGCCTGGCGCACCGCCTGTGCCAGTTCGAAGGCGGGATCGGGATGAGCCCCATAGCCCAGGACGACGTCCAGCAGGATTACAGCCACTTCGGGTTGACGCGCTTCTTGCAACAGGCGCCGCATGCGCAGGTCATTGTCAATCATGGGGTGGGGACGACCCACGGTGAACTCCTCCTCCCCCAGGTCAACCGCCGTGTGCCCCTGGCTGCGGGTTGAGTCGGGGAGTTTATTTGCCTCATCCAGTGGAGCATTGGAGTAAACGGGTTCACGCAAGCGCTCCCGCCAGATCAACTGGGCTTCATAACACAAGGTCCCTCCCGAAAAGAGGCCGCGCAGGTAGCGCTGTTCGGGCTGCAAGCGCCGCCGCAATTCGGCTACTCTTTCTGCAGCGATCTCCTCTTGAGGCATATAGCCCGCCTCACCCTGGACCAGCGCCAGGCTTTGCTGCGCCGCTTCCTCCAGGGTGCGCACTGCCCATATGCCCCTTTTGCCGGCAACCCTCAGACTTTGAGCGTCCTCTCCTAAAAAGCAGATCACCGTCGGCTTGTGGCTGCGGCTGACCTGGTCGAGCACCTTGCGGGTTACCGATGCTGCAGGTGGTTTGCTGATGAGCACAATCACCTCGGTAGCCTGATCCTCCTGAAGGGCTTGCAACCCCATCAGCGTGGTGATCCCGCCCACCGCCTGGCTCATGTCCCTCCCGCCAGTGCCAATGGCTTGTGAGATGCCCGCCCCATGCCTCGCCAGCAGGCTGGTGACCTCTTGTAATCCTGTACCGGCGGCCGAAACCAGACCTACCGCCCCGGTGGGCACCGCGTTGGCGAAACCCAGGGCTACACCGTTGATAATGGCTGTGCCGGCCCCAGGCCCCATCACCAGTAGGCCGGCCTCCTGGGCATAACGCTTCAGCCTCACCTCATCCTCAAGAGGGACATTGTCACTAAAGAGGAAGACATGCAGGCCGCGGTGGAGCGCCTCCCAGGCTTCGTCGGCGGCGTAGCGCCCAGCCACCGAGATCGCCGCAACGTTCGCCTGGGGGTTAGCCTTGGCGGCCGCGGCCAGCGTGCGCGGTCGGTAACTCTGGGCAAAGCCGGGTGAGGCAGCAAGGGCGGCGCTTTCGGGTTGCTTTTTCTGTAACAATTTCTCCCCTTGCGCCAGGGCGTGGTCAAGTGCCTCCGCAGCCGCGGAAACAACCATGACCAGATCGTTAGGGCCGGCAGCCTGGGCCTGGGGGGTCAGCAATCCCGCCTGACGGAGAATGGCCTTATTGGCCTCGGTCGCCATGACCACTGCGGCGTCCATCACCCCTGGCAGGCGGGTGAGTTCCCGCGCTACCAGCATCAAGGTGACTGAGTCATAATAGGCACTGAGTTTGACAAGCGACTTGACAGCCAAGTTCACCTCCTTATTAGAGAAGCAACATTTTCGGATGCGGTTTTGACCTCATTCGCGTTTATAAGGTTTCAAGAGCGCGCCCGGGTATGAGGCATTGCGCCCGGCGATGGCCAGGGCGACGATGGTCACCAGATAGGGGAGGGCTAGGAAGGTCTCGTAGGGCATTTGCAAGCCGGTGGTCTGCAAGCGGAGTTGCAGGGCAAACACGCCTCCGAAGAGCAGCGCCCCCCACAACACCCGCACAGGGTGCCAGTTGCCGAAGATGATCAAAGCAATGCACACCCATCCCCGGCCGGCGATTACCCCATAGGTAAACGCCCCTAACTGAGCCAGGGAGAGAAAAGCCCCACCGGCTGCCATCAGCCCCCCGCCAATGGCCAGCGCCACGTAACGGATCAGGAAGACATTCACCCCTGCCGCATCGGCTGCCTCAGGGTTCTCTCCCACGGCGCGCAACTGTAATCCGAAGTTGGTGCGATACATCACCCACCAAATGAGGGGTACCAATGCTAACGCCACGTAGGTCAGGGCATATTGCTCCAGAATTGGGCCTAAGATCGGCACCTGTGGCAGGAGGTTTAGCCGCTCAAAAGGTGTAATGGCTGGTGGAATGCGCGGCTCGCCATAGAGCAGCCTGAAGCTAAACAGAGATAAGCCGCTCAGCAACAGGGTGATCCCCAAC
>JBBILY010000024.1:2925-25408 GCA_037444705.1 Chloroflexota bacterium | reverse complement strand
ATGTATTAAGCACGCCGCCAGCGTTCATCCTGAGCCAGGATCAAACTCTCCGCAAGAACTTTTACGCACATAGTGCGTTTAAGGTCTTGTGTTTACTCTGGATGCACAGGCTTGCTTTCTATCACTCTTCAGTTGTTAAGGTCCTGGTTATTCAGCGGGCTGGATTTTACCAGCCTCGCCCTCGCCTGTCAAGGCTCTTGTGGTCTCTTTCACAGAGACGCAAGTGCCGATGTCTCCCTTTCCTGACATCGGCCCGTCAGACCATCAGGCCACTAACCCAGGTCTCTGACGCCTCAGCGTCTCATTCAGTTGTTAGTGATCTTCCCTGGAGGGCGAGATCTGTGTTGGCTTTACTGCTTATTATTATAATCAGCCTTGCATTTCTGTCAAGATTTTTCCACCCCTTTTTAAAAAGCCGCTACCACTTGACTGAACATATTGGCCACGGGCGCCCCCATTAGAGATAAGACGATGATCACGATCAACACCACAAGCAGTATAATCAACGCATACTCCGTTAACCCCTGTCCTTTCTTAGCCTTTTTATTCATCATGATGATCATCCTTGTTATAAGTGCAGATAAATTCGCCTCGAATTATAATAATGTTACTATTATAGAAGAATTTTAGCCAAGAAAAACCTTAAAAATTCTTACTATTTTGTTATGTGCGCCTTTGATCAGTGACCTCCTCAGCCGTTGCCTCGGATTAATACCTGATATGGATAACAAATCTCTACACACTTTAGAGTTTCCTAAAATACTGGAACGCCTGGCCACATATTGTGCATTTTCGCTATCGGCGGAGAAAGCCCGCGCCCTCCAGCCTGCCTCAGATTTTGATGAAGCCCAACGTCGTCAGATTGTCACCCGAGAGGCAGTCGCCTTGCTGAACTCCCACCCAGACTTGACCATCGGAGGCGCGCACGATATCCGCCTCGCTGTGGACCTGGCCAAACATGGCGGCGTCTTGTTGCCGAAGGATTTGCTCGAGGTTAAATCAACCCTGATTGCGGCGCGCACGCTTGCCCGCCAAATTGAGCGCCTCAGCCTGGCTTATCCTAACCTCAGCGCTATCGCCGCTCAGATTTCCCCACCATACGGTCTGATCGAGGCCATTTCACGCGCCCTCTCCGATTATGGCGACATTCTGGACGACGCCTCCCCCGAACTAGCCACCATCCGCCGCGATCTGCGCCTCGTCCACGAACGTCTGCTGAGCAAGATGCAACGCATGATCAGCGACCCTAAAAACGCCCCCTTGCTTCAAGAAGCCCTCATTACCCAGCGCGATGGGCGTTATGTCATCCCTTTGCGGGCCGAATTCAAAGGCCGCATCAAAGCCATCGTCCATGATCAATCGGCTTCAGGGGCAACGCTCTTCGTTGAACCCCTGGCCGTGGTTGAACTCAACAACCAGTATCGTGAACTGCAACTGGCTGAACGCGATGAAGAGCGCCGTATCCTGGCCAGCCTGTCGGAGCAGGTAGGCTTGCATGCCAGCCAGATCTTGCAAACCCTGGATGCTGTGGCAGAACTGGACCTTGCCTTTGC
This sequence comes from Chloroflexota bacterium, assembly GCA_037444705.1. GTDB lineage: Bacteria > Chloroflexota > Anaerolineae > Anaerolineales > UBA4823 > DATCYX01. The sequence continues at coordinate 23,855 of JBBILY010000024.1, read as the reverse complement.
CTGCGCCCGATACGCTCAAGCGTTAGCCGCCGTCGAACCCGTCCTGCGTCCCCTGCCTCCCGCACCCAACCCCAACCATCCTGGCAGCGTGATCCGTCTATTTCAGGCACGCCATCCGTTGCTTGATCCCCGCAGCGTGGTACCCATTGATGTTGAATTGGATTCCCAATCCTTCGCCCTGGTGATCACCGGTCCCAACACGGGTGGAAAAACCGTTACGCTCAAAACCGTGGGCTTACTGGCCTTGATGGCACAAGCCGGACTGCATATTCCCGTTCAATCCGGCTCGGAAATCAGCGTCTTTGAGAGTGTCTTTGCCGATATTGGTGATGAACAATCCATCGAACAATCCCTCTCCACATTTTCAGGGCACATTACTAACATTATCCGCATCCTCCAACAAGCCAACCATCGCTCTCTGGTGATCTTGGATGAATTAGGCGCAGGAACCGACCCTCAAGAGGGAGCCGCTCTGGCGCGGGCTTTGCTCAGCCATTTGCTGGAACGCCGTATTACCACCCTGGTCACCACGCACCACCCCGAACTGAAAGCCTTTGCTCACACCACACCCGGAGTGGTCAATGCCAGCGTAGAATTCGATCTGGAAACGCTACGACCCACTTATCACCTGACCATAGGTTTACCCGGGCGTTCAAACGCGTTGGCGATCGCTCAACGCCTGGGCATGCCCGAAGAGATCATCGCCGCTGCCAGAGCCGAACTTAACCCCACCGACCTGCGCACCGAGGACCTGCTCGACGAAATCCACCGCCAACGGGATTTAGCGCGGCAGGCGCGCCTCGCCGCCGAGGCCGCTCGCCAGCAGGCGGAACGCTTACGCGCCCAATTGGCTGAGCGCCTGGAAAAAATCGAAGACGAGCGTAGAGACATTTTAGAAAGCGCTCGCCTGGAGGCTGAAGCCCAACTCCAGGCGCTACAAGAAGAAATTCGGCAGTTACGTCGCACTCTGGCCCAGGCGCGTCAATCCTTGCAGCCAGCGCAGCAAATCGAGCAGAAGGCTTTAGAAATCGAAGAACGCCTGGAAAAAGCCCTTGCGCGCCCCACCCCAAAAGAGGAACGCCTCCTTCACCGCCCGATTCAACTGGGAGACCGCGTGCGTTTGCGCACCCTGAACACTCAGGGTGTCATCACCGCCATAGATGAGGACGAAGTCGAAGTGCAGGTGGGCAGAATGCGCGTCCGGGCAAACCCAGCAGACCTGCAGCCACTGGTGGACAGTACGACGGTTTCCCTGGAGGAAGCACCTCCCCGCCAACCCTCAGGGTTTAGCGCCTTCACCCCTTCACCTGGGCTGGAACTGGATCTGCGCGGTCAGCGTGCCGATGAAGCCCTGGATAACCTGGAACGTTATCTGGATGCCGCTTTTCTGGCCGGCTTGCCTTTTGTGCGCATCATCCATGGCAAAGGCAGTGGAAAATTGCGCCAGGTCGTGCGTCAAACCCTGCACAACCACCCCCACGTCCGCGCCTTTGAACCCGGCGGGGATCGAGAAGGCGGCGAAGGGGTGACGATCGTCAAACTATCAACATGACCGCCAAGCATGCTGTGTGTTTATCCCTGCTCTTGTTCCTGAGCGCATGTGCTGCGCCACTCCCTGCGCCAACAGCCACGCTCACCTCCTCGTCTCCCCCTAGCGCTACGGCCCGGCTTTTACTTCCAACACTGACCCCTATATCTTCACCTTCTCCAACTCTGCAACCTTCTCCCACGTCATCCCCCACGCCACCGCCCCTGCTGGAGCCAGGCACGCCGCTGCCTCAAGCACTACAACCCATCTCTCTTGCCAGCGCGGCGCTTACATCCGCTTTGGCCAAGATCCAAGAAGATGCAGCCATTGACCTCGCCTGGAACGCACACGGTGGGCTGTTGGCGATTGCCACCGCGGATCAGATTCACCTGTACACTATTCAAACCCGAGAAAGGGCGCATAGCCTCAAGGCTGAAAAGGGGATTACTGCCATCTCCTTCAGCCCCGACGGACGCTTTCTGGCCGCCAGCAATGCCTCTATCACTGAAGATCAGGGCTATTTGGGAAGCATCTCACTCTGGCGCGGGCCAGATTGGCAACCTATGGGCGTTTTCCTGGGGGACATCTATCCCATAGCCAGCGTCAAGTTTTCACCTGGAAATGTCTTCGCTGCAGCCTTTATCAGCCGCAATGAAGCCGATAACAAAGTTATCATCTGGTCTACATTCACCTGGGAAATCACCCGCATTCTCAGGCCGGGCCTCGTGCTCGATCTGGCTTTCTCGCCAAACGGGGAATTGCTTGCCACCACGCCAGACCGCTACGCCGTCAAAATCTGGCAGATGAAGGATGGTAAACGCTTGCATAATTTGCACGCCTCTTTTAGCGGGGCGGTCAATAGCCTGGCATTCTCACCCGATGGTAAAACCCTGGCAACCGGCCACTACGATGGCCTGATTCGCCTGTGGGATGTCGCCAAAGGCGGCCTCATCGCCGAATTCAAGGCTGAAGGGGTGGTGGAATGTCTAGCTTTTAGTCCAGATGGGAGCGTTCTGGCGAGTGGGGAGAGTTATTTCGACAACAAGGTGCGCCTCTGGGATATCGCCAGCGGGCAAGTCCTGCGCACGTTGGAAGGCCATCCCCGCGGGGTCAATAGCCTGGCCTTTTCGGCCGACGGGCGGCTGCTGGCATCGGCCTCTTACGACGGCACGATTCTCCTTTGGGGTGTTACCCCTTGATTTGCTCTGTGCACGGGCTTAAACTCCCGGCCCACAAAACCCACGCCTGCACCAGGGTTCACCCGCCGAGACTAATCTCATCAAATCACCTCTACGGTGACGCCCGCGCTGGCGCGGCATAGATAGATCTCCGCCTGTTTGCCTGTCTTGTGGAGATAGCCTTGTTTCAACCCCTGGATGAACTGCTCCGCGTACGCCTCTTCAACCAGATTGACGGTACACCCCCCAAAGCCCGCGCCTGTCAGGCGCGCCCCAATACAACCCGGCAACCCACGCGCGATTTCTACCAGCGCGTCTAATTCAGGGGTGCTGACCTCATATAGATCGCGCAAACTGGCGTGACCGGCAAACATCAGCGCCCCAAACGCCCTGGCATCCTGACGCTGCAAGGCGCGCACCGCCGATTCGACCCGCGCGATCTCTTTGACCACATGCTCTGCTCGTCGGGCAACTAACGGAGGCAGCAAATAACTATAAGCCATCAATTCCGTGGAGGAGACGTCCCGCAGCGACTGGATGTGAGGTAAATATTGGCGCAATAACTCCACCGCCTTCTCACAGGTTGCGCGGCGTTCATTGTATTCCGACGAGGTCAGGCTACGCCGCACACCCGAATCGGCAATCACCAGGGCGGTGTGATGCGGCAGAGGCAGCGCTTGCCATTCCAAACTGCGCGTATCAAAATATAAGGCGTGCCCCTCCACCCCGCAAGCGCTGGCAAATTGATCCATCAGCCCACACGCCATCCCCACATATTCGTTCTCAGCCCGCTGGCATAAGCGCGCCAGGGTAAGATTATCCACCGACCATCCCCCAAAAGCTCGCCATAGGGCAGCAAAGGCCACTTCCACCGCTGCCGATGAACTTAAGCCCGCCCCGATGGGCACGTCGGAAGCATAGGCTACCTGCGCCCCAGTGAGCTCTAATCCTGCCTGTTTTAAAGCCCAGGCAACCCCGGCCGGGTAGCGCGCCCATAGAGGCAGAGGTCGCCCTTCCACATCCACTTTATTCTCCACTTCGGCTATGCGAAAGGCGGCGCCTTCCCCTAGATCCAGGGCTTGCAGCCTGACAATATCATCACTGCTCGGTGCGGCCACCAGATAGAGCGCCAGATCCAGAGCTACAGGTAAGACAGGCCCCTGATTATAATCCACATGCTCCCCCAGCAGGTTGACCCGCCCAGGCGCCCTGACGCGCAGCCTAGGCGCTCGGTCGAAGTGTTTTTTGAAGGAAAGAAGCAAGTCCATCTGCGCGATCATTCTAAGTCCAGCCTAAAACGAATCATGCTAAATCATTATTTGACCAACAAAACCAGCACATTAGCCAGGGTAAACAGGATTAATAAAGCCCATTCACCCGCCTGGCTATCTTGCTGAGCAGCGCGATACAAGAGCGCCGCCGAGAAAATCATCAGGGCAAAAGCCCAAACGTGGATCGTAAAGGTATGCTGGCGCAGCCTTTTCAGCCATTCCGACATCCTGGACATCTACCTCAACCCTCCAACCAGATGCCAACCCCGGCAAACAGGCTGATCAACGCCACAAGTATCCCGGTGTAGAGCAGCAATTTACGCATCACCTCGCCCTCGCGCCCCGCCATCCCTGCCGTGCTAGCCCCAACCACCACCTTGGTAGGCGCCATGACCGAAGCCAGGGCTGCCCCTGCTGTCTGGGCTGCCAGAACGACACGCACGGAGAAGCCCAAGATCTCTGCAGTATGTTGTTGGAGCGCCCCAAATACCACATTCGAATTGGTGTTACTCCCCGTCATAAAGGCTCCCAGAGCGCCAATCCAGGGCGCAACCAGGGGGAACAGCCCGTTCATCCCCTCGGCCATACCGCGCGCTAGCCGATCTGTCATACCGGCATGTTCCATGATGACCGCCATGCTCACCATGGAAACGATGCTCACACTGGAGGACATGACCCGGCGCAAGGTGCCATTGACTATGCGTTTCACCGCCCCCGCCTGATACAAGCCCGCCTTGCGATAGATCCAATAAGCAAAAAACGAAGCGTAAAACAACACCGTACCCGTATGGCGAAATATCGCCAGTTTCCGCCCCGCTCCAGCCGCGGTGACAAACCCCAAGGCTGTGCGCAATTCTGGAAAGTTGAGATTGATCACGACCTGGCCGAGGAAGCGGTTGAGTGAGGGTATAAACTGAACGGCCAGGATAACCAGCATCAACACCGCATAACCGCAGAGGGCCAGCATCAGGGCTTTCAGGTTCAGGTCGCCATTATCCTTTTCTGGGCCCTTGTATCTCCGCGCCAGAGGAAATGCAACCCCTAACCCTACCAGAGAGCCGACAAAAGCCGCCAGATTCCACACACCGCTCACTGCCACGAGGTATTGGCCCAGCCCCATCGCCACCCCCAAGAGCAGCACAGGCCAGAACAAGCGGCGCACAGTCCCCCATCCTCCAGCCGCATGCGCCACCATCCACCCCACCACCAGGCCTGAAGCCCCTAAAAAGAGCGCCGAATAAGGTGCCAGCACTTTATCCGTCAGCCCTGTAGCCGCCATGAGAGCCTGAAACGAAGAACCCAACGAACCAAAGGTGACCGCCCAACCGTGCCCCAGCGACGGGATCACCACCGCAACCGTGGGTGAAAAACCCAGTCCGACCAGCACAGGCGCGATCACTGCCACCGGCACACCGAAGCCCCCAACGCCTTGCAGGAATGAAGCAAACACCCAGCCAATGATCAGCGCCTGCATCCCTGGATCATTGGTCAGGTGCGGCAGTGCCTGCCCAATCGTGCGGATTGCCCCGGCTTCATCTACCACCTGATATAAAAGAAAGGCGGCCCAGATAATTAACAAGACATCCACGCTCAACAGCAGGGCTTTGACCAGGGCATATGCCAGTAACCGCACCCCGGCCCCAAAAAATGCGCTGGCGATCCCCAGAGCCAGCAAATACCCCGCGGCGCCAGCTCTGGCAGCTCCCCAGCGTAAACCCACCATTAAAAACAATATAACCAGGATTGGAAGAAGAGCCAGAAAGAAACTCATTGATCCTTCCTACAAATTCCAACCACCGAACCAATACTTTGAACCGTGAAGGCTGAAGGAAGGGATGTCAAACCCCTTCAGGCGCCGCTCTTTAAATAAATCCCTTGTGGGTCCAATTCTGTGCGCAAAATATGCAATTCCTCTTCCGTGGGAGGTTGGGTGAAGCGCAACTCTGGTGCAACCTTCAAATCCCAGCCGGTGTTGGCGCGCGCTCGCTCCACAGTACATCCGGGATGAAGGGCGGTCAGGATCAACTCTCCGTTCTCATCTGGTTCCAGGATGCCTAAATCCGTAACCACCGCCTGGGGACCCTTACCCCGTAAGTGAGCTGCCTCACGTTCAGGGCGCCCTCCTAGAAAACCGGCTGAGGTACGGAAATCCACTTTTTCAGGGAAACGCCGCCGCTGGTGGGGGGTGATGATATAGCAACGATTAGCCCAGGCCGCAATTTCCATAGAACCCCCCGAACCGGGCAGGCGCACCTTGGGGTGATAGTAATCGCCGATAACGGTAGCATTGATGTTACCGAAACGATCAATCTGCGCCCCACCCAGGAAGCCCACATCTATATTTCCCCGCTGGAGATAGAGGGCAAAGATGTCGTACATGCTGCACACGGAGAGAGCACCGCTAACCAGGGTCGGATCGCCAATAGAGAGCGGCAAGCGCGCCGGTTGGGCACCAATCACCCCTGCCTCATAAATCATCACCAGATTCGGTGCATGGGTGCGCCGCGCCAGGTTGCACGCCAGGTTTGGCAATCCCACGCCCACAAAAACGACATCACCGTCCCGCAAAAGGCGGGCGGCATTGATGGTCAACAATTCTTGAGTAGAATATTCGAGCGTCATAGCCATTCAGCGTCTACTCTTGTTTGATGTATTGCCTGTGATTGAATTGCATCACGCCTCTCTGAGAGAGCTCTTCGAGCAGGGCAAACCTAATATTGCCCATAATTGACCACCGCGCTTAAGCGTGGCTCAACTTTTAATCGCGCCTGGACTTCTGCGCCTAATTTTTCCCAATATTCAGCCCGATCTTTTACGCCATAAACCCATTCCTCCAGATACCTCTGCACCGCCTCCCGCGATTGGCTAATGCGATCCCATTCCAGATAAAAATCGTTATCCCGATCGTAATACCCCTGGGTGTAAGACGGATGGGCACAATAAGGGACGTGACATACCGCGTCCACGATAAAACCTGGGATCAAGGTGCGATTGGGATCAGAGCGGATAATCTCTTCATCCACGATCTCTTCCGCGGTAACGATCACATGGCGCGCCGCAAAGGCCGCCTCTTTTTGCTCGCCGATGATGCCCCAAATTTGGGCGTTCCCCTCAGCATCGGCGCGTTGCACATGGACAATCGCCACATCGGGCTGTAAGGCTGGCACCACGACCACTTCCTGGCCCGAATAGGGGTCTACCACGCGCCGATAATTTGGATTGACCCTTTCCAGGTCTCCTGCGGCGGTGGGCATCATCGGCATAAACGGCAATCCCGCCGCGCCAGCCTGAAGGCGCGAGATCATGCTGAAATGAGAATACTCCTCCCACTCCAGACGCCCCGCTTCGATCTCCGCCCGCACCACGCGCAGAGAGCCCACGCCTGGATTCCCCATATAGGAGAAGATCACTTTGCGCGCACAGCCGGCAGCCACCATCTGGTCATAGATCAAATCCGGCGTGGCCCGCGCCAGCACCAGATTGCGCCGTCCCTGACGGATGATCTCATGCGCCGCAGCAAAGGGAATCAAGTGGGTAAACCCCGCTGCATAGACCACATCCCCATCGTGGACATAACGGGCGATGGCTTCAGATAGAGTTATCAGTTTTCCCATACCCTTTACTTCTTTTCGCCTTTCTCTCTCTTACGGAATAATCGAAAGCGCTCGCTGGGAGTGGAAGGCGCCCTTCCCAACCACATCAGATACCCCCCCAGGAGCAAGAACAGCAAGCCAGGACAAAAGTATCCATACTCCGGGGTTTTCACCTGGTCAGATATATAAAACAAGACCAGGAGAATTAAACCCAAGAAGATAAAGAATTGTCCAATCTGCCACTTGAGCATAGCAGGATAAGCCTGGCGTTTCAAGGGCGGTTAGTCGCCTCTTAAACGCCAGGCACTTCCTTCGTTAAGCGAGTATCACTCGATCAAGGTTCGGATCTGCTCATGCATATAGAGTTGGAGGTAATAGTGTCCACCAGCGTTTTTACCGGTAGCACCAGAGCCCTTCCAACCTCCAAACGGCTGAAAACCTGGCCAGGCGCCGGTGGTTGCCCCGTGAGGGCGGTTAGCATAGGTGACCCCGGCCTGAATGTTCTCAAAGAACCACTGCGTCTCTTCTTTTGAACCATAAAAACCAGCCGTCAGGCCGTAATTCACATCGTTTGCCAGGGTCATGGCCTCATCCAGGCTATTCACCTTCGCCAGGGTGGTGATGGGCAGGAACATCTCATACTTCCACAAGCGATGATCCAGGGGCAAATCAGCCACCAGGGTTGGTGTGACAAAATAGCCTTTGGCATAGTCGCCATCAGTGAGCACTTTACCGCCCGTCAGGAATCGACCCGCCTGCGAGAGTTCTTCGGTGAAGGTCTTGTAATTCTGATATGCATCCTTATTAATCACGGGACCCATATAGACATGTCTTTCAGTGGGATCACCGATGGCTAGTTTATTGGTGAGATCCACCAGGCGGTCAACCAGTTTATCATACACCGGGGCTTCGATATAAACCCGTGAGCAGGCCGAGCACTTCTGCCCTTGCAGACCAAAAGCAGAACGGACGATGCCGACGGCAGCCCTTTCCAGGTCGGCATTGCGTGAGACGATGGCCGGGTTTTTGCCGCCCAGTTCCAGGATGGTCGGGCGCACATACTTGAACTGAGCGAAATCGCGGAAAATCTTCATCCCCACATCATACGAACCGGTAAACGTAACCCCATCCACCTCGGGGCTATCAATCAAAGCCTGACCTAACGTGCGGCCAGGGCCAGTGACATAGTTAAAGACGCCGTCGGGCAAACCCGCATCTCTGAGACACTCAGCCAGTAAGCGCACCACCCAGGGGGTATCTGTCGCCGGCTTCATGACCACCGTATTCCCGGTCACCAGGGCAGCGCCAGCCGGGCCACCCGTCAGTGCCATTGGAAAGTTGAAGGGGCTAATCACCAGCCAGACTCCATACGGGCGCAACACGGATATATTGGTGGCTTTATAGCCCACCAGGGGGTCCTGCCCCATCTCCACAATAAAGCCCTCATTCTTCTCCATCTGGTAGCAGGCATAGCGAATCAGGTCGGCTGTCTCGGCGACATCGCCCAGCGCCTCCATGCGGTTCTTACCCACCTCCATCGCCATGGCTGCGCCAATCTCAAAAATGCGCTGATCAATCAGATCAGCCGCTTTGCGCAGTAAAGCCACACGATCTTGCCACTTCATCCTGCTCCACATGGGGAAAGCTTTGCGCGCTGCCGCCAGAGCATCATGAGCGTCTTGTTCTGTACCCTTTTGAAAGATACCCAGCACCACCTCGGTGTTGGCAGGGTTTCGATCTTCGAACTTTTCGGCAGCAAAGCGGTCTTTGCCATCAATGATCATGCCATATTCTTTCCCCAAATTGGCTTTAACCTTGACCAGAGCCTCCTCGAAACGCGTATGCAACTCCTCTGGAGGACTGAACATGGTGGCATAGGTAAGTTTGAACTCGCTCATATGAAATCTCCTTCTCTGAATCAAAGGTGGTTAATAGGGTATTGACCCGGGGGGTTAAGGGTGAGGCTCAAATTGATGCACCTGTAAATCCGTGCCCTCCTTGAGAAATAGATTGAAGTGGCTGAAAGAGAACCCGCAGAGGATTTTTTACCTCTGCCCAACAGACTACTATAGTATAGCCGAGGCAAGCCCTCTCGTCAAAAGAAAGGTGTATTATTCTAAACATGACAGACATCCCACTTTTTTATTGCATTTCCCTCCCTTTTGCGCTAAACTCAGGTTATGCAATTGTCCGAGTTACATTTCCTCCTGACTTATCAATGCACTTTCGAGTGCGATCACTGCTTCGTGTGGGGCAGCCCATGGCAGGAAGGGGTCATGACCCTGGAGCAGATCGGCTTCTTCCTCCGCCAGGCCGCCGATTGCGAGAGCATCCGTTGGATCTATTTTGAAGGTGGAGAGCCATTTCTGTACTACGCTACGTTGGTTAGAGGTGTCCAAATGGCTACCGAGATGGGTTTTCAAGTGGGAATGGTGACTAACACCTATTGGGCTACCAGCGAGGCGGATGCGTTACAATGGCTCAAGCCCTTTGCAGGTTTAGTCCAAGACCTTGCGTTGAGCAGTGACTTATATCATTACAATGAAAAACTTAGCCGCCAGGCACAGTATGCCATTCAAGCGGCCGAATCCCTGAACATCCCAGCCGCCATCATCACCATTGCTCAACCCGAAGAGAGCGCTTGTGCTCCCAGTAGGGCTAAACTCCCCGAAGGAGAATCGCAGGTTATGTTCCGCGGCCGGGCAGCCGAGACATTGAGCGGGCGGGCTTTGCAACATCCCCCTGAACAATTCACAGCCTGTCCTCACGAAAACCTGGACGAACCAGGCAGGGTACATCTTGACCCCTTGGGGAACATCCATATCTGTCAAGGCATTGTACTTGGCAACCTCTTCCGAAAACCCTTGAGGAAAATCTGCGAAGAATACGCCCCGCAAACCCATCCCATCTGTGGCCCATTGCTGAGGGGAGGCCCGATCGCTTTGGCCAGACAATACGGATTGTCACCCACAGAGACATATGCGGATGCCTGTCACCTGTGCTATACTACGCGTCTGAAATTGCGCCATCGCTTCCCCGAGATCCTAACCCCAGATCAGATGTACGGCATATCGCGCCCATGATGTTCTTCAGCCACACCACCTTCATTGGCATAGATCCCACGGCCGGAAAGCAGCCCTTCGTCTATGCGGCCTTAAACGAAGACTTGCAATTGATGGCTCTGGGCCAGGGCGAAATGGACGAGGCGTTAGCCTTTGTCGCCGGACAGCATCAGGCGATGGTAGCCGTATGCGCCCCACGCCGCCCCAACCAGAGAGCCATGGAGCGACCATCCGTGCGCGAGAGTCTCTCGCCGCCACCCCGCCCCGGCCGCTGGACAAATTTTCGTGTCGCCGAATATCTGTTGCGTCAGCACAACATCCCCTGCCCTAAGACCGCCTCCAAGGCCAGCGCCTGCCCCAGATGGATGCAAATGGGTTTTATGCTGTATCAGCACCTGGAAGGATTAGGTTTTAAGGATTATCCAGCTCAGGCTGGCGAACGCCGGATGATCGAGGTCTATCCTCACGCCTGTTTCACCGTGCTCCTGGGTCGGGCGCCCTTTCCCAAACACAGCCTCGAAGGCCGCTTGCAACGGCAACTGGTCTTGTTTGAGCACAATATCAACGTCCCCGATCCCATGCGCTTTTTTGAGGAAATTACCCGCCATCGCCTGCTCAAGGGAATTCTACCCGATGAAGAGGTTTACTCCCCAGGCGAATTAGATGCCCTGATGGCTGCTTACACTGCCTGGATGACTTCCACTCGAGCGGATCAGGTTACCTGCCTAGGTGACCCTGAAGAAGGTCAAATCATCCTACCAGTAAAGGAGCTCAAGAGCCGATACTAACCCTATGCCCAAACATAAAACAAAACTCATCATTAATCCCAACGCCGATTTAGGCCGCGCCTGGCGCTGGGCGGCAGATTTGCGACCCATCGCCGATGAATTTGGCGGGGCCGATTGGACGGGCACGGTCTATCCCACACATGCCACAGAGTTGGCCCGCCAGGCTGCTGAAGAAGGCTACGAACTGGTGGTCGCAGTGGGTGGTGACGGCACCGTTCACGAAGTGATCAACGGCCTGATGCAGGTGCCACCCGACAGGCGACCACGCTTAGGAGTTGTACCCATGGGTTCTGGCAACGACTTTGCCCACTCCATTGGCATGGACCCCCGCCCAGCCTATGCCCTGCGCCAGGTGTTAAGCGGGCAACCCCGAGCCATTGATGTTGGTAAGGTTCAGGACAATTTAGGCCGCACCGAATATTGGGACAACGCCCTGGGCATTGGTTTCGATGCCAGCGTGACCATTCGCTCGCGCAATTACCCTTACCTGCGTGGCTTTTTCATTTACCTGGTAGCAGTTCTACAAACTATTATATTAAACCATGAGGCGCCTCGCTTGCAGGTTTCCAGCGACCAGGAAACCTGGGATCAGGAACTCTTGATGCTGGTGCTTTGCAACGGCAGCCGCGAAGGCGGAGGGTTTTACGTTGCCCCTCCAGCCCGCAATGACGACGGATTAGGCCACTATGTAGGCGTGCGCCGTGTCTCCCGACCAATGATGTTGCGCCTGCTACCCGAGTTCATGAAAGGCAGCCACTTGCGTTTCCCTCAGGTGCAGATAGGCACTTTTCGTAGCCTCAACCTTCAATCCGACCGCCCACTCTTGATTCACACCGATGGTGAGATCTTTGCCGGGTTTGGTGTGGATGTGCGCCAACTCGCGGTAGAGATATTGCCAGGGGCAATCGAAATTGTGGCCTGAGCCAAAAACAACCACAAGGCTTGTATCTTCACCTGAATGAGCGGATTGTGAGCACTCGCCTCCCAGATTTAAGCCAGCGCCTGCAAACCCAAGATCCCGGCTTCCTGCGCATCGTCTATGAACTCTGGGGCATCCAGCAAGACCAGGCCCGGGAAAGCGCCTCGCCTTTGCGCCAGGCGATACAGCAGTTTGCCTCAACCTTAAATCGCGACCGAGTGAGGCAGGCGCTTGATTCTCTACCTACCAATGCCCGAGAAGCCCTGGATGATCTGCTCAGGAATGGGGGCAAACTCCCCTGGAAGATGTTCACCCGCCGTTATGGCCAAGTGCGCCAGATGGGAGCCGGGCGACGCGACCGTGAGCGCCCTTATCTCCAACCCGCCTCCCCAGCCGAAGCCCTGTGGTATCGGGCTTTGATTGGGCGAGCCTTTCTGGATACACCCGATGGGCCGCAGGAGTTTGCCTTCATCCCCAGCGAATTTCTGGCTTTATTGCCTTCGCCTCCCCCCGAAACGCAAAGCCTTCCCCTGGGGAGGGCTGCTTCACCCTCAGAACGCGCTCATATCCTCCTCGCCAACGATCACATACTCGACCATGCCTGCACGCTCTTGGCTGCCTTGCGGCTCAACCTGACCCCCGAGATGGAAGAGTTCGTTAAAGGCTCCTGGGCTTTGTCCTCCCCTCAGGCTATCTCTCCTGTGGCCTTACAGGCCCTGTTGATCTCTGCTGGCCTGGTTCACGGGGTAGATCGCCTGCCCTTGCCCGAAGCGACGCGCGAGTTTCTGGAAATGCCTCGCCCTCAGGCATTGGTGTTTCTGGTTCAAGCCTGGCTTGAGAGCCCAACCTTCAACGAATTGCGCTTGATGCCCGGCTTGATCCTAGAAGGTGATTGGCAAAACGACCCCCTGCGCGCCCGTCGGGCCATCCTGCAATTCGTCCAGCGCTTACCTCAAGCGACCTGGTGGAGTTTACCCAGTTTCATCGCGGCTATCAAACACATCCAACCCGACTTTCAACGCCCCGGCGGAGATTATGACACCTGGTATATCCGCAGCCAGACCAGTGGTGGCTTTCTAAGGGGCTTTGAGCACTGGGACGAGGTGGAGGGGGCCCTGATTCGATACCTCATCAGCGGCCCGATGCACTGGCTGGGGCTGGTGGACCTGGCCGCGCCAACTCCTCAGGCAAAACCGAATGCTTTCCGCCTCTCATCCTGGGCGCAAGATTTACTGAATGGGAAGCCACCGCCGGGCATAAAATCCGAGACCGAACCTCTCGTGGTCACCTCTGACGGGCGGGTTCGCGTGCCGCGGTTAGCCCCGCGCGTGGCGCGCTATCTGGTGGCTCGCTTTTGTGTCTGGGAAGGGGTGGATAATGAGGTATATTCCTACCGCATCACTGCTGCTTCGCTCCGCCGCGCCCGCCAGCAGGGCTTGAAAATCTCCCACTTGCTGAGCGTGCTCCGTCGCCACACGGCGGCATTACCTCCCAACCTGGTCCAGGCCCTGGAGCGATGGGAAGAACAAGGCAGCGAGGTGCGCCTGGAACGCGCCATGATATTACGCCTGCGTAAACCCCATATCCTGCAAGCCCTGCGTAAATCCCCTGCAGGGCGATACCTGGGTGACCTGTTGGGGCCGACCACAGTCATCGTAAAGCCCGGAGCAGCCGAGAAAGTTTTGGCTGCCCTGGTGGAGATGGGTTATCTAGGAGAAAGTGAAATCATTGAATAACCCCTGAATGGGAGCACAACTATGGAGGATGTAGAGGTACTCATCACTTTGCCTTTCAATGATAAATTGGTTAGCCGCTTACGGGAAATCTCACCCCGCTTACACATCATCGTGCAGAAAGCCAATAAAGCGGAAGAGATTTCGCCAGAAGTGTGGTCGCGTGTTGAAGTCTTATACACCCAGCGGGTGCTCCCCAGCGCTGAGACAGCGCCCCGTCTGCGTTGGGTTCAATTCCACTGGGCAGGGATTGACCATTTGATCCATGAGCCGATACTGAAGAAGCCCGACCTGATCGCTACCACGCTCAGCGGGGCGGCCGCCAGCCAGGTGGCAGAATACGTGGTGATGATGCTACTAGCACTGGGCCACCACTTGCCAGAGATGCTCGCTTCTCAAAAGCGAGCCGAATGGCCCAAAGACCGCTGGGAACGATTCAGCCCCAGAGAGCTACGCCATAGCACTGTGGGCATTGTTGGCTACGGCAGCATCGGGCGCCAGGTAGCCCGTCTGCTGGTCAATTTTGGCGCCACTGTGCTGGCCACCAAGCGCGATGCCATGCACCCTGAGGACTACGACTATACCCCAGAAGGGATGGGTGATCCCAACGGGGATTTTGTCCACCGTCTATACCCGGCAGAGGCTTTGCGGTCAATGTTGAAAGAGTGCGACTTCATCGTCATCACTGTTCCCAAAACCCCCGCCACGATCAACCTGATCAGCGTTGAGGAACTTGCGGTGGTTAAACCCAGCGCCTATCTGGTAGATGTCTCGCGGGGCGGGATTGTGGATCACAATGCTTTGATCTCTGCCCTGAAGGAACACAGGCTGGCTGGCGCCGCCCTGGATGTCTTCCCTGAAGAACCCCTCCCCGCCGATAGCCCTCTATGGAAATTGCCAAACGTGATTCTTACCCCCCATATTTCTGGGAACACCCCCCACTACGATGAAAGGGCGGTGGAAATGTTTGTGGCTAATTTACAGCGTTATTTGAGCGGCTTACCGTTGTATAATCGTTTCGACCCCAACCGCGGTTATTGAGGTCTGGATTCCATTGAACAGTATCGAGAATATGAATCGAGGCGGAAGGCACAAACCAGAGCGACCTATTTATGCTGTTCTCTTTGATTTGGGGGGCACGCTGATCTATTTTGACGGCGAATGGCCTCAAGTGATTCAGGAGAGCAACCAGGAATTGCTGCAATCCCTTCTTTCTGCGGGCTTGCGCATCCAGGATGGCGAGGTTTTCCTGGGGCAGTTTCGGGCGCGCCTGGAGCGATATTATGCCGAAAGAGAAACCGAGTTTATTGAATTTACAACGGCCTACATCCTACGCGCCCTTCTCGAAGAATGGGGGTTCGTCAACGTTCCCGATTCGACCATCCGCCAGGCCCTGGACAGGATGTATGCCGTCAGCCAGATGCATTGGAAAGCCGAGGCGGATGCCCATCCCACGTTGCAGTGGCTGCGCCAACGAGGCTATCGCTTGGGTTTAATCTCAAACGCAGGCGATGATAACGACGTTCAAACCCTGGTAGATCAAGCTTGCCTGCGTCCTTATTTCGACCTCATTCTGACCTCAGCCGCGCTTGGCATCCGTAAGCCTAACCCGCGGATCTTTCAAATTGCCCTGGCGCACTGGGGGATTCAACCCGCTCAGGCTGCCATGGTGGGAGATACACTGGGCGCGGATATTTTAGGAGCGCGCAACGCCGGCTTGTTCAGCATTTGGATTACCCGTCGCGCCAGCACTCCTGCCAACCGCGCCCATGAGAATACCATTCACCCTGATGCCACCATCACCGCCTTAAGCGAACTTCCTGCTCTACTCGAGAACCTCTAATTCGGAATTTCAGTTTCCTGCAAACTGGTGGGCCGCTCTTCCAGGGTGACCCGCACATCTTTGTATTTCCCATCCCGCAGGATGGTCACCGTGGCCACCTGGCCGGGATGCGTCTCCAGGGAGACATAAACCAGGAGGTCGTCAAAGTTGTTTACCGGGTGGCCATCAATGGCGGTGATGACATCGCCGCCCACCTCAACCTCCTTCCGATCCACCACCACCGTCCGCTGCGCACCGCGCAAACCCGCCTTGGCTGAAGGCCCATTCGGCATCACCACCGCCAGATAGGCGCCCTTATCCACAGGCAAATCCATGGCCTTGGCCAGGGTCGAGGTCACATCGCCACCGCGCACCCCAAGCCATGCCCATTCGTGTTTGCCCTTTTGCACCAGGTCGGGCACCACCAGGCGCACGATGCTGACCGGAACGGCAAAGCCGATGCCCAGGTTGGTGTTGCTCACTCCACCTGTCTCAATTTGCGCATTAACCCCGATGACCTCGCCTTTAAGGTTAAGTAATGGCCCACCAGAGTTGCCAGGATTAATTGCGGCGTCGGTTTGGATAGACTGCGGGATAGAGAAAGAGGTTAGAGCCGGAATCGTGCGCCCCAGGGCACTGATGACGCCGCGGGTTAATGTGCCCTGAAGTCCAAATGGGTTGCCAATCGCCACCACGGTTTGGCCGACCGCCAGGTCCTCCATATTTCCCAAGGGTAAGGGTTTGGCAGTTTCAGGGAGGCTATCAACTTTAACCACGGCCAGGTCGCTATGCAGGTCCTCGCCTACAATCTCAGCCGTGCGGCTGGAACCATCGGCAAAAGTCACCTCAACCTCTGCGGCCCCATGCACCACATGGGCGTTGGTCACAATGTGTCCCTGATCATCATATACAAAGCCAGAGCCCTGGGAGGCCGGGGTCAGGAGATTATTTTGTTCTTCATAGACCGTGATGTTGACCACGGAGGGGTTAACCCTTTGATACAACTCCACCAGTATATCTTCCCCCTGGCCTGTCACTGAAACCGGTGGCAGGCTCGGGGCAGATACCGCCTCGGTCGCTTGAGGTGGCTGCCCGGCTGACAATTGGCTCTGCTCAGGGGCTAATAATTGACATGAGAGCGCCAACACTGGCAGCAACAATACAAGAGCAACAAACAACACTTTTTTGGGTCTATTAACGTTCATGGGCTTTCGTTCCTCCTTGCCAGACAAGTATACACCCCCAAATTAAAAAAAATCTGAATTTCGCCTTAGACCCCATTAATCTACTAACGTATGGTTATCGCCTCCGCTGAGCGAATCTCGATCTCAAAAATCCCCTTATACTCCGTGATCTTCCCCCTGACACAGATATCCTTGTTTAGATAAAGGCTTTCCGGAGGTTCTGGGAAATTGTGGCGGTATTCTCCCCAGATCAACACCACAAACCTTCGGGGAGAGGGATAATCTTCTCCGACATTCAGGAAGGTAGGCTTGCCCCTGGAACTGGCTGCGTAGTGGGTTCCTGCCACCGGTCCACAAACTACCTGTTGCTCACCGACATATTTTCCCGCTTCTGTCCAATCCACCACAGCCGGGGTGGGCGTCGCTGTAAACCTGATCTCGGAGGTCTGGTAAAGCGGAGATGTAGCCGAGGGTACAGTAGTCTTCGTCGGGCTGGGCGCAGGGGTGTGGGTCGAGGTCAACCATACCGACGGCACAGGGGTACGAGTGATCAACCATGGTGTGGCTGAGGCCGAATTCTCTGCCGTCAAGACCTTGGTTGGCAGCCGAGCATTTGAAACCTCTCCGGTCTTTGAGGAGCAGCCGGCCAACGCAAACGCAACAATTAGCCTCAGACCCATCCATATCGCCTGGCGTATATCACCCATGACCCTTTCCCAGCCTTTCTAAACATATGAAAATTCTCTCTTTCAGGTTATCGGCCATTCTCGATGACACTTTGACCGAATATTCCCACATCTTTGCCCGGCTGGATACAGTTTATAGAAAAACCTGCCCGGTGTCAATAAAAGCACCGCCTTATTGCCCAACCCAGGAACTCCTATAGCAAATCGGGTGATGCAAGGGTTTTCACCTTCGTTTATAATTCACCTTGATGGACCTTTTTGATCACGCTCTGCAGCAGCGCATGAAAAGCGAAGCTCCACTGGCGGCGCGGATGCGACCGCGCACCCTGGAAGAATTTGTCGGCCAGGAAGACATTCTTGGGCCAGGCAAACTCTTGCGTCGCGCCATTGAGACCGACCGCCTGTTTTCCTCCATCATCCTGTGGGGTCCACCAGGCAGCGGCAAAACCACCCTGGCGATGATTATCGCTAACCATACCAAGAGCCATTTCGCAACCCTCTCGGCTGTCCTGGCAGGCAAGGAAGAACTGAAGCAGGTCATCGCTAACGCTATCGAACGGCGCCGCCTGTATGCTCAACGCACCATCCTCTTCGTAGATGAAGTCCACCGCTGGAACAAAGCCCAACAAGATGCCCTTCTGCCTCACGTTGAAAACGGAACCATCACTTTCATCGGAGCCACCACAGAGAATCTCTACTTTGAGGTTATCGGAGCTTTGGTCTCGCGCTCGCGCATTTTTCAGTTGCGCCCCCTGGAAGATCACCACATTCGGCGCATTCTTGAGAATGCCCTGAAGGATAAAGAACGCGGCTATGGCAATAAAAACATCCAGTTAGATGAAGATGCCCTGGAGCATCTCATCCACGTGGCTGGGGGAGATGCCCGCAACGCTTTAAACGCCCTGGAACTGGCTGTAGAGAGCACCCCAGCCGATGACCAGGGCGTGATTCATATCACCCTAGAGGTGGCTCAAGAGTCCATCCAACGCCGCGCCGTGCTCTACGACAAGGATGGCGATGCCCACTACGATACGATTTCTGCCTTTATTAAATCGGTGCGCGGCTCCGATCCCGATGCAGCCTTATACTGGCTGGCGAAAATGCTCTATGCCGGGGAAGACCCGCGCTTCATCCTGCGCCGTCTGATTATCCTGGCTGGCGAGGACATTGGCCTGGCGGATCCAATGGGGCTGGTGGTGGCCAGCGCCGCGGCTCAAGCCTTCGATTATGTAGGGATGCCCGAAGGGATCTACCCCATTGTTGAAGCCACTCTGTATCTATCCACTGCACCCAAATCTAACTCCGCCGGGGCCTATTTTAAAGCCTTCCAATTGATCGAAGCGGAGGGCCTCATTGCGGTGCCTCAACATTTACAGGATGCCAGCCGCGATGCGCGGGCGCTGGGCCATGGAAAAGGCTATCAATACCCCCACGAAAGCCCAGATCACTTTTTACCTCAACAATATCTCCCGCGTCAATTGCTGGGCACCTACTTCTATCAACCCAGCGAGCAGGGCTACGAAGCCCAGATCAAAGAGCGCCTGGCGCGCTGGCGAGAAGCCCAACGCAAAGCCCTGGGCATCAGCCAAAGCCAGACCCTGCCCGAACTGCCTGAAGAAACCATCAAAGAAATCAAGCATAAACACAAAGCCGGCGGTGGATAGTCAACGCCTCATTGAGATTTACACCTATGCCCACCATCCTCCTCATTCGACACGGTGAGACAGAATTTGTCCAAAAAGGCCGTTTACCAGGGCGGTTACCCAATGTTCACTTGAACGAGAAGGGACATGCCCAAGCCCAAGCTCTGGCTGAAAGGCTGTCCCAGGCTCCCATCAAGGCTATCTATAGCAGCCCTCTGGAGCGCGCCCGCCAAACCGCCGAACCCATCGCTCAGGCTCTGGGCTTAGAGGTGATTCTCCGTCCCGGATTGATCGAAACCGATTGCGGAGAATGGCAGGGGAAAACCATTAAGAGTCTACGCCGCTTAAAATTATGGCGTTCATTGCACAATTCCCCCTTACTCTTCCGCTTCCCTGGTGGCGAGTCAATCGCTGAAAGCCAGCGGCGTATCTGCAGCGAAATTGAGACTCTTTATACCCAACACGAAGCCCAAGACCTGATCGTCTGCGTCTCTCACGCCGATCCCATCCGCCTGGCGGTGACCTTCTATTTAGGTATGCCTCTGGAGCATTATCAGCGCTTGACCATTGCGCCAGCCTCCATCACCGCCCTGCACCTGGGTGATCCCGCTCCGCGCCTGCTCACCCTCAACTACGATCCTTCATTCACGTTGACTAAACCCGATTCTGGTATACTAACCAGAGAAGGATCAGATAGGAGGCCTCATGCCCGCCAGGGAGATTGACTTGCGCCCTGTCAGCCATATTACCACCGATGCCATTGGCCCCCCTGGAAAGCGCATCTTTTATATCCAGGCCTGGCAAGGAGAGCGCACAGTCACCATTATCGTCGAGAAATTTCAGATCCAGTCTCTGGCTATCGGCCTGGAGCAATTCCTGGCAGAGATCCATCAGCGCTTTCCGCACCTTCCCGATGCCCCGGCAGATTATGAGGAAGAGCAGATGCATATTCACCCCCCTGTAGACCCACTCTTTCGCACGGGTGAACTCGGCCTGGGCTATGATGTGGAAAACGACCTGGTGGTGCTCATCGCCCGCGAATTGCTCCCTGAAGGCGCAGACCCAGATGAGGCCAATACCGTTCGTTTCTGGTGCACGCGGGCTCAATTGCGCGCCATGTGCCACTGGGGCATGGAATTGGCCTCGCGCGGCCGACCTTTATGCCCACAATGTGGCCAGCCAATGGACCCAGAGGGGCATTTTTGCCCCAAGAAAAATGGGCATAAACATTAGCCGGATACCCCTGCGCCCGCTTTAAGCGCCTTGCTTCCGTCCTGTCCCATCTCATGTACTTCAGGGAAGATGACCCAATATTAACCACCTTGCGCAGGGGCAAACTTTCCTTGCATGGGGAATTCATGTGGGGCTCGAATTACACCTACCTGGTGCAGGTCAATCTGGATGAAACCAGGCTAGCCGCGGTTTACAAACCTACGCGGGGTGCACGCCCTTTATGGGACTTCCCCTCTGCCACCCTGGCGCGACGTGAGGTTGCAGCCTATGTGGTCAGCCAGACGCTAGGC
>JBBILY010000024.1:2207-2898 GCA_037444705.1 Chloroflexota bacterium | reverse complement strand
GATGACGCGCCACTTGGCCCAGGCTCTTTGCAGTTATACATTGAACATGACCCCGAATATCATTATTTCAACTTCACCCCCCAAGACCGCCAACGCCTGCGGCCAACAGCCCTGTTTGACCTGGTGATAAACAACGCCGATCGCAAAGCCAGCCACATCCTGGTGGATGCCCAAAAACATATCTGGTTAATTGATCATGGCATCTGCTTCCATGTGGAAGATAAATTGCGCACCGTGATCTGGGATTTCGCCGGTGAAGCCTTCCCCCCAGAACTCATCCAGGATTTGGGGCGTTTTCGCGATGACCTCTGCCTACCCTCTGCGGGCGAGAGCAGCGAATTGGTTGAGATATTAAAACAATATTTAAGTAACGCCGAGATCGCCGCCCTCGTGCGCCGTACAGAGCGCCTGCTGGCTTCGGGACGCT
Organism: Chloroflexota bacterium; assembly: GCA_037444705.1. Lineage (GTDB taxonomy): Bacteria > Chloroflexota > Anaerolineae > Anaerolineales > UBA4823 > DATCYX01. Next base: position 2,471 of record JBBILY010000024.1, on the reverse strand, counting down.
TTCCCAGCCCAGACCCTGGCCGCCGCCAATATCCCTGGCCACCTGTTTAACTTATCGGAGATATCTATCATCTCAAAATCCATCATTCACAGCCACAGGAGTTCATATGCCTCACTATAGACTTGCATTTCTCGGTTTTGGTAATGTCGGACGGGCCTTAGCCCGCCTTCTGCTGCGCAAAGAGGCAGACATTCGCACTCAATATAACATTACCTTTAGCGTGAGCGGCATCGCCACCGCCCGCCATGGCACCGTCATCGCACC
>JBBILY010000024.1:0-2197 GCA_037444705.1 Chloroflexota bacterium | reverse complement strand
GACGATCTCCTGATCTCCCAGCCCGATACCGGTGAACAGGCCCTGGAGATCGTCCAGATGGGTGGCTCATTGGATACACTTTCGGACATGCTTCCGCCAATAGACGGCCTGGATTTTATCCGTCGCTGCCCGGCCGATGTCCTTTTCGAAACCACGCCGGTGAATTACGAGACAGGTCAACCTGCAGTGAGTTATCTGGAGGCGGCCCTGAGCAAAGACATGCACGCCATCACCGCCAACAAAGGGCCGGTGGTGCATGCATATCGCCCATTGAGCGACTTAGCCGCCTCCAAAGGGCGCAAATTCTACTTCGAATCGGCTGTCATGGATGGCGCCCCCATCTTCTCTCTCTTTCGCGAGACGCTTCCCGCGGCCCACTTGAAGGCTTTTCAAGGCATCCTTAACTCCACCACCAACCTCATCCTCACTCTGATGGAACAAGGGCAAACCTTCGACCACGCTGTAGCCTATGCGCAGTCCATCGGCATCGCTGAGACTGACCCCAGCGGTGACATTGACGGCTGGGATGCGGCGGTCAAGGTGGCCGCGCTGGTCACAGTCTTAATGGACGTCCCGCTCAAGCCGCAACAGGTCGAACGCCAGGGCATCCGCCACATCTCCCTGGAGGACATCGCTCTCGCTGCCCGCCAGGGCAAACGCTGGAAATTGATTTGCTCCGCCAGACAGGACAATGGAAAGGTCAGCGCCAAAGTCAGCCCTGAAATGGTGGGCAGCGATTCCCCCTTCTTCATCGTCAATGGCACCACCAGCATGGTGCAATTCGAAACCGACGTCTTGGGCCTGCTCAGCGTTATCGAAACCGATCCTGGCCCGCACACCACCGCCTACGGCTTACTGGCCGATTTCCTCAACGCAGTGCGCTAATGTTGTCTATGAAATGGTACAAATTCAGGGCAGGATTTTCATCCTGCCCTGTTCTATCTAGCCAATAAATTCAACGATCGTGGCCTCGCCCTGGCCCACGCCCACACACAAGGTGGCCAATCCATAATAAGGTCGCTTTTCGTCAGGGGCGCGGCGGCGCATCTCATGCACCAGCGTGGTCAAGATGCGCGCTCCTGAGCAGCCCAAAGGGTGACCCAGGGCAACCGCCCCGCCGTTGACGTTGGTGATCTCGTGGCGTAGCCCCAATTCCTTCATGACGGCTAAGGCTTGAACGGCGAAGGCCTCATTTAATTCGACCAACCCAATGTCTTCGATGCTCAAGCCGGCCCGCGCCAGAGCTTTGCGCGTGGCCGGCACCGGCCCGAGGCCCATGATGCGCGGCGGTACCCCAGCCGCCGCCATGGAGACAATGCGCGCCAGCGGCTTCAACCCCAACTGGCGTGCCCTGGCCTCGCTCATCAGCAGGATGGCCGCCGCTCCATCGTTCAAGCCGGATGAATTGCCCGCTGTGACGCTGCCGTTTTTACGAAAGGCGGGTTTCAATCGCCCCAGCGATTCCAGGCTGGTGTCTCGCCGCGGGCGCTCATCGGTGGTGACCAGGATTGGTTCACCTTTTTTCTGAGGCACAGGTACGGGCACTATCTCCTCGGCGAATTTACCGGTATCAATGGCGGCAATGGCGCGGCGATGGCTTTCCAGGGCAAAGGCATCTTGCATCTCGCGCGTGATCTCCGGCATCATCTCGGCAATATTTTCGGCCGTCTCCCCCATCGACTCTGTGCCATACATCTCCTGCATTTTAGGGTTGGGATAGCGCCACCCCAGAGCGGTATCCCAGGCGGTGAGATTGCCGAAGGCAAAGGCTTGCTCGGCTTTGGGGAGGGAGTAGGGGGCGCGGCTCATACTCTCCACCCCACCCGCAATGTACACCTCGCCATCCCCGGCGCGGATGGCGCGCGCCGCCAGGTTCACCGCCGTCAGACCCGAAGCGCACAGGCGGTTCATCGTCACTCCCGCCACTTCTACCGGAAAGCCCGCCAGGAGCAGGGCCATGCGCGCCACATTGCGATTGTCCTCACCTGCCTGGTTGGCGCAACCCAGGTAAACCTCCTCCACCAGGGCGGGGTCAATTCCCGTGCGTTCAACCAGGGCTTTTAACACATGTGCCGCCAGATCGTCGGGGCGCACAGGCGCTAAAACGCCCCCCAGGGCTCCAATTGGGGTACGCACAGCATCAATGATTACGGCTTCAGGCATGCGTTTCTCCTTTTTTGAAACTCTAGTGTCTAAA
>JBBILY010000023.1:0-25645 GCA_037444705.1 Chloroflexota bacterium | reverse complement strand
AGGCTTTCGCCCTGCTTGTCACCAGTAATTCGCGACTTTGAGAAAGCCATGCCTGGATAAGCAAAATATATAGCTCCTTGCATCAATTGGACTATAATTACCCCTTAGCATTTAGCGCATCGCCATTGATGAATTTCCAACTTGTCGTCACTCTAACTATCCTGGTCATCGCCATCCTGCTGCTGTTGAGCGATCGCTTGCGCCCCGATCTGGTGGCCTTGTTGGTCGTGGTCGCTTTAGGCGCCAGCGGGGTATTGACCCCTCAGGAAGCCTTTTCTGGCTTTAGCCGTTCGGCGGTCATCACCATTATCGGCATCTTTGTCCTGGCTGAGGGCCTGTACCGCAGCGGAGCCACAGAGCAGGTGGGTAACCTGCTTTTAAAAATCGGGGGCAAACAGGAAACCTGGCTCATCGTCACCGTCATGCTGGCCAGCGCATTTTTATCGCTGTTCATGAACAACATCGCCGCGGCCTCGGTCTTGCTGCCAATTGCTTCAGAGGTGGCACGTAAGTCCGGCCTCAATCCCGGGCGCCTGTTAATGCCCCTGGCCTTCGGCACCATCCTGGGAGGCATGGCCACCCTGTTCACCACGACGAATATCATCGCCAGCAGCCTCCTGCGCGATCAAGGCTTGGGCGGATATGGCCTCCTGGACTTTGCCCCTCTGGGAATCCCCATGGTGATTAGCGGAATCCTCTACATGAGCCTGTGGGGGCGGCGTTGGTTGCCCGCCCAATCCCCCACCCAACAGTTACTCAGCACCTCCCACGACCAGGAAGACCTGATCAAGGTCTATCGTCTCGGGGAGCGCCTGGTGCGTGGGCGCGTGCGCCCTGGATCTAACCTTGAGGGCGTCTCACTGGAGAGCAGCCGTCTGCGCCAAACCTATCATCTGAATGTCCTGGCGATCGAGCGCAATGGCAAACGCATCCTTTCGCCGACGCCATCAACCCAACTCCTAAAGAATGACATCATCTGGATGACCGCCAAAGCGGAAGACATCGCCTCTCAAGCCCTGCAAGCAGACCTGGAGATTCTCCCCACATTGCAAGCCGAAGAGAACCTCGAATCTCCCGACACGGTGTTAGTCGAAGCAGTGTTGGCCCCCCGCTCCCCCTTGATCGGTCAGACATTGCGCTCGGTGCATTTTCGGGAAAAATATGCCATGAATGTCCTGGCACTGTGGAGGGCAGGCCGCCCGATACGCACCGGGGTATCGGATTTGCCCCTCCAGTTTGGAGATGCCTTATTGCTCCAGGGGCCTCGCCAGCGATTGCCTGTCTTACAATCTGCCTCTGAGTTAATTGTGTTGAGCCGTGAGTTGCGCAAGCCTTCGCCCGGCATAGGCGATAGACGTCCTATCCTGGCCCTGGGCATTCTCATCTTGAGCCTACTTGTGGCCGCACTTAACCCCTCCGCAGTGGGGGAGGCGGTTCTGGGTGGGGCATTGGCGATGGTTTTGTTTGGTCTTTTGAGTATGGATCAGGTTTATCAGGCCATTGATTGGAAAACCGTGTTCCTGGTAGCGGGTATGTTGCCTCTGGGAATTGCCATGAAGAAGAGCGGCGCTGCAATCTTGCTGGCGCAATCCATCACCACCCCTTTAGAGCAAATGGGGCCCATGGCGCTATTAGCCGGCCTGGTTGGACTGACAATCTTGATGACCCAGGCGATTAACGGTCCCGTGGTATCCGCAATCATCGTCCCTATCGCCATTCAATCTGCGCAACAGGTTGGAGTTGACCCGCGTGCCATCACCATGGGAATAGCCCTGGCGTCTTCAATGGCATTTATCACCCCCTTGGGGCATCCGGTAAACTTCCTGGTGATGGGACCAGGTGGCTACCGCTTCCTGGACTATGTCAAGATTGGGCTACCTCTCACCATCCTGCTCTATCTGATCCTGTTGCTCCTGCTGCCGCTATTCTGGCCGCTCTCCTGAGCCAACGTGCACGAATGCCAGGGTAGGCTCAAGGTGTTTGATTGCCCTCCAGCCCCAGGTCCCTGGCAATAGACCGCATCGCCTGGATAACATTCTCCACATGTTCCCAAAGGTCAATCCCAAATTCCTGGGCAGCCCGGGCGATCTCTTCACGATTGGCCCCGGCAGCAAAGGCGCGATCTTTCCACTTCTTCTTGACCGATTGAGCCGTCAGATCGTGCAGCGATCGGGATGGGCGCACCAGAGCCACAGCCGTAATCAGGCCGGTAATTTCGTCACAGGCGAAGAGAGCCTTTTCCATGCGCGTCTGGCGTGGGACTCCAGTGTGATCGGCATGGCTGAGGATAGCCCGAACGATGGTCTCATCCACACCATGCTGGCGCAGGATTGGCGCGCCTGCCTGGGGGTGCTTCTCCAGCGTGGGGTGAATTTCCCAATCAAAATCGTGGAGTAGACCCGTGATTCCCCAGGTCTCCACATCTTCACCAAACTTCTCAGCGTAAAAACGCATGGCGGCTTCAACTGCTAACATATGCCGCACGAGATTCTCATTGTGAACATACTGCCTTACCAGAGCCAAAGCATCCGCACGATTCATCCGTATACCTCCAAAAGGATCCGTTCAGGTCAATGGGCGCTTTCAGGAAAGATCGGTTCGGGCTCACCCAAAACCGGCAAAGGATGGGTGAAATGCACTTCCCAGAGGGCCACCAGGGTGGCTGCAACCTCGCGCGAATGCCAGTAGAGCAAACTGCGCCAGGCATAGGCGCGGCGATCGGCTGCCACCCCAACCGCCGCAATCCCCAGGCGATTGCAAGTATACAGGGCACGCGGTAAGTGAAAGGATTGCGTAACCAATATCGCTTCTTTCACTCCGAAGATTGCTCTCGCCCGATAGCAGGTATCGTAAGTGCGCCGACCGGCGTAATCCAGCACAATGTCCGCTTCAGGAACGCCCAGACTGAGGGCATATTGGCGCATGGCGCCTGGCTCGTTGTAATTGATAAAGCGATTATCCCCGCTCATCAACAACTTTTGCACTTTCCCGGCGAAGTAAAGTTCCGCCGCGGTGCTGATGCGATCGCGCAGCACCGGCGAAGGGCTGCCATCGCGCCATAAACCAGCCCCAAAGACGATGACTACAGGCCTGGACGGGGTATTTGTCAATGTAAACGTGCGCGGCCAGGCATATACCCAGGTGAGCAGACGCGGCATCAGCAGGATCAACAGCCCTGAGAAAATTAATCCAGCGATGACCTTAAATGCCATCTTAACCCAACGTGAAAACACGGCAGGAATTTTACCATACCAGGATAATCGCCCAATTGTGCTAGAATTATGCCCGTGACCAAACGGATCGTCTTCATGGGTTCGCCTGAATTTGCACTGCCAACGCTGCGGGCTTTGATAGCACATTATACTGTCGTCGGCGTGGTGACCCAACCCGATCGCCCCGCCGGGCGGGGAAGGGCGTTGATGCCTCCAGCGGTGAAAATCCTGGCTCAAGAGGCGGGCATCCCCGTCATCCAACCCGAACGTTTGCGGGAACCAGCCGCCATGCAGCAACTGCGTGAATGGCAACCGGAACTGATTGTCGTCGCTGCATTTGGCCAAATCTTACGCCCTGAAGTGCTGGCACTGCCGCGCTTCGGCTGCATCAACGTCCACGCCTCATTGTTACCTCGCTGGCGGGGTGCTGCTCCCATACAGGCTGCAATCCTGCATGGAGATACCCACACCGGGGTCACCATCATGCTCATGGACGCCGGTCTGGATACCGGTCCGATCCTGAGCCAGCGCGCCATCCCCATCCTGGCCGAGGATACCGCTGGCGTGTTAAACCAGCGCCTGGCCCAACTCGGCGCAGAATTACTCCTGGAAACTCTTCCATTATACTTTGCGGGGAACCTGCAACCGCAACCCCAGGATGAGCGCCTGGCTACCTACGCTCCTCTCCTGAAGAAAGAGGATGGGCTGCTGGACTTCTCTTTGAGCGCCAGCGAACTTGAGCGGCGGGTGCGCGCCTTTAACCCCTGGCCGGGGGCTTATATGCTCTGGCGAGGCCAAACCCTCAAAATCCACCGTGCCCGCGCCATCGAAGAGGCGCAATCCATCCCCGGCCAGAGAACCATCTACCAAAACCTGCCCGCAATCGGCTGTTCCCAAGGCTTGCTGGTATTAGACGAAGTGCAACCCGCGGGCAAGAAGACCATGGCTGGCAGCGACTTCCTGCACGGCGCCAGGGATTGGAAGACAGAATAATCTATCTCAATGCCTATGCAGCCTTCCCTATTGCAGTCTCGCCTGCCTCTCTTCCCCATCACCACCCGGGTAGAAAAACGCCTGGAGCGCCCCTGCCTCACCATAGGCGGTTGCGACCTGGTCGAATTGGCTGAGCAGTTTGGCACGCCCCTTTATGTCTACGACCAGGCGACCCTGGAGGCAGCCCTGGAAGCCTATCAATATGCCCTCCACCATTACTATCCGGGCGAAAGCGGACTGACCTATGCCGCAAAGGCTTTTCTGTGCGTTGCTATGGCGCAATGGGTGAACAGGCACGCCCTCATGTTGGATTGCAGCCCCAGCGGCGAACTTTATATCGCTTTGGCAGCGGGGGTAAGGCGCGAGCGCATCCTCATCCACGGAGTCAATAAAGATCAACCAGCCTTACTGCGTGCAGTTAAATTTGGGGGGGTTATCGTGATAGATAACATGGAAGAATTGGCGCGCCTCGCCCTTCTATCTCATCAGGTCAGCGCTTACTTTCCCAGCCTGTGGTTACGTTTGCGACCAGGCCAACGCCTCAGCACCCATGCCTACCTGCAAACTGGCCAGGAGGAGAGCAAATTTGGCTTGAGTTTCGAGGAAGCCGCCCATGCGGTGCGCTTCTGCCGTGAGCACAACCTGCCTCTCAACGGACTGCATTTTCATCTCGGCTCCAACTTCCATGATCCTTCGCCCTTACGCCTGGCCATAGAAGAAGCTATGGATTTCGTCCAGGCTATGCGCAGATCTTACTCGTGGTTACCTCAGACTTTCTGTCCAGGCGGTGGTTGGGGGGTGGCCTACCACGAAGACGACCTGCCTCACCCTTCCATTGAACACTATGTCCAGTTCGTATCTCAGGCGCTGGTCAGCGCCTGCGAGCGACGTAACCTCCCCCTACCACGTTTGCAACTTGAACCAGGACGCTCCCTGGTGGCCCGCGCCGGGGTAGCTCTGTATCGCCTGGGTGCGGTAAAGTACACTCAAAACCGACGCTGGCTGCTCCTGGACGGCGGTCTGGCAGATAACCCTCGCCCTGCCTTGTATCAGGCACGTTATACCGCATTACCGGTCTTGCAGCCTGATCGCCCTCCCCTGGATTCTGCCTGGTTGGGTGGCCCTTATTGCGAAAGCGGCGATGTGCTCATCGAAAACCTGCTCATGCCCGACGTACAACCCGGCGAATTGATCGCCATCCCGGTCAGCGGCGCTTATCAACTCAGCATGGGCAGTAACTATAACGGCGCCTTCCGTCCTGCAGTGCTGTGGTTGCACAACGGCCGGGCTCACCTCATTCAACGTCGTGAAACGCCCGAGGATTTGATCGGGCGCGATTTCGCCCTTTATGGATGATTTATGAACCCTCCCCCCTCATCTTTACGCCTCCTGGTCTTTGGCGCTGGCGCCCTGGGCACGTACATCGGCGGCAGCCTGGCGCTCCATGGCCATGCCGTCACCTTTATCGAGCGCCCCGAAACTGCCCAGGAGATCCGCCGCCGCGGCTTACGCCTGGAAATTGCCCAGCAGGCCTTCGTCATCCCAGCCATAAGCCCAGAGGCAGTTCGGCCCCAGCCTGCGGGGATCAGGGTGTGTGCTGCGCTCGATCAAATCCCTGACCTGGGACAATTTGATGTAGCCATTTTTGCCCTGAAATCTTTTGACACCCGCCCCGCGCTGCAAGAGTTAATGCCATATCGCTTGAGCCTGCCTCCAATTCTCTGCTTGCAAAATGGCGTGGAGAATGAAGGCATTCTGGCTGAAGCCCTGGGCAGCGACAAAGTCATCGCCGCCACAGTCACCAGCGCCGTCCGTCGCCGGGCCCCGGGTGATGCGGTGTTAGAGCGTCTCAGGGGTGTGGGTGTGGCGAGTAACCACCCCCTCTCCGGCCGCCTGGTGGCAGCCTTCCAGGCAGCGGGGTTGAACGCCCAACTCTTTCCCGATGCGGCGGCCATGAAATGGTCGAAACTGCTCACCAACCTGCTTGCCAACGCCTCGTCGGCCATCCTAGACATGACCCCTGGGGAGATCTTTAGCCACCCAGGCTTGTGCCGCCTGGAAATGGAACAACTGCGAGAGACCTTGCGGGTCATGTCTGCCCAGGGCATCCAGGTGGTGGATTTACCAGGGACACCCGTACGCCTGCTGGCTTTAGCCACCCGTTTACCTCCAACCTTGTCTCGCCCTCTGCTCCAGCGGGCTGTGGGTAAGGGGCGAGGCAGTAAAATGCCCTCTTTCCATATTGACTTGCACAGCGGGCGCGGGCAAAGCGAAGTGGATGCCCTGAACGGGGCTGTCGTGCGCTTTGGGCAACGCCTGGGCATCCCCACTCCGGTCAATCGGATGCTTAATGAAACCTTGCTGGCTCTGGTGGAGGGCAGGTTACCCCTGGAAACTTATGCCCGCCAACCCGAGAAACTATTGCAGAAACTGGAAACATATAAATAATTTTTGCTAGCGCACTACTCCATAGAACAGGGGTAAAGGGGATACAGGCGTCTCACTCCAGCCATGCGCCGCCAGGAGGCGCTGCCGTGCTTCTTGCAGCAGGGCCTCATGATTGGCATGCAGGGTGAAGAGGGGTTGCCCTGCCTCCACCCAGTCTCCCACCTTGTGGTGGATGATAACCCCCACTGCATGATCAATTGGATCACCCTTCTTGGCTCGTCCGGCGCCGAGTAACACAGCCGCTTCGCCCACCTGACGGGCATGAATCTGACTTAGATAGCCTGATCGCGGCGCTGGCACCACCTCCACCAACCTGGCCTGCGGCAGACGCTGCGAGTGCTCCACATAAGAAACATCACCCCCCTGCGCAATCACTAACTGTTTGAATTTTTCCCAGCCTTTGCCATTCTCTAAATATTGTTGCGCCATCTGGCTGCCGGCCACCTCATCTGGGGCCAGCCCACCCAAAGCCAGCATATGCCCTGCCACCACCAGGCAGTGCTGGCGAAAGTCTTGCGGACCGTTTCCCCTCAGAGTTTGAATGGCTTCTTTTAACTCCAGCGCATTCCCCACCGCATTTCCCAGAGGCTGATTCATGTCGGACAAGAGCGCCACCGCTTTGCGGCCTGCCATTTTGGCAATCGAGACCATCAGTTCTGCCAATTCTCGCCCCCGCTCCAGCGTCTCCATAAACGCCCCCAACCCGACCTTGACATCCAGCACGATTGCCTGAGCCCCGGCGGCGATTTTTTTACTCATCACCGATGAGGCGATCAGAGGGATTGAGGGCACAGTGGCCGTCACATCGCGCAGGGCATAAAGTTTGCCATCCGCGGGCGCCAGGTCGGCACTTTGACCGCTGAGCACCAGCCCCACAGTGCGCAATTGTTCCAGGAATTCACGCGTGCTCAGATCCGTGCGGAAGCCCGGGATGGATTCCATCTTGTCCAGCGTGCCCCCGCTAAAACCCAGGCCATGGCCAGACATCTTTCCTACGGGCAATCCACACGCCGCCACCACTGGTTCCACCACTAAGGTCGTCTTGTCCCCCACGCCGCCAGTCGAGTGCTTATCCACAGCCAGGGGCACAATTTGTGACAGGTCTAAGACTTTGCCAGAGTAAGCCATTGCCAGAGTCAAATCTGCGGTCTCACGCGGGGTCATGCCCCGCAGCAACACCGCCATTGCCCACGCCGCGGCTTGATAATCAGGGATCTCTCCACGCGTATAGCCCTGGATAAAGAATTCAATCTCCTCTCGGGTTAATTCCTGCCCATCCCTTTTTTTAGCGATGATATCTACTGCGCGCATGATCTTCTCCCATGGATTTTTCAATTTTGTTTCGACTTGCATTATAATCCAAGCAACCCTGGCGCAAACCTTATGTCACACGTCCATCAACGCACCCTCAACCTATTCCATGCTAGAGAGAACGAAGACTCTGCCCGCCTCGTCTTCTCCATTCTGCTCAACCTGAGCATCACCCTGGCTGAAGTGATTGGGGGTTTGATTTCAGGCAGCCTCGCCCTGCTATCAGACGCCCTGCACAATTTCATCGACACCGCCTCCCTGGGGATCAGCCTGATCGCCTACCGCCTATCCCAACGTGAACCCGATCGCCGCAACACTTACGGCTATCGCCGAGCGCAGATCATCGCTGCCCTCATCAATCTGGTGGCGTTGATCGGGGTTGCTTTTTATCTAATCAAAGAGGCCTTTGAGCGCTACTTTCAACCGCAACCGATCCAGGGGCGGGTGATGTTTTTTGTGGCCATCATTGGCCTGCTGGCAAACCTGGCCACCGCAGCCCTTCTCTTTCGCCAGTCCAAAGAGAACCTCAACTTCCGCAGCGCCTTCGTGCATATCCTGAGCGACGCCATCTCCTCGATTGGGGTCATCCTTGGGAGTGTTCTCATCATCCGTTATCATCTCTACCTGGCTGATACCCTCCTGACCCTGGCCATCGCCGTCTACATCCTCATCCACACCTTCTACCTCCTCAAACAAACCGTCAATATCCTGATGCAAGGGGTGCCAGAAGGCTTTGATCTGGATCAGATCATCGCCGCCATCAGAACAATCAAGAATGTCCAGGATGTTCACCATGTCCACCTCTGGCAATTAGACGATGCTCAGACAAACCTTGAGGCCCACATCGTCATCGCTCAGAGCGACTCAATTAGCATCCCCGCGATAAAAGAAGCCATCAAAAAACGCCTGGCGACAACCTTCAATATCACCCATTCAACCCTGGAATTTGAATTTATTGAATGTGAGGACTGCTCTTTGAGCCCCTGTTATGAGGTGGAGAGGCCCTCGAGTTCTTAACCACCCTGATGATTTCCTTGCAATAAGAAAAATGGGTGATTGAATCTGGCAAATTTTTATTATAATCTTATCAAAACGCTCTGATATACGGCGGAGGGTGTGTGGAGAAAGAATTATTGCCAGAAGTAGGGTTTTTACGCACCCAGGTTTATGATCTTGAAAACCGATTGAGAGATCCTGAAGTCAATGATCCTCAAAAACTGGGTCAAATCATCCTGGAAGCGTGTAGCGGATTGCTTTCTGTCCTGGAAAGCTTGCAATCAAACCAACCCAGAGAGAAATCAGAGTATTGGGTTGATGAAGACCTGCGCCTTAAGATTAATCGGGCGCTCCTCGCCCTGGAGCAATCGCAGCGCAGTTTGGAAGCCAGTGAGGCGCGCTATCGGGCAATCGTCGAAAGCCAGACCGAGTTAATCTGCCGTTTTACCCCCGATGGTGCACTGACTTTTTATAATGAAGCCTTCCGCCGCTATTTCGTTGACTTCGGCGAACTGGCACCTGGACTCTACCTCTCCGAATACCTCCCGGCAGATATCTGGCCGCGCCTGCAAAGCGCAATTGCCTCCCTGACCCCGTTCAACTCAAGCCTCAAGGTGGAATATTCATATCAATCCCCTGCCGGGGATACTCACTGGCTGCAGTGGACCTGCCTGGGGACCTTCAACGATTTGGGCACGCTGCTTGAGATACAAGCCGTTGGGCATGACATTACTGACCACAAAACGGCTGAGATGGCGATCAAACAGCACAATCGCGAATTGAGCGCCTTGCACGCCGCTACAGCTGCCCTCCTGACCACCCTGGATTCGGAGGCGCTACTGAGCCAAATTTTAGACGCGGCTATCAGCGCTATTCCAGCCGCCAATAAGGGCACCATTCATCTCATCGCCCAGGACACCGGACAGTTGGAGATGCGCGCCAGCGTCGGCTACACCGACCCTCGCATTCGCCGCATTCGCATGCCCACCGCAGTCGGCTTTGTCGCCCGTTCGGTGCGCGAGCGGGCGCCGCTGCTTATTCCCGACCTGCACGCGGATCCAGCCAACCTGGCTGCCTCTCTTCCCGAATTGAAGGATGTCCATGCCGCCATCGTCGCCCCCTTGATCTTGAAAGGGCAGGTATTGGGAGCCATCTCTCTGGAAGCCACCCAACCCATGGCCTTTAACGAAAGCGACCTCAGGCTGTTAGTATCCTTTGCAGCCACTGCCACAGCCGCCATTCACAATGCTCGCCTGCATGCAGAGGTGCAAAAACTGGCCATCACCGATGCCCTCACTGGCCTGTACAACCGCCGTGGCTTGTTCGAGTTGGGTCAGCGCGAAGTGGAACGCGCCCGCCGTTATAAGCGCCCCCTGGTAGCGGTGATGATGGACATTGATAACTTTAAATACATCAACGATGTCTATGGCCACGCCATCGGCGATGTGGTGCTTCAAGTGGTCGCCAAACGCTGTAGCGATAACCTGCGGCGCATTGACATCCTGGGGCGCCTGGGCGGGGATGAATTCACCATCCTGCTCCCCGAAACCGACATGTTTACTGCCAGCCATGTTGCTGAACGCGTGCATAAATGCATCGGGGATCGCCCCATCATGACCGATGAAGGCCCAATCAATGTCAGCGTCAGCATGGGAGTGGCGCGAGCTACCTCCGCCACACCCGACCTGGAGGTGTTGATCACCCGCGCCGATTCAGCCATGTACCAGGCAAAGCGCAACGGCGGCAATCGGGTGTCCTACGGCTAGGGTGGGAGAGGCTTCGTTCTAATCCTGTCTCAAGAATTCAATTCTAACAATTGCCCTACCTTCACCCAAATTTCATCAAACATGGCCTGGGTTAAACGCCCTGTTTGCGTATTCTGGCGGCTGGGGTGGTACGAAGCCAGAATCCAGGGAAGCCCTGCCTCCAAGGTGTAAAACGCCCCATGCGCAAATTCGAGAGGCGCTACCGCGTGCCCCATCTGGCGCAGCAAGCGCAGAGTCTGGTCAAAAGCGATCTGCCCTAAAGTCACAATCCCCTGTAGGCTCTCCAGTAACCTGTATTCTCGTCCCAGATAAGGGAGACAATTCTGAATTTCAGCCGGTGTGGGTTTATTCGCCGGGGGCGCACAACGGCAGACGGCTGAAATGAATAAATCCTTCACCATCAACCCATCCTCTATGCTTCGCGAGTAAGGCTGATTACAAAACCCCGCCCGGTATAATGCCCCATACAGAAAATCTCCAGAGGCATCGCCAGTGAACATCCGCCCGGTGCGATTAGCGCCATGCGCCCCGGGCGCTAGGCCCACCACTAAAACCCGCGCCCGCCTATCCCCAAAACCCGGCACCGGCCGTCCCCAAGACTCCCCCTGGCGATAAGCGCGGCGCCGCTCTTGGGCTGTCTTTTCACGCCATGCGACCAGGCGCGGACAGCGACGACAGGCGGTGATTTGAGCCTCCAGTTCCGACCATGTATCTGTGCTTGCCTGCATGAGCCGCTGCGCACCCCTCCTCTCTTACAGGATCAACATTGCATCCCCAAAGGAATAGAAACGATACCCATGGCGCTTGGCTATTTCATAGGCGGATAAAATCTGCTCGCGCCCGGCAAAGGCGCTCACCAACATCAGAAGCGTAGAGCGTGGCAGGTGGAAATTGGTGATCATGGCATCTACCACACGGAATTGATAGCCGGGCAGGATGAACAGATCCGTTGGCCCTTCAAAGGGCTTAACCGCCTCGCCAGGCTCAGCGAGACGGGCCGCGCTCTCCAGGGTGCGCACGCTGGTCGTGCCCACGGCGATTATCCGCCCACCCCGGCGCCGTGCCTGATTGATGATCTCAGCCGCCTGTTGGGATACCTGACACCATTCGCTGTGTATCTTATGTTCCTGGGGTTGCTCCTCGGTCACCGGAGCAAACGTGTCCAGTCCCACATGCAGCGTGACTTTGGCAAAGCCGATTCCCTGAGCTTGCAAGCGCTCAATCAAAGCCGGCGTAAAATGCAGGCCGGCGGTGGGCGCTGCCACTGAACCCGGATGACGGGCAAACACCGTCTGATAGCGCTGCGGATCAGAGAGGGGGGTGTGGATGTAAGGGGGCAAAGGCACATGCCCAATGCGCTCCAGATGGGTTTCGATCGGCTGGGCGAAGCGCAGCAGACGGCGCGGCCCATCCAGCACCTCAATAATCTCGGCCTCAGGCCCGCCTTCAATCTGCAAGCGCCGGCCGGCTTTCAAGCCTTTGCCGCCCACCAGCGCCTCCCAGACCTCCTCCCCTCTGCGGCTCAAAAGCAGGATTTCCACCTTCCCACCGCTGGGGATTTTGCGCCCGTATAAGCGCGCCGGGATCACTCGCGTTTCATTGAGCACCAGCACATCTCCAGGGCGCAGATAATTGCCCAGTTCACGGAAAATGGCGTGTTCGATCTTACCGCTGGCGCGCTGCAAAACCATCAGGCGAGCCGCATCGCGCGGCTCGATCGGGGTTTGGGCGATATATTGCGGCGGGAGATGATAATCAAAATCCGAGGTCTTCACTACTTATTCAGGAAGCGTGCAATCAGATTCAAGACCAGGATTAAGACCAGGGAGAGCAGGATAGAGGTCGCCAGCGGGAAAAAACAGGTAAAGTTATCCCTCTGGATGCGAATATCGCCGGGCAGGCGCCCAAAGGGGAGATTAATGCGCGCCGCCAGGTATACCAGCCCTCCCACCAGGATCAGGATCAAACCGGTTATCACTAAAAAGCGGGCAATTGGAATCATAGATGCTACCTCACCTCCTTGCTCGCTCAATGGGGTTCACCTCCAGGGGTGATCTAAAATAAACGCGGCTGCATATTCTCCGGCACAGGCAAGCCCAGATGTTCATAAGCCAGGCGGGTGACCATACGCCCCTGGGGCGTGCGTTCTAAAAAGCCTAACTGAAGCAGGTAGGGTTCAACCACATCCATGATCGTATCCGCCTCCTCGCTGACCGAGGCAGCGATGGTGCCCAGCCCTACCGGCCCGCCGTGATACTTCTCGATGATGGTGCGCAACACCCGGCGATCCATATCGTCCAATCCCAGCGCATCCACCTCCAGCAGATCCAGAGCCTGGCGCGCCACCTGGCGTGTGATAACCCCATTGGCGCGCACCTCGGCGTAGTCGCGCACCCGTCGCAACAAGCGCAGCGCCACGCGCGGGGTGCCGCGCCCGCGGCGGGCAATCTCGTCCACACCCTCCATATCCGCCTCCACCCCCAGCACCTGCGCCGCCCGGCTGACAATGGTCTTCATCGCCTCCAGGTCATAGAAATCCAGGCGATAGACAGCCCCAAAGCGTGCCCGTAAAGGCGCAGTGAGCAACGCCAGGCGCGTGGTCGCCCCGATCACCGTGAAATGCGGCAACTTAAGGCGGATAGAGCGGGCAGAAGGCCCTTTGCCAATCACAATATCCAGGGCAAAATCCTCCATAGCCGGGTATAGCACTTCCTCAATCGCCTTACCCAGGCGGTGCACCTCGTCTATGAAGAGCACATCTCCCGCGTGCAGGTTGGTCAAAATGGCTGCCAGGTCACCCGGACGTTCAATGGCCGGCCCCGAAGTGACCTTGATGCTCACACCCATCTCATTGGCCAGGATGTGCGCCAGGGTGGTTTTACCCAGCCCGGGTGGGCCGTAGAACAGGACATGATCCAGAGGTTCGCCGCGCTGGCGCGCCGCCTGGATCAGGATTTCCAGATTTTCCTTCACCCGTTCCTGGCCAATCAAATCGGCCAGATCCTTGGGGCGCAGCGCCGCATCCAGGCGATCTTCTGGCTGGGGCATAGGATTAAGCAAACGATTGGACATCTCAGGCATACGATGATTATAACCTGGATCAAATAAAAAGTTGAAAGGCAGGCTGAATGATACTTCCCCAAAATCGAACAAAAACCACTTGACTTCTCCCCTTTGTTAGGATAAACTATAGCCACCTGACGGTGTTTTCTATGAATCGCTCCTTTTTGCGCTACTACTATTACTTTTACGGCATCCATCACCCGGCTGCCGTTGGTAGCGCTTAAGTAGGGCGAAGACGTTTTCACACCCAGACGCGAGACCAACGGTCTCGCGTTTTAGTTTTTATACGGAGGAGCACGATGGCAGTGCGAGGCATTCGCGGCGCGACGGTGGTTGAGGTGGATCAACCCGATGTCATTCTGGCCGCCACGCGTGAATTATTACAAGCCATTCTGCGCGCCAACCCCACCCTCAACCCCGAGGACATCGCAAGCGCCTACTTTACCGTCACCGACGACATCCACAGCGCCTATCCAGCCCAGGCGGCGCGCCAGATGGGCTGGGAGCGGGTGCCACTGATGTGCGCCCGCGAAATCCCCGTCCCAGGGGGGTTACCTCGCTGCATCCGCGTCTTAATCCACTGGAACACCGACCTCTCCGCCTCGAGCATCAAGCATGTCTATCTGGGCGCGGCGCGCCAATTGCGTCCCGACCTTAACTCCCAATCTGAGGTGGGGGAAGCAACCATATCTCCCACACCTCAACCCACACAGGGGCAAGTTGCCAATCCATCACCCGTTCAGGGTCGTTCTAAATATCCCGAAGGAGGTGTTTAATGATGATCATCATGCGCTCGGATGCCACCCAAGAACAGATTGAAGCCGTGGTCGCCCGGGTGGAGATGAACCACCTGCGCGCCCATCTATCTCAGGGCGAGGAACGCACCGTCATCGGTGCGATTGGCGATGGCCGCCCGGTTAACCCAGACCAGTTCCTCCACCTGCCCGGCGTTGACCGCGTTATGCCCATCTCGCGACCCTACAAACTCGCCTCACGCGAGTTCAGCCCGCAAAACTCAGTCTTCAGGATAAACGGGATCAGCATTGGAGGGAGCGAAATCATCCTCATGGCTGGGCCATGCGCCGTGGAGAGCCGCAGCCAGTTGCTGGAGACCGCCTTTGCGGTGCGCGAGGCCGGCGCTCACGTCTTGCGCGGCGGCGCTTTCAAACCTCGCACCTCCCCTTACTCCTTCCAGGGGCTGGGCGAGAAAGGCCTGGAGATCCTGGCTGAAGCCCGTCAGTTGACCGGTCTGCCCATTGTGACTGAGGTCATGGCGCCTGAGCAGGTGCCGCTGGTGGCGCGTTATGCTGATATCCTTCAAATTGGGGCGCGCAACATGCAGAATTACGCCTTGTTACATGCCGCCGGCGAGAGTCAGCATCCGGTTCTGCTCAAGCGCGGCATGTCCGCCACGGTTGAGGAAATGTTGATGGCTGCGGAGTACATCCTCTCTCATGGAAATCGGCGCGTGATCTTATGCGAACGCGGCATCCGCACCTTCGAAAACGCCACGCGCAACACCACCGACATCAACGCCATCCCTGTGCTCAAGTCCCTCAGCCATTTGCCCGTGATTCTCGACCCCAGCCATAGCACCGGGCAATGGTGCTATGTCGGCGCTATCGCTCGGGCCGCCATCGCCGCCGGAGCCGACGGCCTGATGATCGAGGTGCACCCCCATCCCGAGCAAGCCCTTTCCGATGGCGCTCAGTCCCTCAAGCCCGAGCGCTTTGCCGACCTGGTACATCAGGTGCAGGCGATTGCTCAGGCGGTCGGACGTTCGCTTACGCCGCCTGTTGCCAAAGCCCATTCCGCCTCTTTTTAAACTCACCCCCTCACCGAGGAGACCTCGCATGCTGGCTGATGCCCATATCGCGATTATTGGACTAGGTTTAATGGGTGGCTCTCTGGCTTTGGCGCTACGCCATCATTGCGCTGCCCTTTATGGTATAGATCATGACCCGCAAGTGTTGGCCCTGGCCGCTCAATGGAAAGTGGCAGATCAGGTCTCGCCTCATCCTGAAGAGTTATTGCCCCTGGCCAATGTCATCATCCTGGCGACCCCCGTATCAGCCATCCTGGAAACTTTGCGCCATCTGCCCCACCTCCATCCAGGCGATGCCCTGGTGCTTGACCTCGGCTCCACCAAAGAACACATCATTCAGGCCATGCAGGAACTGCCGCCGCGCTTTGATCCCGTCGGCGGCCATCCCATGTGCGGTAAAGAGAAGTCATCCCTGATGAATGCTGATCCTGCTCTTTTCCATGGAGCCACTTTTGCCTTCGTGCCCCTGGAGCGCACCAGCCCTCACGGGCGCGCCTTCTGCGAGCAACTGGCGCACACCGTTGGCGCCACCCCTCTCTGGTTAGACGCCCTCACCCACGACCGCTGGAGCGCAGCCATCAGCCATCTTCCTTACTTATTATCCAACTCTTTGGCTGCCGTCACTCCAATTGAAGCTGCTCCACTGATCGGGCCTGGATTTCGCAGCACGGTGCGCCTGGCAGCCACTCCACCCTCTTTAATGGGCGATGTCCTGTCCACCAATCGCCTCAATATCCTGGCAAGCCTGAGAGCATTTCAGGCTCACCTGGCAAAGATCGAGACTTTGTTAGAAGCCGGCGATGAAGAACAAATCGAAGATCTGCTGGCACAAGGGGCAAGGCAACATCAGGTATTGCTGAGCGCACACGGGGGTAGGCAACGATGAAACTGGTCGTCACCCCCTCTCATCCGCTGGTTGGGCAAACCTCGCTTCCAGGGGACAAATCCCTCTCCCACCGCGCCGCAATCCTGGCGGCGTTGGCTGAGGGTGAGAGCCGCGTCGAGAACTTTCTGGTGGGCGGCGTCACCCGCCCCCTGTTGAACGCCCTGACCTCCTTAGGAGTGGCATGGGCATTGCATCGGGATACGCTGATGATATCGGGAGCAGGCTTGAGGGGCTTTCAAACCCCAGCGGCAGCGCTCGACTGTGGCAATTCAGCCACTACCATGCGCTTGCTGGCGGGAGCGCTGGCCGCAGGCGGAATAAGCGCCACTCTGGACGGCTCCCCTGGTCTGCGCCGTCGTCCGATGAGGCGCATCATCACCCCTTTGCGGGCCATGGGCGTCCAGATCACCGCCAGCCCTCAAGACACTGCACCGCTTCATCTTACCGCCAGGCCTGCCGGCCAATGGTACAAAGCCCTTGAGTACACCCTTCCCGTGGCCAGCGCTCAGGTTAAATCCTGCCTTCTGCTGGCCGCCCTGGCGGCCGACGGCCCCTCCATCCTGGGTGAACCTGTGGCCTCGCGCGACCACACCGAGCGCATGTTGCGCAGTATGGGCGTCTCCGTTGAAACCCTGGCCTCCCCTTTATCTCCTGAAAGACTCTTGAAAACCGGTTCACCCCAAGACCCCATTGAACCACCCAAGTTGCAGAATTATATTCGTATCACCCCTCCCGCCTCCCGCCGCCTGCAACCCTTGAACCTGTGCCTGCCGGGCGATATTTCATCCGCGGCCTTTTTAATTGTGGCGGCGTTGATTACCCCTGGCTCTGAAATTGCCCTTCAGGAGGTTTTATTAAACCCCACCCGCAGCGGTCTGCTGGATGTGTTGCTGGAAATGGGAGCAGACCTGAGCATACGCGTGACAGAGGAACGCCACGGAGAACCCGTTGGCAATATCCTGGCCCGTTATAGCCGCTTACATGGGGTCGAGGTAGATGGATGTGTGGCGGTGCGCATGATTGACGAATTCCCGATTTTAGCTGTGGCGGCCGCTTATGCCACAGGCAAGACGGTCGTGCGCGGCGCAGGAGAACTGCGATATAAAGAATCAGACCGCATCGCCGCCCTGTGCCAGGAACTGCGCGCCCTGGGCGTGGAGGCTCTGGAAACCGTGGATGGGTTTATCATTCACGGGAAGGGTTACGTACCCGGCGGCGAAGTCCAGTCTCACGCCGACCATCGCCTGGCGATGGCCCTGGCCGTCGCCGGGCTGGCCAGCCGCCAGCGTGTCGTCGTCCACCAGGCGCAGTGGATTGACGAATCTTTCCCGGCGTTTGTCCCCACCCTGCAGTCCCTGGGTGCATCCGTGAGGCAAGAAGCATGAACTCCAAGGCCTATCATCTGGGTCTGATCGGTTATCCATTGACCTATAGCCTTTCGCCGCGGCTGCACCAGGCGGCATTGCAGGCCTGCGCTGTGAGGGGAGAATATCGGCTGTATCCCGTGCCACCGCTTCCCCAAGGGCAGGAGAGGCTGAGGCAGCTTCTCCAGCAAATGCGCCAGGGGCGATTACACGGCTTGAACGTCACCATCCCGCATAAGCAAACGCTCCTTCCTTATCTAGATGATCTAACCCTGGAAGCGCGCGCCATCGGCGCCGTGAACACCCTGCTGCTCCATGAAGGCCTCCTGGTGGGGGACAACACCGACGCCGCGGGTTTCTGGAGGCATCTCATCTCCTTGCCAAACATGGATGAAGGCCCCAAAACCGCTTTGATCCTGGGGGCAGGCGGGGCGGCGCGTGCCGTGGCTTTCGCGCTGTTAAAAGCGGGCTGGAGCCTGAGGGTTGCCGCTCGCCGCCTCGAACAGGCCCAAAGGCTGGTGCAAGATCTGACTCAGGCCCTTTCGCCCCACTCCTATGAACTGAGGATCAAGGCGCTCCCTTTGGAACAGGCCCCCTTGAGGCAACATCTCAACCACATCCATCTGATTGTCAATGCTACCCCAGTGGGGATGCCCCCTGATCTAGAGCAATCACCCTGGCCGCCAGGTTTACCCTTCCCACCCCAGGCGAGCGTGTATGACCTGATCTACCATCCCCCACAAACACGCCTGCTCCACGATGCCCAAGCGGCCGGCTTGCAAACCGTCAACGGCCTGGGAATGCTGGTTGAACAGGCGGCGCTGGCTTTTGAACGTTGGACAGGCGTGCCCGCGCCGCGCCAGCAGATGCATCGCGCCTTGAGCGCTTTCGATCCTGTATCCAAAAGGTGATCATTCATGAAATTTACGGCTCAACGCATGCAATTGCTCTCTGACCACTTCTTCTCGACCCTGGGGGCTAAAATTGCCAGCCTCAACGCTTCTGGAAAAGATGTGATCCGTCTCGATGAAGGCTCTCCAGACATGCCCCCGCCAGCCTGGATCATCGAAGCCCTCACCCGCTCAGCCAGCCGCCCCGATCACCACGGTTACCAGCCCCATCGCGGCAGTGAGAGACTGCGGCGTGCCTGGGCTGCGATGTATCAACGCACCTTCGGTGTGGAACTGGATCCAGACGCCGAGGTCTTACCTTTGTTGGGTTCAAAGGAGGGCATCTTCCATTTAGCGCTGGCTTGTCTCAACCCCGGTGAGGTGGCGCTCATCCCGGATCCTGGATATATCACTTACACGCGCGGTACGTTGATGGCCGGCGGTGAACCATATTACTTACCCCTGCGCTCAGAACAGGGTTACCTCCCCGATCTGCAAGCCATCCCTGGGGAGATCGCCCGGCGCGCCAAGATGATGTGGCTGAACTACCCCAATAACCCCACCACGGCCGTGGCTGACCTCGATTTCTTCAGCCAGGCCGTGGCATTTGCCCGCGAATACGGGATATTGCTCTGCCACGATGCCGCCTACACTCAAATCACCTATGATGGCTATCGCGCCCCATCCCTGATGCAGGTGCCTGGAGCCAAAGAGGTGGCAGTGGAGTTCAACACCCTTTCCAAGTCGCACAATATGGCTGGTTGGCGCGTAGGCGTCGTGGTTGGTAACCCTCAGGTGCTCCGCAGTTTATACACCCTGAAGACCAACCTGGATAGTAGCCATTTCCGGCCCGTATTGGACGCCGCGGCGAGCGCCCTGGAGGGCGACCAGTCCTGGACTCGCGAACGCAACCAGGTCTACCGTGCCCGCCGTGATGCTGCAGTAGCAGGGCTGCGCCGCCTGGGGCTTACACTCAGCGTGCCTTGCGCTTCAATTTACATTTGGAGCAAAATACCGCCCGGCTGGTCATCTGCCCTGGATTTCACCAACGCCGTCCTGGAAGAAGCCGCCGTCAGCCTGACGCCGGGCACCGTCTTTGGCGCCAACGGCGAGGGGCATTTTCGCCTGTCGCTCACAGCCCCGCTGGAACGTATCGCCGAGGCCATGACAAGGCTGGAGAAATGGAGGGGAGCATGAAATTGCGCTTTTTGACGGCTGGGGAATCGCATGGCCCAGCCCTGGTAGCCATCCTGGAAGGGCTGCCGGCCGGCTTGCCCTTATCGCTCGAGGCCATCCAACACGACCTGGCCCGCCGTCAGCAGGGGTATGGCGCCGGCCCACGCATGAAAATCGAACAAGACGCTGTCCGTATCCTGAGCGGGGTCATGGATATGGGCAGGGGTTGGGAGACCATTGGAGCACCCCTGGCCATGCTGATCGAAAATCGCGATCATTCACGCTGGCACGCCAAGCCAATTCCCCCACTCACCACCCCGAGACCCGGCCACGCAGACCTGAGCGGAGCGGTGAAATACGGCTTTAACGACCTGCGTCCCGCCCTGGAGCGCGCCTCCGCCCGTGAGACCGCCGCCCGTGTCGCCGTCGGGGCTGTGTGTCGCCAGTTTCTGGCCCAGTTTGAGATTCAAATCGGAGGCTATGTGAGCGCTATCGGGGAGATCAGCGCCAACCTGGAGCAAATGCCCCTCGACGAACGCCTATCTCGGGCAGGGCAAAATGACCTCGCCTGCCCCGATCCCGTTGCTGCTGAAGCCATGCGGGCGCGCATCCGCCGCGCCATGGATGAACGCGACACCCTGGGAGGCATCATTGAAGTGGTGGTCCTGGGTTTGCCTCCCGGCCTGGGGTCCTATGCCCACTGGGATCGCCGCTTGGAAGCGCGCCTCGGGGCGGCTGTGCTCAGCGTCCAGGCGATTAAAGGGGTGGAAATTGGATCTGCCTTCGCCAATGCCCGTCTGCCTGGCACCCAGGTGCAGGATGCGATCATGCTTGAAGGGGAAGACCTGCTCCGCCCGACCAACCACGCCGGCGGCCTGGAAGGTGGCATCACCACCGGTCAACCCCTGCACCTGCGCGCCGCCATGAAGCCCATTGCCACTACTTTAACCCCACAACCCACGGTGGACCTGGCGACGGGTCAGGAGACGCTCACCCAATATGAACGCTCCGACTTTTGCCCTGTGCCGCGGGCGGTGGTCATCTTGGAGGCCATGGTGGCTTTCGTCATTGCCGACGCCCTGCTGGAGAAATTAGGCGGCGACTCACTGGATGAGATACGCCCACGCTTCCAGACTTTGCGTCGTGCTCGCCTTTCAGACCTGAGGCTGGACGGAGAAGCCCATGTCTTCTGGCCTTGATACCCCCAGCCAGGGTGACCTTCACCAGATGCCAATTGCCCGCCTGCCTCATCCCTACACCTTTTTCCTCTATGGGCCGCCAGGCAGTGGCAAAACCACCCTCGGTCTGGCGCTAGCCAGGCATCTAAACCTGCCCTTCTACGATCTGGACGAGCAAATTCAAATCCAGAGCGGCATGTCCATCCCCGAAATCTTTGCCCTAGAAGGAGAAGATGGCTTCCGCAAACGTGAACAGGCTGCTCTAAAGGCTGTGTTGGCACAGCCGCATGGCGTTTTCGCCCTGGGTGGTGGAGCGCTGCTCAACCCTGACAATCGCGCTCTGATCGAATCCCTGGGGCCGGTGCTCTGCCTGGATGCCCCCCTCGAAACCCTACTCCATAGGCTGAAATCCAACCAAACTAGCCGCCCCCTCCTCCAGGGCGACCGGGAACCACGCCTGGGACGCCTGCTGCGCGGGCGGGCTGAACATTACGCCTCGTTCCCCCTACGCCTTGACGCCACTCAACCCCTGGAAACCCTGATGCGCCAGGCTCAAATCCGTCTGGGCACATTCCGCGTGCTAGGCATGGGGAGCGCTTACGATGTGCGCCTGGCTGAAGGCCTCCTGGAGCGGGCGGGAGAGATGCTCTCCCTGCGCCATCTACAGGGCCCGCTGATGGTGGTTAGCGATGAGCATGTCGCCCCTCACTATCTGAGGCCAGTGTGCGCCGCCCTGGAAAGGGCGGGTTACGCCGTGAGTTCCCTGGTCATCCCCGCCGGGGAGCAGCACAAAAATATCCAGGTTGTAGCCTCATTATGGGAGGCCTTCATCTCAGCCGGGCTGGAACGGGGCAGCACCGTCGTGGCTTTGGGGGGTGGTGTGCTCGCCGACCTGGTTGGCTTTGCCTCTGCCACCTATCTGCGCGGGATAAATTGGGTGAGCCTCCCCACGACCCTTCTGGCGATGGTGGATGCCAGCCTGGGTGGCAAGACCGCCATTGATCTGCCCCAGGGGAAGAACCTGGTGGGAGCCTTTCATCCGCCTCGCCTGGTGCTGAGCGACCCATTAACCTTAAATACCCTGCCCCTGGCTGAGCAGCGCGCCGGTATGGCTGAGGTGGTCAAGGCGGGCATCATCGGGGATATTACCTTATTCAATTTATGCGCTCAGGGATGGGAGGTCGTGCAGCAGCGCTGGCACGAAATCATCTCCAGAGCCATTGCCGTTAAAATCGCCGTGATCGAGCAAGACCCCTATGAAAAGGGTTGGCGTGCCGTGCTGAACTTAGGACACACCATTGGCCACGCAGTCGAACTGGCTTCGGGTTTCCGCTTACGTCATGGCGAGGCTGTGGCAATCGGTTTGGTGGTTGAAGCCCGTCTGGCACACCACCTGGGATTGGCTCAAGCGCAGGTGGCAGACGAGATTGAAGCGACCTTGCAGGGGTTAGGCCTCCCGACTGCCTTCCCGCATAACCTGGATTGGCCTACCTTCTGGTCGGCGCTGCAGGTGGATAAAAAACGGGCTGCAGGCCAGGTTCGTTTCGCTTTACCGCTCAAACTAGGCGAAGTCCAGGTAGGTGTGGGCGTCTCCGACCTTGAGGCCCTCCTCCACAAAACCCTGTGACGCAACCCGTAGTTATACCGCAGATATTCATCAGCAGGAGAGAAACCATGCATCCCATTCTGGTCTTACACGGCCCCAACTTGAACCTCTTAGGTCAGCGTGAACCCCAAGTTTATGGTCGGCTGACGTTGGCTGAGATTGATCAGCGATTAATCGAGGCGGGAAAATCGCTGGGCCTGGAGGTGCGCACTGCCCAGTCCAACAGCGAAGGTAGGCTAATAGACCTCTTACACGAAGCCCGAAACTGGGCCAAAGGGGTGATATTCAACCCCGGCGGCTATACGCATACCTCCGTGGCATTACGCGATGCCGTCACCGCCATCGCTTTACCCGTGATCGAGGTGCACCTGTCCAATGTTCAGGCGCGCGAGGATTTTCGCCAGCGCTCCATAATCGCCGCGGCATGCAAAGGGCTCATCGCCGGCTTTGGCTGGCGCTCCTACTGGCTTGCCCTCCAGGCCATGGCAGCCATTCTGGAAGAAAAGGGGGAATGAAAAAAACCTACTTGGGGATGATGGTGACCTTACGCCGCGGCTCCTCGCCGATGCTCTCGGTGGTCACCTGGGGATGATCCCGCAATTCCATGTGGATGATGCGGCGTTCATTAGCCGGCATGGGCTCCAAAACTTGCCGCCGTCCGGTGCGCAGTGCCTGCTCTGCCATCCTGCGCGCCAGTTGCCGCAGTTGTTGCTCACGCCGTTGGCGATACCCCTGCACGTCCACAATCAGCCCCACCATGCGCCCCACTTCTTTGCTGATGATGAGGGCTGCGATATATTGCAAGGCGTTCAGCCGCTCGGCCTGACGCCCAATGAGGATGCTCAAATCCTTGCCGCTAATATCTACGTATACTGTCTGGCGGTGGCGAGGGTCCTCAGTTTCGACAAAGCGAGCCGTGACATGGGCGCGCACATGCATCTTATGCAACAGTTCAGAGACCGTCTCGCGCGCCACCTGCAAAATGCGTTCATCCTGCTCCTCGGCCAACCCAGGAGCATATTCCCCCTCCGCCTCAACGGCCTCGGCGATCTCCGCCTCAAATGCTTGTGTAGATTGGGTCGGCGCAGCGCTAATAGCGCTTTCTGCCTCCACGGTCGGGGTCTTTACCGTCAGGCGCACGCGCGCCTGGCGCATACCCAGGCCAAATATCCCCCGACTGCCCTCATCCAGGATCTCTATTTCAACCTCATCTCGCCCTAAACCCAGTTCGCTCAGACCTTTGTTGATGGCTTCCTCAACCGTGGGAGCAATCATCTCCAATGTGGCACGTCTATCTTGCATAATCGCCTCTCGAGGATCATTTAGTACGGGCTATAAAGGCAGGTAACAAACTACGCCAGTTCACTTTACCCATGGCCGCATATTGCACGATGCTGAAAACGTTGCTTGCCAGAAAATAGAGTGCCAGCCCAGACGAGAATTGATACGCCAGCCAGCCCATGAGGAAAGGCATGTACAGGTTCATCGCCTGAGCCATTTGAGCGCTCTGATCGCCAGGTTGGGCGGCAGGTGTCATCATCTTTGACTGTAAATAAGTGGTGATCACGACCAGAATGGCCAGAACAGGCACCCCTACCCCAAAGATCATCAACCGTTCTGGTTGGCTCAGATCCATCCATAAGAAGCGATTGTTCAACGGGATCAAAGCCGAGGCGTTAATAAAGGGGTAAATATGCCGCGAGAGGTCGAGCAATTGAATCGGGGTCACAGCCAGAGCACGGATGATCGCCTGATACAGGCCGATGATAATAGGAAACTGGATTAAAGTGGGCAGGCAAGAGCCAAAGGGATTCACCCCCTTCTCTCGATACAGTTTCATCTGCTCCTGAGCCAGTTTCTCACGGTTATCCTTATACTTCTTCTGGATCTCCTGCCACTCTTTGGATTTTTGTAAATCCTGCATCACCTGAGCGCTTTTCATCTGCTGCGCGGTCAGCGGATAGGTGATCAGACGAATCAGAAGGGTAAAGAGGATAATCGCCAGGCCAAAATTATGACCCACAACACTATATACCCCCAGTAAGACATTGACCATCGGGTTGAGGATTAACAAGTCCCAAATCATATCGTTCTATCGCTTCTCATCCTACTTTTTCTTTTCAGGGATAAAAGCCCATGACGATTTGCCGTTGTGATCCAGAGCAAAGACGATCTCGTCCTTGGCGGTGGTGGCTACCAGGATTTTATCACCAGCCAGCACAGGCGTGGTATACAGTTTTCCACCCACAGTCTGATTCCAACGGACGCTGCCGCTAAAATCTACGGCATAGATCGTTCCCACCTCTGTAGAGAAATAGAGCGCCTCGTCACTCAGCCACGGAGACTGGGCAATCGGGCCATCGGGCTGCAATTTCCATTGGATTTCACCATTGGTCGCTTCCATGGCATAGAAAGTGCCATTGAGGTCGCCGAAATAGAGCATCCCCTGACGGTAAAGCGGGCCACCCCACACCCAGCCATCTACGGGCTTGCGCCATTTGACCTGACCGTTTTGTGCATCGAGAGCGATGATCTCGCGGCCAAACGTGCCCACATATAACACCCCGTCCGCATAGGCAGGCGTCCCCACCACTGCCCCTCCCAGATCATCGCTTTTCCACCGTTCTGCGCCGCTTTGAGTTTCCACAGCATAGACGCGATGATCCATCGAGGGCAGATAGATACAGGTGCATTCAGGGTCAGAGATGGGCTGCGCCCAAAGCGCCCCCTGAGTGCGGAACGACCACAGCAATTTTCCGCTAAAATCCAGGGCATATAAGTTGTGATCAGCAGACGGGGCAAAGATCCCACTCGGGGTTATCAGGGGGCTGGCGATGAAACGGTCTTTGGCTTCAAAAGACCAGCGTTGATCACCGCTTTGGGGATCCAGGCTATAAAGGATATGGTTGTAACCGCCGACAATTAATTGTC
>JBBILY010000022.1:0-25799 GCA_037444705.1 Chloroflexota bacterium | reverse complement strand
TCTTACTGGCCATCGTCCCAGCGGTCCACGGCATATTGGTCATCTGGTAGGCACTCTGGAAACCTGGGCGAAACTCCAGGACGACTATCAGTGCTTCTTCCTGGTCGCTGATTTGCATGTGCTCACCACCGACTTCACGCATCCCGAACGAATTCAGGAGAATATCCTGGAAATGTTGGCAGATTGGATTGCGGCGGGTTTGGACCCCAATCGTTCGACCTTCGTCTTGCAGTCTGCCATACCAGAACACGCAGAATTGGCTTTATTGCTGGGGATGCTGGTAACCGTTGCGCGTTTGCAACGCGTCCCCACCTATAAAGAACAAGCCCGAGAACTGCGTCTAACACCTTCTCTAGGTTTGCTGGCTTATCCGGTTTTACAGGCTGCGGATATCCTGCTGTACAAAGCCAATGTTGTCCCCGTCGGCGAGGATCAATTGCCCCATTTGGAACTGACCAGGGAGATTGCTCGGCGCTTCAATCAAACCTTTGGATCCACTTTCCCTGAACCAGAGGCCTTGCTCTCTCGCGTCCCACGCCTACCAGGGATTGATAACCGCACAATGCATACCTCTTACGGTAATGCTATTTTCCTGAAAGATACGCCTGAGGTGACCACTCGCAAGGTGATGAGCATGTTTACAGATCCAACGCGTATTCACCCTGACGATCCAGGACATGTTGAAGGTAATCCGATCTTTACTTATCATGAGATCTTTAATCTCGACCGCGAAGAGGTCGAGGAACTTAAAAACCGCTATCGGGCAGGTAAAGTAAGTGATGTGGAGGTCAAACAGCGTTTGGCAAGAGCCTTAAACGAGTACCTTGCACCCTTGCGCCGCCGACGGGCAGAGTTAGTGGCTCAACCAACCCGGTTGATCGAGATCTTGAAAACTGGAACAGAGCGAGCGCGCCCATTGGCAGAAGCCACCTTAGAAGAGGTCAGAAACCGGATGGGGCTATCTCTAACGCGAGAACTTATGCCCGTAGTCCCTTCGAGCAATCTTGGATTTGCCCAACACCTGCTTTTCGTCCCGTGAGTGTCCTTTGTCTGCGTTGTTTTTTATCAAATATTAAAATCATAGAAAGGAGAATAGCAATGACTACCCAAACCCGTTTTATACTCCATGAGTCGGATGTACCAAAATTCTGGTACAACATTAACGCCGACATGCCAGTCCCTATGGCACCAGTCTTACATCCTCAGACCCTCCAACCGGTTACACCTGACTTTCTTTCGGTGCTCTTCCCTATGGATTTAATTCTTCAGGAAGTCAGCCGCGAAAGATATATTGAGATCCCTGAGGAAGTGCGCCAGATTTACAAACTTTATCGTCCCACACCGCTTATACGCGCTCTTCGTATGGAGAAAGCCCTTGATACAACCGCTCATATTTATTACAAATACGAAGGGCTCTCACCTGCAGGCAGTCATAAACCCAATACCGCAATTGCTCAGGCATATTACAACAAGATCAGTGGTACGAAGGCTCTGACCACGGAGACAGGCGCGGGTCAGTGGGGTTCTGCGCTGGCGCTAGCGTGCAATTTCTTCGATTTGGATTTAGAGGTCTACATGGTCAAGGTCTCTTATAACCAAAAACCATATCGGCGGGTGATGATGGAGACCTATGGCGCTCAAGTGTATGCTAGCCCGACCAACCGCACCCAATATGGACGCTCTGTGCTGGCCCAGGATCCCGACAACCCTGGTTCGCTGGGGATTGCCATTTCGGAAGCGGTGGAAGTGGCTGCCACTTCGGGAGGGAGTAAGAAATACAGCCTGGGCTCAGTGCTCAATCATGTGTTAATGCATCAGACTGTAATTGGCGAAGAGGCGCTCCTTCAAATGGATATGGCAGGAGAATATCCAGATGTGGTTATTGGTTGTGTTGGGGGTGGCTCGAATTTTGCCGGCATTGCCTACCCCTTCTTGCGCCAGAACTTATTAGAAGGGAAGCGCACGCGTTTATTGGCTGTAGAGCCAACGGCTGCTCCTTCATTGACCAAAGGCGTTTATACCTTTGATTATGGCGATACCGCCCGCATGGCTCCAATCGTGAAGATGCACACCCTTGGGCATGACTTTGTGCCTCCGCCTATCCACGCCGGCGGATTGCGTTACCATGGTATGGCGCCGAGTTTGTGCGCTCTTTATGATGCCGGCTATATCCAGGCAGTGGCTGTGCCGCAATTGGCAACATTCGAGGCCGCTTTACAGTTTGCCCGTGCGGAAGGGATCATCCCTGCGCCTGAGAGCGCCCATGCCATTCGCGCTGCCATTGATGAAGCATTGGATGCGAAAATCAAGGGGGAAAAACGGGTGATCTTATTCAATCTCTCCGGTCACGGTTACTTTGATATGGCGGCTTATCAGGCCTATCTCAGTGGAGATTTGGAAGATTTCGAATATCCTGCAGAGGCTATTGCCGCCTCTCTGTCAAAACTGCCACAGGTGACCATCACTGCATAACGAGCAAGCCTTCCTTCAGCCTCCCCCAAATTCCTAGCCTTTGGGAATTTGGGGGAGGAAAAGCAGCTATACGGATATATTTGATTTCGGTACAAAACCTAAGGTGACTTTTCCCCTTATGCTTTATACACTTTAAGGTCGGGTGAAGGGAAGGATGTGCCTGCAAAGGGTTTGATCGTGATTTTGTTCTGTGGCTAGATAGCGGTCATGGCAACAGGGACGGTAAAATAAAAGGTTGAGCCCTGCCCTGGTTGACTTTCGAACCAGATTCGTCCCCCTTGCATTTCTACGAGGTGGCGTGAGATGTTCAATCCTAAGCCGGTGCCTGGTGATTCACGGATGTTAGGATCATCGGAGCGGAAGAATTTTTGGAAGATTTTATCTTGATCCTGAGGGGCGATTCCATAACCATTATCGTGAACACCGACCAGGACAACCTCTGGAGCACCTTTAGCGTCCCATTGATTCGCAGTTTTTTGGGCTGATATTGAGATAGTACCCGCAGGTGGTGTATATTTGGTGGCGTTACTTAACAGATTAGTCACGATTTGGACCAAGCGGTTATAGTCTCCCCACACGAGTGGAAGGTCAGCGGGGATATCCAGTTCGAGATGTTGTTTTTTCTCATCAATCTGGGCCTGGGTGGAGCGCACAACCTCTTGAATCACATCATTCAGTGAAACAGCGCTAAATTCCAGGCGCATCCTACCCGCCTCGATGCGAGAGATATCAGCCAGGTCGGATACGAGCGTGGCCATGCGATTGACATTGGAGCGAATCGTGCTCAGGAAGTTCCCTTGGGCTTCATTGATGGTTCCCACTGCGCCTTGAATCAGAAGATCAGTGTAGCCCCGGATCGAGGTCATCGGCGTTTTCAATTCGTGAGACACAAGAGAGATGAATTCACTCTTGGCCAGGTTTGCCGCTTGCAGGTCAGCATAGAGTTGGGCATTGGAAATAGCAATGGCAGCGTGATCGCTCAAACGGGACAGGAAAGCAACGGATTCATTGGTAATATTTTCGATTTTCTTGCTCTCTATCAGCAGCAAGCCGATAGTCTCTGCTTTCCGTCGGATTGGAACCGCCACCTGTGCCTGGGCTTCAAATAACAAACACGGAGGTGGAGGCTCATCCGCTCCGGCATTCAAGGGGCGTTGCGCCTCGTCCTCAATTGCGGATTGGGGCTGTGCAAGGAAGGGTGTTGCGGATTGTGCCATACCTTCTATCAGGGCTCTTTGCAGGATAGGCAACTCAATCGGGATTCGCAGGTTGCCTCCTTCTGCTGCACCCCGATAACGCTCTAATTCAGTGGTATACCCCTGAGAAGCTATCACGCGGATATAAGCTGGGTTTTCATCTGCGCTTTTTTCAAGCAACCCGATAAAACCCGCATCCGCCTGAGATTGACGCAGAGCCCAATCCAAAGTGATATGCATGACGTGTTCCATATCCAGGGTGGCGTTTAACTCACGGTCAATGCGTTGCATGATCGAGAGTTCTTCCACGCGAGCATTAAGGGCTGCGTCGGTTTGAGTGTATAGACGGGCATTCTCGATGGCGATAGCGGCTTGGCTGGCGAAGGTGGTTAATAACTCCTGGTCCTCAAGGACGAAGGGTGAGCCATCTTTCTTATTGATGACTTCGATCACTCCTATGACTCTTTCCTTTATTTTCATGGGAACGACCAGCAGATCTCGCGTTGTAAAGCCGGTTTTTTTATCGGGTTGGTCGAACCACCCCTGCTGTGTATGCCTTACATCGTTGGCGATCAATGGTTGACCAGATAGCGCCGATTTACCCACAATGCCCGTTCCAGGTGGTAGGCGTTGTCCAACCAAATTGTCAGCAACAGGGCCAACCGTGACCTCAAAGACGAGTTCTTCGGTGCGTTCGTCAATCATGAACAAACTTCCGGCCTCGCAATCCAGTATCTCACTAGCGCTTTGAAGGATTTTTCTAAGCAGAGGTTGGATCTCAAGGGTTGAGGTCAAACTACGGCTAATCTCATTGAGGGTTGCCAATTGACGAGCGCGGCGTTCGGCCTCTTGGAGTAAACGTGCTTTAACAATTGCCCCTGCTGCCTGGTCGGCGATTGCCTGCAATAGTTGGCGTTGTTGTTCAGTAAAAACAATGGCGGGGTCTCTGCTACCCAGGCTTAGAGCGCCGATCGTGTCTGCTCCGGCGTTCAGGGGCACCCCCATCCAGGCGAAGAGGCCAGAGCCGTGAACAAGGAGGCCTTGATTGCGGCATTCGATTTCATAATCATCGGTAAGGATTGAGCGCTGTGTACGGATGATATGCTCTTCCAATGTCTGTCCGGGAGGAATGGGGATATTTTCAAGATGGTGTAGGCGCTCATCTTTTTCCAAATAGAAAGCGTAATAGCAAGATTGGGTTGAAAACTCCACCAGGGCGACTTTGAAATCCTGGGTTGGAATGATAAAGTTCGTTTGGGTGTAGATCAATTCCAGGATATCGTCGAAATTCAAGGTCACGTTGATCCCCTGGGCAATTCGGCTCAGGATGTCCATCTCGCGCACACGACGTTGCAGATTGGCAACCACCTGAGCGCGCTCAAGCGCCAGAGCGGCTTGATCGCCCAACATCTCTAGATAATTAAGTTCTAAAGCGGTATAAGGTTCACCAGATTTTTTCTGACCTAGCGCCAGCCAACCTATCAATCCCTGTTGGCCGGACAAAGGGACGAATATCTGGGCACCTAACAAGGCCAGACGTGCGCGTTCTGCTTGGAGAAGCGTGGGTAGCGTTTCAGAGCCACTAATTTGGATGACTTTACGTCGTCGTTCGAGAGCCTGGACTATAGGGCTATTTCCCGGAAAGCGCAAATCGGTTGTCGGCTGGCCGCTTTCATCCGGCTGAGCCAGGTATTGGTTGCTAAGAGAGTCCAGGATAAATATATGGAGCAGGGAGGGATACAGGCTCTGTTGGATATGCTGACGCACAAGATGGATAATTGCAGGTAGTTCAAGCCTTTGAGTTAGTTCGCGGATAAAGGATTGAAAGTGGGCTTGGGAGTATACCTGTCCTCTATAGAAAAGTGCATCAATGTAGTTTTGTAGTTGGGAGCGCAGCGGATTAAATAAAATGGCAACCAGAAAAACCATTAACCCTATCAAAGGGGGCGAGTTAAACGGCACTGCCGTCCCAAGGAGTAGGCTGCTGCCCCCAACTAATAGGACATAAGTAGACACCACCAATGCGGATAGCAGAGAATAGAGGGTGAGTTTACTAAAAAGGTTGTTAGCGTGTGGGTCTTGCACGTGGAGGAATCTTCGTTTGGATTTTGGACGCATGCCTCAATTTTATGGTTAAACACCTCGTGGGTCAATTGAGGCAGCCTGAGTCTGGCATTTTTGTAATGTCAAACGGATAAACCAGTGGTCCTAGGGGGGTATGGCATTCACAGATGAAAATAGAAGGGGAAAATAAGCGATTTGCCTATTGCACTTTGCTGGGTATTAGCATATATTTATGCTGATTATCGAGAAAGAGTTTGCCTCAAAGCCCAGAGTGTGGCACGAAAGGGCTCATCCCTGATCATTTGAGGAGAACCGGTCGTGGCAGAGTTTCACAAGTTATACCAACAAGCACGCTATTACGATATTGCTCTGGCACGGGATGTAAGTAGGGAGGTAGATTTTATTATAGATGCTTTTGCTTATTATCATGGTGGCAGGTTGAATTCTGTTCTGGAAATTGCATGTGGGCCAGGGTATCATGCGCGTGAATTGGCCCGCAGAGGAGTGCAGGCAAAAGGCTTAGATTTAGAAAGTGAAATGATTCAGTATGCTTCAGAAAGGGCTAATGCTGAGGGGCTGAAAGTGGATTGGATTGTGTCAGACATGCGTCGATTTCGGCTCGATGAGCCCGTAGAGATGGCGATTTGCATGTTTGACGGGTTGGATGCGCTTACCGATGATGAGGCTTTGATTGAGCATTTTTGCGTGGTCTCTGAGAATTTATTGCCTGCGGGGCTATATCTGATTGACCTGACTCATCCACGGGAGGCGGATTATGCTTATTACAGTGCCTTCAAATATGAGGGCGAACGCGACGGGATGCGCGTGGAGATTATTTGGGGAACTAATCAACCTCAATTCGATCTGGTTACTGGGGTGGCTCGATGCAAAATTAAGGTTAATATTTATGAAGGAGACAAGCATCAAGTGATTCGAGAGGAGGCGAGCGAAAGGTTACTTTTCCCTAAGGAAATCAACCTGTTGGCCCGACTGTCGAGCAAGCTACAGGTGATTGGGTGGCATGGGGATTATGACTTAAAACAGCCACTGGATTATTCAGAAGCCTCAAGACGTATAATTGGTGTTCTCAAGAAGATAGACTAGGGGTTGATCACTCCAGGGAGATAAATTACGGAAAGGAATCACACAATTGCCGACAGAAGTATCCTCTTATATTTCTCCGAAACTGCAGGTCGGATCACGCCATGAAAAAGGCGGTTTTGGTGTTTTTGCCACCCAATTCATCCAAAAAGGAGAACTCCTGGCGGTTTGGGGAGGGCGGGTGGTGGATAGCAAAGAATTAGCAGAGTTACCATTGATAATGCGCCAACACTCTGTTCAGGTCGAGGAAGATCTCTATTTAGCCCCTATTGGTCCTTCGGAATCGGCTGATTATTTTAATCATTCATGTGATCCCAATGCTGGACTGAATGGTCAAATCGCCATTGTAGCCATGCGTGATATTCATCCCGGCGAAGAAGTATGTATTGACTATGCCATGTGTGACGGCAGTCCATATGATGAGTTTGAGTGCTCATGCCAGTCGCCGAACTGCCGTGGGCGGGTCACAGGGGATGACTGGCGCAACCCTGAACTTTGGGAGCGCTATAGAGGGTATTTCTCCCCATATTTGCAGCGCAGGATTGAACAATTAAAGGCGAAGACGAGAAGCCTGCCCTAGCCTTGGGTGTAATCATCTTGGGCAGGGGTATAATCCACGATACAATGATTCGTCATCGTTATCGCCGTATCGTGTTGTTCTTTGCGCGCCTGCTCATGAGTTTCATTGCCTGGGATGTTATTATGCCTCGCCTGGGGTTAGGAGCATGGGCGAAGCGGACGCGTAGGGAAAGAATCCGGCGTAGCGCTGTTGCTTTTCGTAATCTGGCAGTGCAAATGGGGGGAGTTCTGATTAAGGTGGGACAATTTTTATCAACTCGGGTGGATGTCCTCCCTAAGGAATTTACGGACGAATTGGCGGGCTTACAAGATGAGGTTCCCCCCGAAGACTTTAGAGACATTGTGCGCGTGGCAGAAGCCGAGTATAGCGTTCCTTTGCAAGAGAAGTTTGCCGAGTTTGAGGAGACACCCCTGGCAGCAGCGTCTCTAGGGCAGGTGCATCGGGCTAAGATCTTGGAGAAGTCAACCACCAATCCTGAGGAGGAGACAGTGCTAAAGGTGGTGGTAAAAATCCAACGTCCAAACATTGAAACGCTGATCGCCACAGATTTGGCAGCCTTACGGACGGTGGGCGGCTGGCTGCATCGCTATCGTCCTATCCGCCGCCGGGCAAACATTCCGGCTCTGCTAGAGGAATTTACCCGTATCTTATCCGAGGAGGTGGATTATCTGGCAGAAGGCAGAAATGCGGAAATATTTGCCGAAAATTTCAGAGACGACATCGGTGTACGCGTCCCAAACGTCATCTGGAGCCACACGACGAAGCGCGCTTTGACGTTGGAAGATGTGTTTGCCATCAAGATCACTGATTTTGAAGGCATCACGGCGGCTGGGATAGATCGGGCCGAAGTGGCTTCACGTTTAATAGATACCTATCTGCAACAAATTTTTGAAGATGGCTTTTTCCATGCTGATCCGCATCCAGGCAACCTGTTTGTCTCACCCCTCCGTAATGGCGGAGATGGAAATGAGCCTGACAACAATGGATTGCACTGGCAACTAACATTTGTGGACTTCGGCATGGTTGGGCGTGTACCGCCCAACACCAAACACGGTCTAAGGGAATTACTCATTGGTGTGGGTACACGCGATGCGACGCGTGTGGTGAAGGCTTATCAGATGCTGGGCATCCTTTTGCCAGAGGCCAATTTAGAGTTATTGGAAAAAGCAGAAGAGAAACTTTTTGAACGTTTTTGGGGAAAAACGATGAGTGAACTCCAGCATCTTGACCCTCAGGAATTGCGCCAGTATGCCAGCGAATTTCGAGAATTGATCTTTACCATGCCGTTTCAGGTACCTCAGGATTTCATCTTTTTAGTGCGTACGGTGGGCATCTTGTCAGGTCTATGTACGAGCCTGGATCCAAAATTTAATATCTGGACGCATTTAGTTCCCTATGCTCAAAAGTTGATCGCCGAAGAAGCCAGGTTTAATATCGGATTTTGGGTTGAGAGGGTTGAAAACTGGCTGCGCCTTTTAACCTCATTACCCTGGAGGATGGAATCCACTTTAGCAAAATTAGAGAGGGGTGAGGTTGTGGTGCGTGTGCCCGAGGTTAGTCAGAATATCCGCGATTTAGAAGAGGCTGTACGTCAGATTGTGAGAGCGTTCATCTTTATTGGGGTGTTTTTAGGTGGAGTTCAGCTGTACCTTGCTGGAAAATCGCCGATGGCTGAAATCTTGTTAGTGGCCGGGAGCCTGGGTTTGCTGTGGATGATTATTCGAGGCGGAAAACGCCGGGTTGTATAATTTGTAGCAGGACATTTCTAATTCTGAGCAAAGGAGAGGTGTCATGAAATCCGACTTTATCTGGATGGATGGAAACCTGGTGCCTTATGACCAGGCCACGATTCACTTTATTAATCCTACGCTCCATTATGGTCCGGGGGTTTTCGAGGGCATTCGGTGTTATGATACTCCCCGTGGGCCGGCAGTTTTTCGTCTGCAGGAGCATCTAGAGCGCTTTTTAGATTCGATTCACATCCTTGGAGTGCGAGAATTTCCCTATACATTGCAAGATTTACGGCGCGGTGTACACCTCACCATTCGGGCAAACGGATTTCGAGAGTGCTATGTCCGACCATTGATGTACCTGGATGGACCTTTGGGTTTAAATATGGACCGATCCCGGCCGCGAGTGGGAATAGCAGCCTGGGAATGGGGGCCTTATCTGGGGGCTGAGGCTCAAGAAAAGGGCATCCACATGATGGTCTCCTCGTTCACTCGCCTGCACCCGAACATTTCGTTGACCAAAGCAAAAATTTGTGGGAATTACGTAAACTCATTGCTGGTGAAGACTCTGGCCTTGCGCTCTGGCTTTGACGAGGCGGTGATTCTGGACCCCCAGGGATTTGTGGCTGAGTGTACAGGTGAAAATATTTTTATGGTACATAAGGGGAAAATCTATACACCACCTTTAGCCTTGGTATTGGAGGGTATTACTCGTGATACCATCTTCACATTAGCCAAAGACCTCGGTCTACCCGTGGAAGAGAAGATGATCACGCGAGATCAACTCTACATCGCTGATGAAGTGTTTATTAGCGGCACCGCGGCGGAGGTGGTGGGAGTGCGCATGATTGACCACCGTCCGATAGGCGATGGTCAGGTGGGGCCAGTGACCCATGCTTTGCTAAGAGCCTATCTAGACACTGTCCATGGTCAAGGCAACCATTCAGAAGAATGGTTGGATTATGTAGCCCAGGTGGAAACTGCTTAACGGTTTATAGTGTTGTCTGCTTTTGGCGATTTAACTTTGTGTAACCTTTGGATCATCTGTGCATCTGATAAAATAGCCACAATAAATTGGCTGATGCTACGTCATTTCAAGCATTTTCCCGCGTAGTAAATCAGAATGAAAGATGGAGAAGACGATGGATTTTAATTTGACAAACTTATCTGTCAGTAAACCTTCGGGTGAACATGTAAAGGTCTTGATCCTTGGGTCAGGGCCTGCCGGTCTCTCCGCGGCGCTATATGCGGCGCGCGCAGAAATGCAACCGGTAGTGCTCGCCGGCATGGAATTGGGGGGGCAAGTCTCGCTCACTTATACTGTGGAAAACTATCCGGGTTTCCCAGATGGGGTGGGCGGCATGGAATTGGCAGAACTTTTTCAGAAGCAGGCAGAGCGTTTCGGGGCGCGGATTGAGATGGATACCGCTACCCAGGTTGACCTGTCCCAAAGGCCCTTCCGCGTCACCACTTACAACGGGGAATATCTAGCCGATACCCTGATCATCGCCACCGGAGCGACTCCTAATCACTTGAATGTCCGCGGCGAAACTGAGTTTACCGGCCGCGGTGTTTCCTATTGTGCTACATGTGATGGCTGGTTTTTCAAAGACAAAGACGTGGTCGTGGTTGGAGGGGGCGACAGCGCTTTAGAGGAGGGCATTTTCCTCACACGCTACGCCAGGTCAGTGACGATTATTCATCGTCGCGACACTCTGCGCGCAGGGGCAATTTTACAAAAACGCGCCAGGGAGAACGCAAAAATCAAGTTTATCTGGAACACAGTGGTGACTGAGATCCTGAGTGATGAGGTGGTAAAATCGGTGCGCCTGAAGAACCTGGTAAGTGGTGAAGAATCTCTGTTTCCTACCGATGGTGTGTTTATCTTTATTGGTCACAAACCGAATACTCAACTCTTCGAGGGTCAATTGGAACTGGACGAGCGAGGTTATTTGATCGTGGACAAAATGATGCGCACTAATATCCCAGGCGTATTTGCCGCGGGTGAGGTGGCTGATCCAGTTTTTCGGCAGGTGATCACCTCGGCGGGCATGGGTGCTGCGGCAGCGATGCAGGCCATCCACTACTTACAAGAGCATGCTGACCAAGAAGGAGAAAAGGCTGCGACAATGGGCGCACGATCATGAATAACCATCATTGTCCCGCGGACATATCTGAGCCGATTATCATCTCGATCGCACGCCTCCATGGCGTTTTCTAATAACCATAAATTACACAAGGAGAAAGGGAGCAATGAAGAGTAAGGTTTCCATTATTGGGGCCGGGATGACGGGTTCCACTACAGCCCACTGGTTGGCAGAACGCGAGATTGCCGACATTGTCCTGGTGGATGTGGTCGAGGGCATGCCTCAAGGCAAAGCCTTAGACCTTCTCCAGGCCATGCCGGTCATCGGGAAGGATGTTAAGATTACGGGGGGGAATGATTATGAGGTGACCGATGGTTCAGATATTGTGGTGATCACCGCTGGATTACCGCGCAAACCAGGAATGAGTCGCGATGACCTGCTGGCGGCAAATGCAGCTATCGTGCGCGAGGCTGCCGAAAAGTGCATTCGATATTCTCCTGAGGCTATCTTTGTGGTGCTGACCAACCCTCTTGATGTCATGGCTTATCTGACTATGAAGGTAACGAGGGTGGAAGCATATCGAGTGGTGGGGCAGGCCGGCATCCTGGATTCGGCGCGGATGCGCGCCTTCGTGGCTATGGAACTTGGGGTAAGCGTGGAGAATGTCCACTGTTATGTATTAGGGGGGCATGGGGATGACATGGTGCCCCTAACGCGCCACTCAAATGTAGCCGGCATCTCTCTGGTGGAATTATTACCTCCAGATAGGTTGGCTGCGATAGTGGAACGCACCCGTAAGGGAGGTGGTGAAATTGTCAGTTTGTTGAAGACCGGTAGCGCCTATTATGCCCCGGCAATCGCTGTTACCCAAATGGTTGAGGCTATCTTGAAGGATAAGCATTTAATCGTGCCCGCCTCAGCCTATTTACAGGGGGAATATGGCTTAAAGGATATTTTCTTTGGGGTGCCAGTCCAGTTAGGGCGTAAGGGTGTGGAAAAAATAATTGAGTATAGGCTAAGTGATGAAGAGATGGCTGCCGTGCGGAAATCAGCCCAGGGGGTTGCCGAGAATATTGCCAAGTTACAAATTTAACGGTAAAGGAAGCGTTAACATGGAACTCAAAGAAAAACTGGCCTCTATTATCCCCGTCTGGCGTGAGCGGGTGAGAAAATTACTTAAAGAGAGCGGTGATGTCAAAGTTGGTGACGTCACCATCGCTCAGGTTTATGGGGGTATGCGCGATGTTAAATGTCTGGTGACTGACATTTCATACGTAGATCCGAATGAAGGCATACGCTTCCGGGGGTATACAATTCCTGAGGTTTTACGCCTTTTACCCAAACCAGCGGGTGCAGAAATGCCCTATGTGGGTGGGTTGTATTATCTGTTTCTGGTTGGTGAAATACCCTCCGAAGCCCAGGCACTTGAAGTGGAAAACGAATGGAAAAAGCGATCTGAGGTACCGCAATTCATCTTTGACATGCTGCGGGCGATGCCAAAGGACGCGCATCCGATGATGTTGTTCTCTATGGCTGTACTAGGGCTGCAGCATGGCTCTATCTTCGCCAAACGCTACCATGAAGGGATGAAAAAGGATGATTATTGGGAGCCGATGCTGGAAGATAGCCTCAA
This sequence comes from Chloroflexota bacterium, assembly GCA_037444705.1. GTDB lineage: Bacteria > Chloroflexota > Anaerolineae > Anaerolineales > UBA4823 > DATCYX01. Next base: position 12,936 of record JBBILY010000022.1, on the reverse strand, counting down.
CCTGACCGCTAAACTACCCAGCATTGCTGCCTATATATATAGTTTGAAATATAAAGATGGTCGCTTCACGCCGCCTGATCCAAACCTGGATTGGGGCGCAAATTTTGCCTACATGATGGGTATTCCCACCCCAGAATACATGGATCTCTCGCGCCTCTACTTTATCCTCCACTCAGATCACGAAAGTGGAAACGCCAGTGCTCATGCGACCCATTTGGCGGCTTCCACGCTTTCTGATATCTATTATGCGTTTTCAGCGGGGATTAATAGTCTGGCGGGTCCTTTACATGGTTTGGCTAATCAGGAATCGCTCAAGTGGTTGCTGGATGTCTATGAAAAGTTTGGCGGGGTCCCAAGCAAAGAGCAATTGCGAGAATATGCCTGGGAAACCCTGAACAAAGGGCAGGTTATTCCAGGGTATGGGCATGCGGTGTTGCGTATCCCTGATCCACGTTTTACTGCCCAATTTGAGTTTGCCCTTAAACACATGCCAGACGATGAACTTTTTCAGATCGCCAAATTGGTGAACGAAGTTGTGCCTCAAGTGCTGATTGAACAAGGAAAAGCCAAGAATCCCTCGCCAAACGTAGATGCCATTAGCGGCACCATCCAGTATCATTATGGTGTCAAGGAGTTCGATTTCTACACTGTCATGTTTGGCGTAGGCCGCTCCTTGGGAGTTACGGCCAATGCGGTTTGGGCGAGGGCTCTGGGGCAGCCAATTGAACGCCCCAAGTCACTGACTACGGCGATGCTAGAGGAAATTGCCAGAAAGGCTAAAGAAGGCTAAAGTATAACGAACCTCCCTCTCTAAAATCGATAGAGGGAGGTCTTTTTTATGGAGTGGGGGTTGTGGCAGGGCCGATTCCTACCCAGATGAAGTCTCGTTGCACGCTGGCTGCCCCTGCTGGTTCCCAAATGGGGTTACCGTTTTCATCGCTTCCCACCTGACGCACCGTCAACACCCACCAGCGGATGACATGGGGTTGATTATCGCTAGGGCGGAACGAGAGGGGGATGATGAACTTGGTGTCAGTGACGTATTCTACGCGCTTCTGTCCCTCGCCTGCGGTCACATCTACAATGGTAACCGCGTAAGCCTCGTTCTCGCGCAGTGTACCCACAGAAGCCCATTGCAGGGTGATGGTCTCGTCCACTGCCGTAAAGGGCGCTCCATCGGGTGGCAGGAGTAAGTTTGGCGCCGGATAAGGGGGCGGCGGCGTAGGGGTTGGGGTTGGACCGGCAGTGGCTGCTCGCAAACAAAGCGGGATTTTGATTTTCTGGCCGGAACGGACAGTGTCGTTAACCAGGCCGTTATATTCTTTAAGCACAGCGATGGTGATCGCATAGTTGGCTGAGATGCTGCTCAGGGTGTCGTTGTCCTGAACTGTGTATTCAATTTCTCCGCAAGCCGCGCGGGTCGCCTCAGCGGGGCTCAGGGTAGCCGTGGGTGGAGGTGTTGCAGTAGGGGTGGGATGAGGAATGAGCAGAGTCTGCCCAACAGCTAATGGCTCACAACGGGCGGGAAGGTTATTTAAGAGCACAATGCTTTGGATGGAAACCCCAAACGCGACCGCTATGGAAGAACATGTGTCACCTGAGGCTACTTTATAGGTCAGAGGGGTGGGAGTGGGTAAAGGGGTATCCGTGGGCGTCGGCGTTAGGGGGGTGGCAGTGATAGTGGGTGTGCTGGTCAAGGTTGTTGTAGGGGTGGGGGTGGTTTCTGCTGCGGGCGTGTTATGTTGCATAGCGTAATAAACCAGGCCAGCACCACTGGCGAGAAAAAGGATGAACAGACCCAGCACCGCCGGCAGGCTGAGGGTGACTTCAGGCATGCGGCTACCCTGAATCGCCTTCGCGGGTTTGGACGGCTTGTCCGCTGTAGATAGTTCGCTGCCACATACCAGGCAGCGCACAGCATCTTCACTCAATCGAGTGCCACAAGTGGGGCAAAGTTTCGTGGGTTTAGATTTGGTTTCAGGACTCATAATCTTTTCGTTGATCGTGATTTTGGACCTTTGGCCCAAACTTCGCCGATTATACCAGTGTTTTGGTCAATATGCGTGAAAGCCCTGAGCCTTATATCTGCCTGCGAAATGGGTAAACTCAGGATTTACCGCCAATAAGGCAAAGATCACAGGCGTGTTATACTCAATACCAATGTTGACCTATAGTCTCTATTTACATATTCCATTTTGCAGACATCGCTGCGCCTATTGCGATTTCAATACATACGCCGGCCTGGAAGATTTAATGCCACAATACGTTCAGGCTTTGTGTGCCGAATTGGAGTACATAGCCAGGAGCGTAGATGAACGGCTTCCCGTGCATACGATATTCTTGGGTGGGGGTACGCCTTCTTTGTTACCACCCCGGGAAATCGAACGGATCTTAAAGACAATTGTGGATTGTTATATCCTAGTGGAAGATATGGAAATCAGCCTTGAAGCCAATCCAGGAACACTCTCTCTGGCGTATTTACGGGACTTACGACGTTTGGGGGTTAATCGTCTGAGCATCGGGATGCAGTCTGCGCAGCCGGAAGAGTTAAGGCTTCTAGAGAGAGAACATGATTATTGGGATGTCATTCAGGCTGTGACCTGGGCGCGCAAGGCTGCTTTCAACAATATTAACTTGGACCTCATTTTTGGTCTGCCCGCACAGGTTTTGGAAACCTGGAAACAAACCCTATCGCTTGCTGTGGGATTGCAACCTGAACATCTATCCCTTTATGCGTTGACCCTTGAGCATGGAACGCCCATGCAACAGTGGGTTGAGCGCGGAATAATCGAAGAGCCCGATGCGGATCTATCGGCCGAGATGTATGAATGGGCGGGAGAATATCTTGAGGGTAAGGGTTATCGGCAATATGAAATATCAAACTGGGCTAGAGAAGATAGCAATGGCAGGTGGATGGTCTGCCGCCATAACCTTCAATACTGGAGATGTCAGCCTTATTTGGGTTTTGGAGCGGGAGCGCATGGCTATGCAGGCGGGTTGCGCATAGCCAATATATTATCCCCCAGGGCTTATATTCAACGTCTACTCCAATCCTCATCCACCGCAGACTTCGGAGGGGCAAAAGAGGGGTCCCAACCCTCACCTTCGTTTCCTTGCACGCTAGCAACCATCCACAAAGAAGTGATAGACCGAGAGACCGAGATGGGTGAAGTCATGATGATGGGGTTACGCCTGACGTGGGAAGGCGTCTCTCGTCAGGTATTTCATGAACGCTTTGGTAAAACGATGGAAGAGGTATTTGGAGCGCAAATAGAGAAATTGATCCATCTGGGTTTATTAGAGTGGTCAGGGGATCGCCTTATTCTCACCCCCAGGGGGCGATTGCTAGGCAATGTGGTTTTTAGAGAGTTTATTTGAACCCGCCTAGAAGCGATCTGGGATCAGGTGCTCCTGATTATTGTTACTTAAGATTTGGTGCCAGGAATTCTGGCAATTTCAACCATCTCGTCGCACGAGCAGCATTGACAGTTCAATCAGTGCTTGTTTAGCCTCCGGGCGTGGCTGGGCGTCCTCTAAATACTGGAGGGCTTGTTGTATCAAGCGATCGGCGGTTGCCTGGGTGAATGCACGCGCGCCTTCAATCTCTAACTGATGCGCCAAATCGGCCACCTCTTCAGGGCGAATGTTCCCTTGTCGCCAGCGATGGGCGAAGTTTTTATTTTGGCTTAGGCTAAAAAGCACAGGCAAAGTCTTTTTCCCATACACAAGATCGCTTTCCACTGATTTACCTGTGAGCGCAGCGTTTCCCCAAATCCCCAAGAGATCGTCCTGTACCTGGAAAGCCAGTCCTAAATGGCGCCCGAATTCTCGGAAGTTTAAGCGTCGAGTTTCGTCTGCTTCTGCGATCAATGCTCCCAGATCAGTACAGGCTGCCAATAAGGCGGCGGTTTTACCGCTAACCATTGGCCAGTAATCCTCTAGAGTGAGGTCAGAACGATTTTCATAGGAGATATCCAAATATTGGCCCTGGGTGAGTTTCATGCAGGCCTCCTGTAGAATCCGGGCAGCCTGCAAGGTGATGGCAATCCCGCACGCCTTTTCGAGTTGGAACACTTCGAGGTGGGCTAGAGCATACATCAGGTCTCCAGCGTTGAGCGCCTGAGCGACGCCCCATTTTTTCCATAGCGTAGGGCGGCCGCGGCGCATTGGACTGTTGTCTTCGATGTCATCATGTATGAGAGAGAAGTTATGCACCAATTCTACTGCTGCGGCTGCGGGTAGGGCGCGTTGCCAGTCGCCGCCGGCGGCTATAGTTGTCAGCAGGAGTAAGAGAGGGCGTATGCGTTTCCCACTAGCAGCAGGTCCAGCACCTTCTCCGTGCCAGCCCATATGGTAAGCCAGCATGATTTGCAGTTCACCCAGGCGCTCTTGATGATCGCCCATTTGGATCGCTCGTTTAAGTTCGTCTTCAATTGCAGGGAGAAATTGGGATGTATAGGCTTGAAGAGACATAAGAGCCATTTAAGGGGTGTGAATTAAGGGTGTGTGACGTAGCGCCTCCAAATTGGGAGCACCACTAGCGAACATGCAAACCTGGATCTCGCGCTGGATTTCGCGGATAGTCTGAATTGTAGTATCCAGTGAAATAGCGGCTGCTTTTAGGAATGGGGAGGCCATGCCTCCCAGGGTTGCTCCCAGGGCAATGCACTTGGCAATATCCACCCCGGAGCGCAATCCACCGGAAGCGAAGATCAGGACCTGGGGGGCAGCCCGGCGTACATTTAGGATCGATTCCGCGGTCGGAATGCCCCAATCTACAAAGGCTGCTGCCAGTCGAGCCTGGCTTTCCGTCTGAGCACGGTGCATTTCCACTTGGGACCAGGAAGTACCACCTGCGCCGGCTACGTCAATGGCGGCAACGCCAGCCTCAGCAAGCATACGCGCGGCTTGCTCTGAAAACCCCCAACCCACTTCTTTGGCAATTACGGGCACAGGAAGGGCGCGGCAAACCATTTCGATCTTGTGCAATAGCCCTGCGAAGCGTGTTTGACCTTCAGGTTGCACTGCCTCTTGTAAAGCATTCAAGTGTAAGATCAAAGCGTCGGCTTCAACCATTTCTACTGCTCTACGGCACTCATCCACGCCGAATTTATAATTTAACTGCACTGCTCCTAAATTGGCAAACAATAATATGTCTGGGGCGACTTTGCGCACCTGAAATGTTTCGGCCAACTCAGGATGTTCAATGGCGGCGCGTTGTGATCCTAACCCCATGGCTACCCCCGTTGCCTGGGCAGCGGCAGCCAGGATTTGATTGATCGCCCCGGCCTCCGGGGTTCCGCCTGTCATGGACGAAATCAGGATAGGTGCTTTTAGTTTACGTCCAAATACCTCAAGACTGAGATCTACCTCATCCAGGTTCAACTCTGGCAATGCTTGATGGATAAATCGGTAATGTTCCAGCCCTGTGCTGAGGCCTGAACGCACATCTTCTTCCAGATTTATACGGATATGGTCGGTTTTTCGATTGCCAATTTGCGTAACTTTTTCCATGAGTAGGTGTTCCTGAAGGTTAGAGTTATCTTACCAGTGTGGTTTTTGTCTGTCAATCACCATGGTTTAGGCGGGGTTGATAATGGTGGTAATTTGTACCAAAATGCATTAGATTAGGCTTGACAGATAAGGTTGCAGAGTTACAATTGCCTAAATTTCTAACATACCCGGAGGAGGTTCTGTTCATGTCCAATAATACATTTGAGCAAGTTAAAGCAATCATTGTAGATTTGCTGGGAGTCCCTGAAGAAAAGGTCACCCTGGATGCACGCTTCCGCGAAGATCTCGAAGCCGATTCTCTAGACCTGGTGGAATTGATCATGGCTTTTGAAGATAAATTTGGAGGAGAGATCTCCGACGAAGATGCTCAAAGTATTACAACCGTGGGGGAGGCAGTTAAATATATTGAGACCCATATGTAAGCCTTGTATTACCATTGTAGAAGAAAAAGCCCGCCTCAGAATGAAGCGGACTTTTTCGGGACCAGCCTTGCGGAGGTTGGCGGGCCTTCGCAAGGCTGTTGTTACAATAAGGTGGGAATCTCTTCAGGGTGTTTCGCCACCCTGACGCCAACACGTTCGAGTGCCCTGATTTTATCTGCGGCCAGCCCTGAGCCTCCCTCAACGATGGCTCCTGCATGCCCCATCCGCTTTCCAGGAGGGGCGGTTTGTCCGGCGATGAATGCCACCACAGGTTTGGTCATGTGATCGGCAATAAATTCGGCTGCTCTTTCTTCATCCGTGCCACCGATTTCACCAATCAGCACTACTTTGTCGGTATGGGGGTCTTCTTCAAACATGCTCAAACAATCTATAAAGTTGGTACCGTTGATTGGATCACCTCCGATACCTACGCAGGTGCTGACGCCCATTCCTAAGAGTTTGAGGGCATACAGGACTTCATAAGTCAATGTACCTGAGCGTGAGACCACGCCAACGTTGCCTGGAATGGCTATGTCGCCAGGGATAATGCCCACCTTCGCTTGATGAGGCGTCAGTAATCCAGGGCAATTAGGGCCAACCAGACGTACCCCTTTTTGGTCCATATAGTTGCGGACGCGCATCATATCTTGCACTGGAATACCTTCAGTGATACAAACCACCAGAGAGAGGCCAGCATCGGCAGCTTCATATAGGGCGTCTGTCGCATAGCGAGCAGGGACAAAGATGACACTGGTGTTGGCGCCCGTAGCTTCGACGGCGATTTTGACAGAATCAAAAACCGGGATTTTGCCATCCAGCACCCATTCGCCACCTTTACCAGGGGTCACGCCAGCGACAACCTGGGTGCCATAGGCTACCATCTGCTGGGTGTGAAACAAACCTTCGTTACCGGTGATGCCCTGGACTAAAAGCCGGGTGTTTTTGTCAATCAGAATGCTCATATTCAACCTTCCTTTACCACCTTGACTTGAGACTTAGCCGTGGCGACGGCTTTTTTGGCAGCCTCAACCAGAGTCTCAGCGGTGATTAGATTTGCTTCCGCCAGGATTTGGCGCGCTTCCTGAGCATTGGTACCCACCAGACGAATAACCATGGGCACTGTAGGTTTCACTTCCTGGAGGGCAGTGATGATGCCACGCGCCACTTCGTCACAACGGGTGATGCCGCCAAAGATATTGATAAGCACGGTTTGCACGTTCGGATCGGATAGAATAATTCGCAGCGCAGCGGCCACCTTATCAGAGCCAGCACCCCCACCAATATCTAAGAAATTGGCTGGCTCACCACCAAAGAGCTTGATGATGTCCATAGTCGTCATTGCCAAACCGGCGCCGTTGACCATACAGCCGATGTTGCCGTTAAGTTTGATATAGGAAAGACCGTATTTGCGCGCTTCGATTTCATACGGGTCTTCAACATCCAGATCACGCAAGTCTGCCAGATCAGGGTGGCGAAAAAGAGCGTTATCATCCAACACCATCTTCCCATCCAGAGCCAGTAAGCGGTTGTCAGCGGTAATCACCAGTGGGTTAATCTCCGCCAGAGTAGCGTCACACTCGACGTAGGCTTTCCATAAGCCATGCGCGATTTGCCCAAAGGCTTTCCAGTGTTCCCGGGGTAGATCAATACCCACGGCAATATCACGGGCTTGATAGTCGCGTAAACCCAGCAGGGGATCAATATGCACCTTGATGATTTTCTCTGGCTCAGTGCGTGCAACCTCCTCGATGTCAACCCCACCAGCAGAAGAGGCCATCATCACCGGTTTACGGGCTGTGCGGTCGTTGGTGATGCCCAGGTAGATTTCTTTCTCGATTTGGGCAGCTTCATCAACCAGCACTTTGCGCACTGGTAATCCTTTGATCTCCATCGCCAGGACTTGCGCTGCGAGTTCCTCGGCTTCTTCCGGGCTTTTAGCCAGGCGGATACCCCCGGCTTTGCCACGTCCACCAACCAGTACCTGCGATTTAATAACAACGCGGCTACCTAATTCTTCGGCGATGTTTTTCGCTTCTTCTGCGGTAGCCGCTACCCTTCCCTTGGGAATGGGGATGCCATATCTGGCAAAAATTTGCTTGGATTGATACTCGTGTAGTTTCATCTGGTTACACTCTCCATGTCGGGGGCTATGAGCCTTGGAAAGGCGTGTGGATTATACCATTGGCATCGAACCAATGCAGTCTACTTTGGGCATGACGAACACAGGATCCATCAATTTGCCCGTTCTCATCCCGAGGATTAACAGGCACCCTATGGGGATGGGAGGGTGAAATGCAAGATGCGACCATTGTTGGTATCGGCTACCCAAATCCCACCCTGAGCATCTACAGCGATGCCCGTGGGCAGGTCGAAGCCATCTGGACCTGTGGAGTAATCACCCCAATAGCGGATAAACTGACCCTGGGAGGTAAATTCCAGAATGCGATAGCCCTCCGGGTCGGCAACAAAGATGTGACCACTCTGATCCACGGCTAGATAAGGTTTATTATCGAGTGATTGCCCATACCAGCCGACAATATCCCAACTGGTCAAGGGCACGAAGTTGCCAGCGCTGTCTTGGATAAAAATCTGGACGCGCTGATTCCATGTGTCAGCGACGAACACCTGGCCTTGATGATCCACTGCGATCCCCACTGGCTCGTCAAATAGGCCGAGTTCAAATCCAGCCCCACCAAATTTGGTGATGTAGTTACCTTCACTATCGAACACGATCACACGTTTGTTGCCCGTGTCGGTGACGTATAAGCGGCCTTGGGCGTCAACCGCCAGTCCACGTGGGCCATAGAAGCCGAAGGGGTCTTCAGTCTGGCTGATGCCATACCCCCAACTCTTAATAAATTGGCCCTCGGGGGTGAATTTTTGGATGCGATGGTTCCAGGTGTCGGCTACGAACACTGAGCCATCCGGGCCGACCGCAATTCCCCAGGGTTCATTGAAGGTGCCAGGAGGGGCTGGGTTGTTTTCCGTACTTGCCCCATAGCCGCCCCAGACATGCAACACTGCTCCATCGGGGGTCAAATGCTGGATGCGATGGTTTTCGGTGTCGGCAACATAAATGCTCCCATCGGGGGCTACGGCAATGTTACGAGGGCGCATGAAATGGCCGACTTCAGTGCCAGTGCTGCCGATGACCTTATCAGCCACCAGTTTTATTTGCTTACCCTCATAAGGGTCAGCGACGACAGCCTCAGTGGTTGGGCTAACCCCGTAATTCCACAGACTGGCCACTACATCTTTACGCAGGTAGAGACGAAACTTGAGAGACGGCTGCCAGTTTTCCAGGCTCATATCTTTATTGACCAGTTGGCTGTAAAGGGTGTAATCGCGGTTAAGCCAGATATCAAAGATGGCCGCGCGCATTTGGGGGTCCAGCAGGGCATCTAGTACTCGCTGCCAGGTCAGTCCAAAATAATCCTGATCTGGCCACCAAATTCGGGTGTATTCAAAGGAATAGTAAGCCTGGCCAACTACCGGTTCGATCTTCCCGTAGTTGGCTTCGCCCACCAGGATGGCTACGGCCTCGCGTTGGGCTCGGGTGGGCGTCTTATCGAAATAATCTTTATTTGTAAAATTGCGCAGATACCACCAGAAAGGATAGGTAGTTTCATTGTCGTAAGCCACACGTAATGCCAGGCCGTTGGTTGTTCGGCGGGAGATCTCCTCAATTTGTTCCAAAGCCTCTTTTGGCCCGCGGGACATATGGGCGTAGACCAAGTATTCGGTGGCGTTATCATAATTAATATAAGCGGCGCGGAAAGCTGTGCGAGCGGTTAAGATGCCTAAGAAGCCAAAGATGAGCAGGAAAATTACGCGGTAAAACTGAGCTGGTGTCCAGGGTTTGATCAGGCGGCCAACGCCCCAGGCGCTAACCAGGGCGGTGAGGGCGGCGGTGATAAAAGTACTCGTGGCTTGTAGTTGATTGAGTTCTTTTCCCTGAAAGGGAGGATTAGGCCCAAGGAGGGAACCCAAAGCTGCCAAGGTGCTGGTGATAAAAACAATGAGCGTCAGAATGACGATCCAACACCGCCAATGATGAAACTCCTTCCAATCAACGGCTTCAATCAACTGACCTAAAAACCAGGCGGCGGTCAGGATCATGGGCAGGGCAATATGCACTGTGAGCCAGGGCATTTTTTCGCCAGCGATTGTGTAGGCGACCAGGCTGGTCACGCTCCAAAAGCAGAGCAGGCCAATGGTGGGAGGGGATTCATGATTATTGAGGGAGAACGATTGAGAGGAATCTGGGTTGGCGGGTAAAGATTCTTTAGCCTGCTCAAACCTGGAATCGACCACGGCGATCTGTTCTTGTTCAGATACGAGGGGTGGCTCTTTGACACCCAATCTTTGGCGACTCAGGGCAACGGCGAAAGCCGCCAGGGTGCCCAGGGCAGGTAGAAATTCGTAAATCGGGATTTGAATCAAGGTGTAGTAATACCACGGCTGGCTGCCGCGATTTACCCCTTGTTGTTCCAGCCAATAACCTAGAGAGCCTACCAGTCCGGTGACAAACCCGAAGCCATTTGTGAAGATGCTGGTGTAGAGGATGGTGAAAACCCCATAAAATAGAACCGCATTTATTATCCATTGGCGTGGATTCCAGGCCAATCCCGCGGCGATGGCAATTACAGAAAGGATGAGGACAAAAATCGCGTTAAGAGTGATGACCTGAGGGTCTTTATAATCAATGGGATTGTAGCCGAGTAATCTGACCGGGAATGGGGCTAGCATGGGTAAAACCAGCGAACCCAGTAAGATGAGCATGGCAAAAGAGCGTTCGGCTCGCAGGCGTTGCCAGGAATAACCTGAGATGGCTAAGACTCCGGCCAGCGCCAGTGTAATTAATCCCACGCCCGCAATAACTGCTGGCAGGAAATGAGGCGATGTGGTATTGATAGATTCCAGGCCTTGCCCTGGGACGCGCGGCGAGGCTGTTTCGGTCGAACTGAGGGGCGAACCTGCCGAATTAACTTGAAACAAAATTCCGGCTATACCAAGCAAGAACAACCCAACTACCAGGGCAACGATGAAGTTGCGCCGCATTTGAGGGTTGGCCCAAGGTTGCCGACTCAGGCGATAAACCAGATAGATAGCCAGGAAGATAAGCGCCTGGGCGGTATAGATAAACGAAGTCTCTTTGGTGGTGAAGTGAAGCACTGTCGCGGCCGTTAGCCAGTACAAATAACGATTTTCTCCGCTCTCCAGGTAACGTAACATTGCCCAGATGGTTATCACACCCCATAAGGCCACAAAGGCTTCATTGCGCGCGTAGCGGCCGTAATACAGCATGTAGGGTGAAATGACCAACAGGATAGCAGCAACCAGGGCCCCGGTTCGCCCCAGGAATCGGCGATAGTTCCACATGAAGTAAACGGTGGCAACACTAAATACGGCTACAGGAATACGGGCAGTAAAATCATTATCCCCAAACAAGAAATAAGAGAGAGCAATAACATGAAACTGGAATGGACCATGCGTGACTGGATCATGGGTGTATCCATTGCCATTTGCGTATAGCCACGAAAAATAAACATGGCTGGTCTCATCATGGCTCATCACGCGCGTGCCTAGATCATAGAACCGACTGATAATAGCCACGATCAGGATGAGGAGGAAAAGCACCTTTTCACTATTCAAGGAAAGGATCTTCGAAAGAGGTATATCCAACCACGAAGCGGGGCTATGATGAGAATCTGTGCTTGTTTCCATATATCATCCTACGACTTTAGGGTTGATTTCTTGATCTTTATCTTAGGAGGTTTTTCAGGCCTTCGCCGTAATTCGGCGATCTCTTGGGGGGTTAAAAAGCGCCATTGGCGCGGTTTTAGCGATCCCAGTTCCAGAGTGCCAATCCGTAATCGAATGATACGTTGCACAGGTAAGCCAATGGTCTGCCCGACCTCCCGAATTTGACGCTTGCGCCCTTCGCGCATGATCACCCGTAACCAGGCGCCTTTTCCCGCTGGCCCCTCGTAATACACCTGCGCAGGGGCAGTCTTGTAGCCATCTGCGAGAACGACACCATGCCGCCAGGCAGCGAGTTGCCTTTCATCGGGGCGGCGAGTTACCATAACGCGATATTCTTTCTCATGACCATAGCGAGGGTGGGTGAGTTGATTAGCCAACTCTCCATCGTTTGTGAGCAGGATTAGACCCTCGCTATCCACATCCAAGCGCCCCACGGGGAAAAGTCGGCCGGGATAATCCACCAGATCAATCACCGTGGGGCGTGGGTCTGTGGATGAAAGCGTTGAAAGCACACCGCGCGGTTTGTATAAGGCAATATAAACGGGGGGTTCCTGGGCTGAGATGGGCTGTCCGTCAACCAGGATGCGATCCCGGGTGAGGTCGGCTTTGCTCCCTAGAGTTGCCACCTGCCCATTGACACTGACACGCCCCATGCGAATCAACTCTTCACAGGCGCGGCGTGAGCCGAACCCAGCCCTGGCGAGTATTTTTTGAAGGCGCTCTTCCACAGGGGATAATTATAATCGAAGGATTATGCGTCTAAATTTGCCTAATCAATGTCTCATTTAAATTTAGAAGAACACCTTTGCCAGACGTAACAGCCCTTGTTTCCAGGGTACACGATGGGAGACGCCAGAGGTGCGTTGAAATCGAGGCAGGTTTTCCAAATACCATTGGTAGTTTCTAAGGAGGGCATCTCGGTTAGAGTATTTAGGCTCAAAGCCAAGAATGCGTCTGGCTTTTTCGATGGAGACGAAAGAGTCCTTGGTGATGGTTCCGTATAATGGAGATAAGTGAAGGAATTCCAGCACCTGAAGCGCAAAGATCATGGGGAATGCCGGAAAGGGGATGACGCGTTTGCCAAAACCGGCGTAATCTAGAACGGCCTGAAAATCTTCGCGTATGGTCGAAAATTCACTCGCCCCGATGTTAAACGTATCATTGACTCGCTCTTTGTCGCCCGTGGCTACCAGATAAATAGCCCGGCAGAGATCCTCCACATCTAACAACTGAT
>JBBILY010000021.1:18942-26230 GCA_037444705.1 Chloroflexota bacterium | reverse complement strand
GGTAGAGACTGTTCGATCATGCGGCGGAAAGCCAAACGCAGTTCGCGTGGGCAGAGCAAGATGGGATAATGCCCGGCCTGGGCCAGGCGCTCCATCTGTTCTCCCGTCCTGACCAGGATATTTTGGGCAGTGGAGGCATCCAGTTGAAAGCCCAGGTTGCCCTCAGTGGAGGTAAGAGCCTCGCGCAGGGTTGTTTCTACCTGGGGGGCGAGGGTGAAGACATGCAGGTAACCGTCATCGTCGCGATACTGGTTGGATAAGGTGCGCGCCATGCTCTGGCGCACAGCCTCAGCCAGGATGTCTGCATTGCGCGTGGCTGAGGCGTTGTTAGCCAACACCTCCAGGATACCGGCCAGATCGCGGATCGGCACCCGTTCGCGCAGCAGGTTGCGCAATACCGCCTGCAATTCGCCCAGGCTGAGCATCTCCGGGATTACGCCATTGACCGCGGCCGGCATTTTGCTTTGTAATTGATTGATCATCTCCTGCACCATCTGGCGGCTGAGCAAGTCGGCGGCGTGATTACGCACGACCTCGGTGAGGTGCGTGCTGAGCACGGAAAGAGGCGTGACCACCGTATAGCCCAGCAGTTCGGCGCGTCCCTTTTCGGCTTCCCCAATCCACAGCGCGGGCAAGCCAAAGGCCGGTTCGTGGGTAGGAAGACCATGAATCTTCTCGTCTGCCTCCGAGCCGGGGATGGCCAGATAGCGGTCTATCATCAGTTCAGCCCGCGCCACTTCTTCGCGGCGAATCTTAATGCGATACACCTGGGGTGGTAGACGCAGGTTGTCGCGCACGCGCACAATCGGCAGCACTAGCCCTAGTTCGCTCATGATCTGGCGGCGGATGCCGGTGATTCGCCACAGCAAGTTGTCCGGTTGGGTCTCATCTATCAGGGGGATCAGAGCATAACCGATTTCCACCTCCAGCGGGTCGGCAACCACCATTTCCAGCATATCCTGGGGCGTTTCAGGTTCGGTGGTAGCCGCTAAGGGTGGGGCTTCAGGGCTAGGTTGGCTTTGCAAGCGCCAGGTGGCATAAGCCGCTGTGCCCAGGATGGCGCCTACAGCCAGAAAAGGCAATTTGGGCAGGCCCGGCACCAGGCCAATCCCCCCAATGATCAGCGCCCCGATGGTGAGCACATGCACGTTGGATAACTGGCCGATCATGTCGCTACCCAACGAGATCTCGGAGGTGGAGCGGGTGACGATCAGGCCAGAAGCAGCGGACATGATCAGAGCAGGAATCTGCACCGCCAACCCTGCCCCCACCGTGAGCAGGACGTAGTTCTGCAGGGCGTCCATCAGGGTCAGTTTGCGCTGAACGATGCCGATGACGAAGCCACCGATGATGTTAACCAGCATGACCACCACCGCGGCGATGGCATCGCCCCGCACGAACTTGCTGGCGCCATCCATGGCGCCGTAGAAGTCGGCTTCAATCTCGATCTCGCGGCGGCGAGCGCGGGCGCCGTCTTCGTCTATCAGGCCGGCGTTCAGGTCGGCGTCTATGGAGAGTTGTTTACCCGGCATGGCATCCAGGGTAAAGCGCGCCGCTACCTCGGCCACTCGGCTGGCACCGCTGGTGATCACCACAAACTGGATGATCATCAGCATCAGGAACACCACCACTCCTACGACATAGTTGCCGCCCACAATCAGGTTGCCAAAAGTGGAGACGACCTTGCCGGCGTTGCCCTGGAGCAAAATCAGGCGGCTGGCGGATATATTCAAGCCCAGGCGGAACAGGGTGACCAGGAGTAACACTGAAGGGAATACCGAAAAGTCCATCGGACGAGCGATGTACATGCTCAGGAGCATCACCCCGATTGAGATTGCCAGATTGAGCACAATCAGCAAATCCACAGCGAGCGGGGGCATGGGGATGATCATCATGCCGATGATCACCACCAACGCCACAGCCATCACCGCGTCTTTGGAACGCAGCAAGCTTCGCAGGTTGAACGGAGTGAGGGTGGTAGTTGTTGCCGTCATGGAAATCGCGTGCTTCCTTATGGTGTGGGTGTCTCAGGTGCCAGATTTACCCCTCGCAGGCGGTAGACATAAGCCAGCACTTCAGCCATTGCCATGTATAACTGGGGTGGGATTTCCTGATCAATCTCTACCAGGCGATACAGGGCTCGTGCCAGGGGTATGTTTTGGATCACAGGCACCTGGTGGAGGCGGGCGATCTCAATGATGCGCTCAGCCAGGCGATGGGCACCCTTGGCTACCACTTTAGGCGCCTGCATGGTTTGAGCTTCGTATTGCACGGCGATAGCCAAGTGAGTGGGGTTGGTGATGACTACATCAGCCTTAGGCACATTGGCCATCATCCGCAGGCGCGCCATACGCCGCTGTTGGCCGCGAATGCGAGATTTGATCAGCGGATCGCCTTCGGTTTGCTTCAGTTCTTCTTTGACTTCCTCTTTGGTCATGCGTAAGGCGCGCAAATAATTCCAGCGCTGATAGGCGTAATCCAGGATAGCCAGGATCAGATAGGCGGCGCCAATCCGCAGCATCAAGCCGATGGCCATATTGCTCCACCAGCGCAGAGCGCTTAAATAATCGGTCTGGGCTAGCCCCAGTAATTCTGCCCAGCGCCCGCGCAGGTAAGCATAAGCCACCCAGGCTACCACGCTCAGTTTGAGCAGGGCTTTGAGCAGTTCCAACAACCCCTGGAGGGAGAACAGGCGCTTAAAGCCATTTAAGGGATTGACCCGGTTCAAATCGAAGCCCAGTCGTTTGCTGGCCCAGAGGAAACCAGTCTGCCCCAGGTTGATGGCTATCCCGCTCAATAACAGCCCCAGAAGGATGACCCCTAAATCGCCGGCCAGGGGTAAGAGGTCAGGCGCCAACAGGTTTTTAGTCCAGGTGTCAGCCATCTGCAGGCTGGGCAGACCGCCAATCGTGGTCACCACCAGGCCTTGCAGGTCCGCCAGCAATTTTTTACCTGGGCTAGCCAGCAACCAGGCAGCCACCAGTAAACTCACCGCAGCGTTGAGTTCCTGGCTGCGGGCTACCTGCCCTTCCTTGCGGGCTTCGGCAATGCGACGGCTGGTGGGGGCTTCGGTCTTCTCTGCCATGGGTCATGTACCTAACAATTGCAGGGTGTGTTCGCCAATCGAGCGCAGCAGATCGCTCAATTGGGGCAGGATAAAGGACAGCGCCACGGTCAAAGCCAGTAACCCGAGGCCCACTTTCAACGAGATACCCAGAAAAAAGACGTGCATCTGAGGGGCTACGCGCGCCAGCAGACCCAAGGTCAGGTCGGTCAGCAGCAACGTGCCCAGCAGGGGCAAGGCCATCTGCACGCCAGCGGTGATCATGCCGCTGGTGAGGGTAAGGAGACGTTGAAGGGAGATTTCGGGAAGAGGGCTTTGCAGTGGGAGCAGATCGAAGGTACGTTTCACACCTAAAAGGAAGGCGTGATGACCATTGATCGCCAGAAAGATCAACAAAGCGGTCATGACAAACATTTGGTCGAAGGTAGAGCCGCTCTCTTCTAATGCGGGGTTCAGGATCTGAGCCGCGGCAAAACCGCTGCCCAGGCCCATCAGGTTGCCACTGATCTGTAAGGCACCAAAGATTAATACCGCCGCAAAGCCGGCCAGGGTGCCGATCAGCAATTCTCGCCCAATGGCGATCGTGAAGGGGAAGAGAGCCAGGGGAGGCGCCTCAGGCGACAGAGATTGCCATGGGATCAGGATCATCGTCAGCAGCAGGCCCAGGCCAACCTTCACCTGATTTGGGATAGCCCGCCCCCCCAGCACCGGCACATGGATGAGCATGGCTAGGATGCGGGTGAGAGCGAGGAAGAAGGTTTGGGCCTGAGCAAGGGATACTGTCATGTCTGATTTCTCTGGAGCAGTCAAGGGTCTTGTGCTAGATCTAAATTCTGACACTTGCAAGCAATTTGTGCTTTAGACATGGATAGCATACCTGGATTATGCGCGAAAGACAGTAAAGGGGAGATGAAGCCAGACTAAAGATGGCGTAAATTTTCAACCTAAGGCCTAAAGAAAAGGCGGAAATGGACGATAACCCATAAGTTATGGAGGGCAGGGCAGCAATGCAGGCCGGCTTGATCTGGTTTTCGCGGGATGGTTGTCCAGGGAGCGCTTATGCGCCTCCTGCCCTCGTTGACGGGGGTTGGGGGAGTGTGGCTCGCTTCAGCGCCTGCTCCAGGCGGCGCAGTAAGAATTCGACATCGAAGGGCTTCACCAAAAAATCCATGGCACCGGCGGCGATAGCCTGCTGGATGACCTCGCTATATCCCAGAGCGGAGATGACGATCACCGCTACGCCCGCCAAACGGTTTTGCTCATTCAGCTGCCGCAGCACGTCCAGGCCGTTTACGTGTGGCAGCAGGATGTCCAGGATGAGGGCTTGGGGCTGGTGCTGGCCGAAAAGCGCCAGGGCTTCGATACCATCTCGGGCAGCGATCGCGCGAAAATTGGGGCGGCGGGAGAGCGCTAGGAGGAGCACCTCTCGTAGGGCGGGATCATCTTCAACGACCAGGAGAGTGAGCGGAGCGTCCATATTTTATGGATGACGGTGCTCATAGGTGAACAAGGCGCCGATCAGCCTTCCCCTCAGAGGTTCGATAACCGCTTGTTTAAGGCCGAGGATCGTCGTGGTTTGGGGATGGATGCTTCTCCCGACCAGAGCGCTCTCTTCGGCTGAGGGTTGGGGGATCAAGGCATTGGCCAGATTGATCAGCGCCGCCAGGTATTGTTCCCCTGGGTTGGAGGCTGGGTCGTGGTGGTATCGGATGGCTTGCACCAGTTGCGGAGGGAATTGCCAGTGGGTTGCGATCAATCCGCCTACGCCGGCGTGGTCAATGCCAAATAAGCGCTCCTCCACTTCCCAAAGTGGCACTTGCTCGGCGCGCATGATTTCGACGATTTGCTGATAGTCGGCTAACACATATTGATCCAGAAGCAATTTGCCAATGTCATGCAACAGGCCAGCCACATAGGCCTCTTCCGCATCGGGGTAATGCAAGGCGCCGTCCAACCAGTGGGCTGCGCTGGCAGTGGCAATGGAGTGATGCCAGAGTTCCTTATCTCCCAGGCGATAGCCACTCAGGCGCACCGAAAGCGGCCCAATCGCCAGGGTGCTTAAAACCAGAGAGCGCACCTGCTTAAAACCCAGGCGCATAACCGCTTCGCTGACCGAGGTTACTCCCATGCGGGTGCTCATAGCGGCAGAGTTAGCCACGCGCAACACATAGGCGGTGAGGGCCTGGTCCAGGGCGATCAGTTCGGCAATCACGCCGGCTGAGGTGTGGGGCTGTTCCAGGGCTTGCAGGATGCGGCTGGTGTTGGCCGGCAACGGGCGCAAGCGGTGTACGCTTTGTACAATCTCGTGCAGTCGCCCGGCGATGGTGCTGGACAAGGGTTTCTCCTTTGCCCTCCCTAGCGCGGCATGTTGGGCAGGTTGACAAAAATATTGGTAGTGAAGGTAAGCAATTGCTGGGTCATCCAGGAGCCCAGCAGGAGCAGCACCAATCCAATGGCAATAATCTTGGGCACAAAATTGAGCGTGACCTCATTGATCTGTGTGGCGGCCTGGAAAAGGCTGATCAGGCTACCCACCAACAGGCTGACTCCCAGGACAGGCGCCGCCAGAATCAAAGCCACAGTGATCGCATTTTGGGCAAAGGAGAGCACATAGGTTTCCGTCATAGCGTTGCTCCTAAAAGAAACTCTGCGCCAACGAGCGCACCACCAGATACCAGCCATCTACCATCACGAAAAGCAGAATCTTAAAAGGCAAAGAGATCAAGGAAGGGGGCAGCATCATCATCCCCATGGAGAGCAAAATAGTAGAGATCACTAGGTCAATCACCAGGAAGGGGACGAAAATGGCGAAGCCCATGATAAAAGCCGCCCGCAGTTCGCTGATGACGAAGGCAGGCAGGAGCACCACCGTGGGGATCTCCTCCAGGGTTTGAGGGCGCTGACCGCCGTTCAGGCTGATAAACAGTTCCAGGTCTTTTGGGCGCGTTTGCTGGAACATGAACTTGCGGATGGGTTCGACGGCGCGTTTAAAGGCTACAGGCTGCTCGATCTCACCGTTGAGGTAGGGCTTGAGGGCCTGTTGGTCAATCTGGGTATATACGGGTGACATAATGAAGAAGGTCAACAACAGTGAGAGGCCTATGATCACCTGGTTGGGGGGCACTTGTGGAGTGCCGATAGCGTTGCGCAGCAGTGAGAGCACAATGACAATGCGGGTGAAAGAAGTTGCCAGCACCAGGATCGAAGGCGCCAGGGAGAGCACTGTGATCAGCACCAACAGTTGTACCCCTGAACTGACCTGGCGTGGGCTATCGGCGGATTCGAGGCTCAGGGTCACACCTGGAGCACTCCATTGAGGTTCGCTGGCGCAGGCGCTGAGGAGAAGAGCGCCCAAGATGACAATGAAAATCAGGCGACGGCGCTTAGATGGCATGGGTTTTAGCCTTTGTATAACCAAGCCCTCAAGAAGTCGGCGAAAGGCAAGGCCCGGGTGGGGGTTGGGGTGACAGACTCGGCTGGCGTTTGGGAAGGCGCCTCGGCGGTGGAGGGAAGGTCTACCTCGGCCAGGAAAGATAGACTTTGCTCGGTGGCACCTAGCAACAGGGTGCGCCCACCGATCTGTACCAAATGAAGTTTCTGGCGCGGCGAAAGGTGCATTGTCTCCAGGAGACTGATCTGACGTTTCGCCGTCAGGGGGGCAACCGATTGCAGACGATGCAACCAGCGCAGGCAGAGGTAGATCAAGAGCAAGACGGCACCCAGTTTGAGCATGACGCTCACAGCCAGGCTAACCGTAGACGTTGTGTCGCCGCCAGGCGAGGCGGCTGGCTGGCTGCCCAATAGCAGAGCCAGGGCGATCAAGCCCAGGCCGCCTAAGATGACCGTCCCCCAAAGCCAGGGCCTGGCGCTCAGTTGTGTGTACATGCGGCGCAATGTCTCGCTCGGCCAGGACATCAGGCAGTCCCTTCTTCAAGGTTGGGAGACACCAGGCGGCTGATGCGCACCCCGAAGTTGTCGTCTACCACGACCACTTCCCCCTGAGCGATCAGGCGGTCATTGACGTAAATGTCTACAGCATCACCTGCCACGCGATCCAGTTCGATCACCGAGCCTTTTTGCAAATCCAGCACCTGGCGCACCGAGAGGCGCGTTTGACCCAACACGACCGACAATTGCAAGGTCACATCCATCAACATATCTATGCTGGGGCGGAGCGCTTCTGGCGCAGGGCGCGGACCGTAAGTCGCTGCTTATTGCGTTCGG
>JBBILY010000021.1:13433-18932 GCA_037444705.1 Chloroflexota bacterium | reverse complement strand
CCCCGCCCCACCACCCTCGCCCGGCTGGCCCGGCGCCCTGCCGGCCCCGGCGGGGCGCCCCCCCCCGCGGGGGGGGCTCCTGGGCTGGAGGGAGGCGGGCTAGATGGCATGGCCTGGGTTGGCTGACCATCGCTTTCTAAGGATTCGGGATTTGGAAGGGGTTGCTCGCTCATGGGTTCACCTTGTGGAGATTATTCTTGACGTATGGCTCAACTTAATCTTTCGGTACATAACGCTACGGTCTATCCCTTCTGAGGTGGCGAGGGAAGGACAGCCGTAATCTGAATCGCCAGATGTTTGCCCAGGCGTCCTGGGCGGGCGAGGAAGCACTGGTGCTCAGCCACATAGATGGGCAGATCGGCCTGGATAGGGGTCTGCAGAGGGATCACATCCCCCGGCTTCAGTCGGGTCAATTGAGCAAAGGTCACCTGGGTGGTACCTAACACCACCCGCACCGGTAACAGCACCTGGCTCAGGTTCTCGGAGATAATCTTGCGCGCTTCAGGGTCGGCCTGCTTTTCCTTACGCCCGGAGAACCACACATGGGTGTTGAGCACGTTGGCGATGGGCTTGAGCATGGTGAAGGGGATGTAAATATTCATGGTGCCGGTGACGTTCTGGAGCGCCAGTTCGAATGTGACCAACATCATGCGTTCGTTGCCCATGACCATCTGCACCCAATGGTGGTTGATGGTGCTATCTTCGAGGGCAGGCTCGATGGCTACCACCTTGCTCCATGAGGCTTTGATGTCGTTTAGCATGTGTTCCACCATGCCGCGCAGCAGGTACTGATCAATCTCGGTTAAATTACGATCGCGTTTGGCGCGCTCTCCAGGGCCACCCAGCCTTTGTTCCAGAATGACCGAGCCAATCTCGGGGCTGATGGTCAGGATCATTTGACCGGGGAGCGGCGCCATGGCGATCATGTGGAATAAAACCGCCGGCGGCAGGTCCTTTAGGAAGTCGTGGAAGCGGCCTTGTTCGGTGTGTACCACGCGCGGGCGGATGTTGGCGCGAATGAAGCCAGGCAGCGAATTGGTCAGGCGTTCGGCTAGGTCTTCGTGTAAAAGTTCGATGGCGCGCATCTGGTCTTTGGAAAAATGATCCGGTGACCAGAAGTTGTAAGGGCGCACCTGACGGCCCTGGCGCGCCTCGCGCCCGCTTGTGGGCTGGCCCATGATCTCTGCCAGGTTAACTGACTCTTCTGTGGAAGGCTGTTCGATTTCGATGGAGCCCGATAACAGGGCGTCTATTTCCGCCTGGGATAACATAGGTGCTATTGGACGACAAACTCAGTGAAATAAACGAAAATCACCCGTTGCTCAGGGAGTTGTTGATTGACGGTGTCCATGATTTGCTTCCTGAGTTTTTCTTTGCCTTCGGCTGTGTACACGCTTTCAAAGGTCTGAGTGGAGAGGGCAGTGATGATGATGTCATTAATCACCGGCAGGATGCCGTTGATCTCGGCGTTAAATTCGTCCAGAAAGGCTTTCTTCTCCTCGGGGGTCATGACATAATAGCGCAGGTCTTTGGGGGCAAGCTCCAGGACGATACCCGCTCTGAGGTAGCGGCGACCGGTGGGATCTACTAGGTTTACGATCTTGGAGCCGGTGTCCACCATCAAGCCCTGCCCCGGGCGGATCTCCAACGGCGCTGTAGGGGGGCTGGCTTTATTTGGCTTGGCGCTCTCGTCGGCGGCCGCGCTGGCTGAAGGGACGCCCTCTTGGAGGATGGCTTCAGGAACAGGGGTTTGCTCTGCGGCGCTCGCAGCCGCTTGTGGGTAGGAATACATCAGGTAGAACGGCTTGGGCCAGGTATCGGGTGCAAACATGATATATGCCATCGCCAGGTTCACACCCACCAGAGGTAAGACGAGCAAAAACAAGCCTAGCCTTTTAAGCAGATTCAGCAATTTTTTCATGGTTGAACGATACCTCCACCTATGGAATTGCCAAGGCCGAGATTGACGACATCGCTGGCCACCGAGTAGACCACGATGATCTCGGCACGGGTATTAAGGGCGCGATGTTCGGGGGTGTCGTTGGGAAAGACCGGTTTGAACTCGCCTCGCCCAGAGACGGTCATGCGTTTTGGATCAATGCCTCCCGCTTCGAAGTATCTGGCGATCATAATCGCCCGCGCCGTGGAGAGTTCCCAATTGTTGGTGAAGCGAGGGTCGGTAGGAGGGCTGTTATCGGTATGGCCAATGATGCGGATTTCGTTTTCCAGGGGCAAGATCATCTGGACGATCGTGTCCAGCACCGGATAAGCCTCGGCCTGCAATTCGGCGGTGCCAGGCTTAAAGAGCAGTTTTTCGCTGAGCGAAATCAGCACGCCTTCGATATTATTTTGCACACTCACCGAGCCACCCAGGTGCGCTGCCTGCAACATGTCGGTTAACTGTCCCGCCACTTCCACCGAATCGACAGGTACTTGGGGGATGCCGGGGATGACGATGGGGGCAGCTGCCTTGTCTTGATCTACACCCCCAACCTGATCAATGCCCGGGTCCACAATGCGCACCGGCCCGCCGGAGAAGGCGGCGCGCAAACTCTCGGCCAGTTGCTTGTAGCGCTTGATGTCAATCTGCCCCATGGAGTAGAGCACGACAAACAACACCATGAGCAGGGTGATGAAGTCGGCATAACTGACCAACCAGCGTTCGGTACCACCGCCCCCGTGGCTCATGTCTGGGCCTCCGCTTTCTTAGCGCCTGCAGCCTTAGCCTCTTCTCCACGGGCTTTGGGCGGCAGAAAAGCGCTGAGTTTTTCCTTGACAATGCGGGGATTTTCGCCCGCCTGGAGCGAAAGTATGCCCTCCAGGATCATACGACGGTATAGCACCTCTTCAGTGCTGTTGGACCTTAGTTTGCCGGCGATGGGCAACCAGAACAGGTTAGCGGAAAGGATGCCCCACAAAGTGGCCAGGAAGGCCGCTGCGATGGATTTGCCCAGGGTGCCGGGGTTATCCAGTTCTTGGAGTACGCTGATCAGCCCCATGACGGTACCAATAATTCCCATGGTAGGCCCGTAGCCGCCAGCGCCGGTAAAAAAGTTGATGCCTTGCTCATGGCGCTCTTGCATATTGTGGATTTCGATCTCAAGGATGGCGCGCACCTGGGCTGGATCTACCCCATCCACCACCAGCATGACACCCTTTTTCAGGAAGGGGTCGGCAATTTTCTTGCTCTCTTCCTCCAGGGCCAGCAAACCATCGCGGCGCGCCTTGTCGGCCATCTTCACCAATGTGTCAATCACCCCCTCGGCATTAACCTTGTTGCCCAACACGGCAATCATCAGCCATTTGGGGATGAGCATCACCGATTTGAGGGGGTAAGAAATCAGGGTGGCGATGAAGGCCCCACCCACGGTGAGCAAGATCGCCTGAGGGTGTGCAAACAGTTCGGCTGGAGAGCCACCGTCTAGAATCATGACCACGGTGACGATGGCGAACCCCAATACCAATCCCAGGATTGTGGTTAAATCCATGATCACTCTCCAAGATGAAGTTCCAGGTGTGGATTATGTACCAACCTCTGATAGGTGATAATCTTCTCAATGACGGTCTTGGGGGATTCTCTCACCACAATCTTCACATTGTTCGTAAGGGTGATCACTGTATCCGGTGTGCCCTCAACCGTTTGGATCAGTTCAGCATTTAGATAGAGTTTGCTGCCGTTAAAACGTGTGAGTTGGATCATTCTTTATCCGCTCTGCCTCTGGTGGGTCCAGACGCGCTTGCCAACGGCCTGGCAACCCGCATGTACTCCACATGGCTCAATTTAGCATAGAGGCAGGGCAAAGGGTATAAATTGGTTGTGAATGGTGGATAAAGAACGCCTAAAAACAGGCCCTTATTGAGGGATGGGTAGGATCACCGTAAACTGAGTGCCCACGTTGATCTGGCTATTCACCAGGATGCGTCCCCCATGTTGTTTGATGACGCGATGGCACACAGAAAGCCCCAGTCCTGTGCCCCGCCCTGGGGCTTTAGTGGTGTAGAAGGGTTCAAAGATGCGCGAGAGGCGCTCTGGGGGGATGCCTTTACCGGTATCGGCTACGGTCACACGCACTTCATTCCCGTGTTGGCGCGTGGTGATGCGAATCTCATTGGGGCCACTTTCTAGGGCATCCAGAGCATTTGTGATCAGGTTTAGCCACACCCCCTGCAAGTGATCCTGGCTGGCCATCACGCGTGGCAAATCAGGCGCCGCTTCGAAGACCAATCTGACCGAGTGAGTGATGAACTCGTGTTGCAGGAATGTCAGCGCCTGCCGGATGGTTTCGTTGATGTCGGTGAGGGTAAATTCATACTGTTCCTTGCGCACCAGATCGAGCAAGTTGCGCACCACCTGGCTGGCGCGATTGCCGGCGCGCAGGATCAGGTCCACCAACTCCTGGCGTTCGTCCTCGGGCTGGATTTCACGTTGGAGTAATTGGGCGTTAGCGATGATCGCCGTGAGCGGGTTGTTTATCTCGTGGGCGATGCCGGCCGCCAGTTGGCCCACTGCCGCCAGTTTTTCAGACTGCGCCAGCGTAGCTTCCAGACGGCGCTTTTCGGTGACATCCTGCTCTAGCAAGATGGCCTGAATGACCTGGTTCTGATCATCATAGATGGGGAAGGAACTGATCTCCCATTCCTGAGCGTCGTCTTCGCCGTTCCACTGGCGTTTGCTACGGGTGGTGGTTTTCCCTTCGCGCAACGTTTCCAGCACGCGGCAATCAGCGCAGATGTCGTCCTTCTGATATAAGACTTCATAGCAGCGCTGTCCCACCAGACGATTAGGCGGAAGGTTAATCTGATTGGCGCGGTACATGTTGACCGCCATCAAAGTAAATTTTGGGTCAATGATGTAGATAGAGGCTGGGAGGCTATCGAACAAAGCCCGCAGGGTGTTGCGCGAGCGAAGCAATTGCCAATGGCTCACTTCCAGGTCGGCGTTGGCAACCTTAAGTTGCTGGATCAGGCGCATGTTGTGGACGACATGGGCGATACCGCTGGCTATGTGCTCGAGCAACTCCAGGTCGTGAGCATTGAAATCCCCTTGAGATTTATTCAAAGCCGCCAGGACCCCCAGAGTCTGATCTTCCACCAGCAACGGCGCACAAATCAGCGAAGAGACAGGCTGGCCCAATGATTGGCCGAGGATGCCCATTTGGGGAAGGGCAAAAGGCGTATTCCAACATTGGGGCTCTTTATTATGAAGGCAGGCTTCAATCCAGCCGCCTTCACCATCGAATTGCATTTGATATTGGTGCAGAGATTTGCCATTCAGGCAGTCTTTGATCACCAGTTTGTGCCCATCTTCGCTTAGGAGTAGAAGCAGGCTGGCTTCTACCCCAAGAATGTGCCCCAGGCTTTCTAACAGCCATTCCTGGGTTGTAGAATCACCCCAGTTAGCATTGATCAACTGCGCTAACAGGCGCACAGCAGCGCGGTCTTGGGGATGTTTGCGAGGCAAAGATGGGGTATGCAAGCGTAAACGTAGGGAGAGGCGGC
>JBBILY010000021.1:2046-13401 GCA_037444705.1 Chloroflexota bacterium | reverse complement strand
AGATTAAATTTAATCGGCTTCGGGGTTTATGGTGTAACCGTATCCGGGCACGGTGCGGATGAACCTGGGAGATGAGGGGTCGTCCTCAATGCGTTCGCGCAGATTCTTGATGTGGACGCGCACTAGGTCGGGGCTGCCGGTGTCGGAGGGGTAATCCCACACTTCGTCCAGCAAACGGGAAGGGGAGAAAATTTGCCCCGGGTGGCTCATCAGGTGGTATAGCAGATCATACTGCACCGGCGTCAGGCGCAGTTTGCCCTTATTGGGGGTGTGCAGTTCAAAAGTGCGTGTGTCTAAAACATAGTCCCCCACGATCAGACACTGGGCAGTCTCCACGGCTTTGGGTTCGTTCTGAATCTGGCTGAGGATGGTCTGCACCCGCGGTGAGAGTTCGGCCCCCTGTGGCAGGGGAGCAGCAGAGGTGCGGGCGGCGTTACGCGTGCGCCGCAGGATGGCCCGCACGCGCAGCACCAGTTCGTCAATGTTGAAGGGCTTACATAGATAGTCGTCTGCTCCAGCATTGAAACCAGCGATGCGGTCTTCGTCTTTGATTTTGGCGGTGAGGAACAGGATGGGGACCTCAGCCAGGATGGGGTCGGCGCGCATCTCGCGGCAGACTGTGTAACCATCCATACCAGGCATAATCACATCCAGAATGACCAGGTCGGGGATGAGGCGGCGGGCGATTTTCAACCCTTCAACCCCACTGTTGGCTATAGTGACTTTGAATTCATTGCCCCTCAGGCTGCGTTCTATGGTGCGGGCAACTATCTCATCATCTTCGATGACCAGAATGTTCGACTCAGCCATTGTGTGCCTCCACGGGTAAATATACACTGAAAGTTGTACCGTGCCCAGGGTCGCTGTGGGCGGTGATGCGACCCTGATGCAAACGCACGATTTCCTGACATAGGCTCAGTTCAATGCCGCTACCACGCCCTCCAGCAGGCTTAAGCAGGTTGGGTTCAAAGAGGGTGGGCATCTCTTCGGGGGGGATCGGAGGGCCATCATCCTGTATTTCCCCCAGGATGAAGTCGCTGGTTGGTTGCCGCGAGCGAATGCGGATGGTTTGGGGGTGGCTATCGGGGGAGCCGCCTGCCAGCATCAGCAGGTTGACCCACAGGTCGCCTAACTGCCGCGCCTCGCCGCGCAGGGGGGGAAGGCCATCTGTCAGATGCATCTCAAGGTGGATGCCCAACGCCCGCAGGCGTTCGCCTACCAGGATCAGAGCATTTTTAAGGGTGAGATTCACATCTACGCTCTCGAAGGGTGAAGGCGTTGGTTGGGAAAAGTGAATCAAATGTTGTACGGTCTCCTGGACGCGCCAGCCGGCTTGCTCGATGGCCTCGGCAGATTCGCGGGCCGGGTGATCTGCAGGCAATTTGTGGAGCAGGATCTGCGCCTCGGCGATAATCGTGGTCAGGGGATTGTTAATGTGATGGGCCACACCGGAGGCCAGTTCGCCAATGGCTGCCAGCCGGGCGGATTGGGCCAGGCGGGTTTGGGCGGCCTGGATTTGGGCTTCCATCTGCCTACGGCTGGTGATGTCGCGCGAAACGTCCATATAGCCAATCAGGCGTCCATTCGCGCCAAAGTCGCGCAGGCTTGAGACGCGCGAACTGACCCAAATCAAGCGCCCGTCTTTGGTACGGCATTGGCGCTCCACCTCTATCCCAGAGGTGCCATCCCTGGGAGGCGGCTGAATGGGAGGTTGAAAAATATCCAAGTAATGGGTTTTAACCGCGGTACCCAAGCGCTCACGCGCCCTCCAGCCAAACAGGGCTTCAGCCGCTGGATTCCAGTAACTGATTATGCCGTCTGTATTCCAAACTACAATCGCATCGCGCACATTGTTTAGCAGCATGGCTTGATAGCGGATATGTTCCAGGGAACGCTCAACCGAGGTTTGCAATTCATGGGCCTGAATAGCTTTCTGCACCCGGCTGGGCAGGCGCAGCAGGTCTTCCGTGCCTTTGATCAGATAGTCGGCTGCCCCCAGTTGCATGGCCTGTACGGCTAGCCGTTCATCTCCCTGACCGGTGATCATAATCACCGGCAGTTGATGCCCTCGCTGAGGCAGTTCTTTCAAGGCCATCAGGCCATTGCCATCGGGGAGTTTGTAATCTAGCAAGATAATGTCAAATTTTTGGGCTTGCAGTTGCTCCCATAAGGCTCTCAGGCTGGCTGCCCATTGGGTGAGAAATGGCCCAGAGAGGCGGAGAAATTCACCCAGCATCTCCGCCTGGTCCCTTTCGTCTTCTACGATTAAAACCCGATATTTTCGTGCCAAGGTGTCCAAAGGATAATCTTGCTGCCAGAAAAAAGCCATAAATTTTGCGTAAACGGGGAATTACATTGTCGTTAAGGGTGAAGCCATTCGCCTTCACCGCGTTGCGCGGCTCATTTCCTTCGAGGTGCGATCTGCGCCGTTATAATAGACCCAGGCAGGTATTGTCCCACGCCCACGGGGTCATTGATACTGTCTCTACGCCAATATCCTTCATCGAGGCTGACCATGCAAGAATCCATCAACGAAATCATGCGCCATATCCGTTATCTCTCCGAAACCATTGGTGGGCGCGGCAGTTGCACAGAGGCGGAGCGCCGCGCCGCCGAATACACCTGTGAGCAAATGCGATCCATGGGGATAAAACAGGTGCGATTAGAGCCTTTCTGGGGCGCTCCGTCTACCTACCGACCCTTCGTCCTGGCTTTTGGCGTGGCTCTGGGGGGCTTGCTGCGGGCCCTGCGCTCGCGGGAGCGCTGGGGGCTGTGGCGGGGGGCGGCCTTAAACGCCCTGGGTGCCTGGGGCATGTTGGCTGAGACCGACCTGCGCCCGAATTGGATGCGCAGCCTGCTCCCCAAAGCTCGCAGCCAGAACGCGCTTGGGGTTATCCCACCCCAGGGACGGCCTGAGCGGCAAGTGGTGCTCTGCGCTCACGTGGATACCCACCGCACCCCGATCTTTTATTCTTCCCCAACCTGGCATAAACTGTTTGGTCTGGTGGTAAGCGCGGCGTTTCTCAGTATGGCGCTGGCGGCCATCGTCTTGGGGGTGGGCGGCCTTTTCCCTCAACCCCGGGTGCGGTGGCTGGGGTTGGTGTTGGGAGGGTTTCAAGCCTTTGTGCTGGGTTTGTGTTTTCATGCTGATTTCACCCCTTTTTCACCGGGGGCAAACGATAATGCCTCGGGTGTAGGGGTAGTATTAGAGATTGGCCGGCGGTTGGTGAGCCAACCTCTACAACGCACTCAGGTCTGGCTGGTTTTCAGCGGTTGTGAAGAAGTGGGGGCTCATGGCTTGGCAGCCTTTCTCGATGCTCACGCCGAGGCTTTGGGTCCACAGGCAGTATATCTGGTGTTAGACGAAGTGGGTTTAGGCGAGTTGCACTTCAACCTGACAGATGGGTTGGTGATAAAACACCCCACTCACCCCCAGGCCGTCGAACTCGGGCGCAAAGCCGCGGCGCGCATGGGACTCACGCTGCAAGAAAAGAGAGGTGTCGCCTACACCGACGCCCTAGTTGCCACCCAGCGTGGTCTGGTGGCACTGACCCTGGGTTGTCTGCCCCCATCTCAGATGCAGGTGGTCTCGCACTGGCACCAGATGTCAGATAGGGTAGAATATATTGAGCCTCAGGCGCTGGAAAAGTCTTTGGAGTACACCTGGCATTTGCTCCAGGAGATTGATCAGCCCTGAGTTGCCCGTGCACATGAGCCGTTTAAATATCCCCCGAACCGCTTTCCTGAGCCTGGTTGTGGCTGTGCTCTTGTTGGCTTCAGCCTTCGCCAAGCCGATCCCGCGGCGCGAGTGGAATCAGCCGGCACGGGTGGCTAGCGCCTCTGAATTGATCCAGTTGGTCAACCAGTTGCGTGCCGCCAATGGCCTGCCCGCTTATCAGGTGAACCGGGCGCTGATGGCCGCCGCTCAGGCCCACAGCGAATATCAAGCCTCCATCGGCAGTGTGACCCACAGCGGACCTGGGGGGACACGCCCGCGCGATCGTGCCATCGCTGCTGGCTATGGTGGTGGGGGGACGGTGTTTATCTCGGAAAACATCGCCGGCGGGCGCGGGCTGACGCCGCAACAAGCCATTCAGTGGTGGCAGGGCGACTCGCTGCACATCAACACCATGCTCTCCTCCAGTTATCAAGATGTAGGCGCGGGGGTGGCCGAGGCCAATGGTGTGGTGTATTACACCCTTGATGTGGGTTATGTAGCCGGGGTTGCATCTCCGCCGCAGGAATCCGCGCCGGGCACTCCCACTGGCGGAGGCGGCGCGCCAACAGTCACTGCCCAGGTCATCATTCCGGTACAGGTGGCTACCCCGCGGTCAGATGGCTCGATCGTGCATGTGGTGCAAACGGGGCAGGCCTTGTGGAATATCGCGGCTGCCTATAAAGTACCATTGACCGATTTGCTGGCCCTCAATGGTTTGACGGATACATCGTTTATATATCCGGGAGATAAAATCCTGGTCAGGCCTCCCCAAGCCACTGCCACCCCTAGCCCCACGCCAACGCCGACGCCTGCGCCCACTTCCACCCCTCGCCCCAGCCGCACACCCACCTCTGCGCCTGTGGCGACTCAGACCCTCACCCCCGGTCTCACCTCACCCTCCGCTTCCACCTCTCCACCAGCCGCTACAGACCCTTTATTGGTGGGAATTGGGGTTTTGGCAACACTGGGGACGGCTCTAGTCCTGTTGGGCACGCTGCTCAAACGCAGGGCTTAAAAAGACTGCCGGACGTGGGGGGGACACGCCCGGCAATCTAGGAGGTCCACCGGATGACTCCAACACGGGGGGACGTGCTGGGCATTGCCGGAGGGTGGACACCTGAAATACCAGTAAATAGGGAGGGCAGGTGTCTCTGGTTAAACTATACACGATTCTCTCTGTTTTTGCATTAATATTAGATTAGAATTATCTGATTTATCTAATTCAGAGACCATTTACCAGAGTAAATTGTGAGCCCTTGCTGTGACAGATCATCAAGAGCGCTAATGGGCGGTAACGCCCGCGTTAGAGGTTTGAAACTGACCCCTGTCCCGAATTTAATGACGAAGGCGGCTACAGCCTTTACTGCTCCCCTTCTTCTTCACCCCCGAATAGTTTCAGCCATTCTTCCACTTCCTGAGGGCTAAGAGGGGTTTCGGCCCTCGTTTCTGGCGCAGCCTGAGCGCCTTGCAATGCCTGGCGCAGCACAGCGGCAAAGGCTTCGGAGGTAAGCGCCTGCGCCCTGGCGGCGTGCGCCAAATCTTGCACATAGTGATCGGAACTGACCACGCTCCAATTGCGCGCCTCTCGCCCCAGGCGCTTCAGGCGCGCCGCGATCAACTGGTCGGCCGACTGACCGGCGCGGGCGAAAAAGGCTCGTACTGAGCCAAAGACGCGAGCGCGCGGCTGGCCTGGGGGCGCGTTGTCAAAATAGACCTCGACTTGCTTGCGCTGGCGGCGACAGAATTCTTGCAGCATCTGCACCAGTTGCATCTCGTCGTCCGCCATCTCCAGGCTCAGGCCAGGGATTTTGGGAATCAGGTTATGACCATCTATGAGATAAGGCATCCGAACTGATTTTACGCTCAGAGCCCGCCCTGGTCAATGAGGCAGGCGTTTCGGGCAGGCCTTATGGCTGGATAAAGGATCTATTGCTGGAGTGAGCGCCCGGATTGTTGGAGCAAAGGGTGATCCAGGCGCATGGCATCCAATTGCCGAGCCTATATTCTGAGGTCTAAAAGAAGAATACGTGCGGCGGAGACGCCCCTAGAAAGCCAGCACCAGTGCCAGGTCGTTGACGTTTGTGCCGGTTGGGCCTGTGATGAGCAAATCTCCTAAATGTTTGAAAAAATGGTAGGAATCGTTGCGCTTCAGGAAATTCTGCGGGTGTAAACCCATAGCGCGCGCCCGCGCCATGGTCTCGCCACTGACAGCCGCCCCGGCGGCTTCGGTGGGACCGTCACCTCCATCGGTAGCCAGGGTGACCAGGGCTATATCGGGCAAACCCTCCAGGTCCTGCACTGCTGCCAGAGCCAGTTCCTGGTTGCGTCCGCCCCGGCCATCGCCCTGCAGGGTGACAGTCGTCTCGCCACCGGCGACCAGGCAGGCTGGACGGGGAAGCGGCTGGCCATAGGTGGTAATCTGACGCGCCACGGCTGCCAGAAAACGCCCTGCCTGGCGCGCCTCTCCCTGCAAGAAGGTGGTCAACAATAAGGAATGAAACCCCTCCACCTGAGCCTGGCGCAATGCCGCCTGGGCTGCCAGGTAATTGTTAGCAACGATCACATTTTGCACACGTTCGAAAAATGCCTCCCCAGGTTTGGGGGTCTCAGGGATTTTCCCTGAGCGGCCAGATTTCAGGACCTGGATTACACGCCGCGGAGCTTGCTCAAGCAAGCCGTAGCGTTCCAGCACCGCCCAGGCGTCGTCAAAAGTGGTCGGATCGGGTGTGGTGGGGCCGGAAGCGATCACTTCCAGGGGATCTCCCACCACATCGGACAGGATTAAAGAAACCAGATGGGCGCGGGCGGCCAATTGCGCCAGGCGCCCACCCTTCAGCCGTTCCAGGTGTTTGCGTACACAGTTGATCTCGTGGATGGTAGCCCCGCTGGCGAGCAGCAAGGCGGTGAGCGCTTGCAGGTCTTCCAGCGAGAGCCCTTCAAGCGGCAGGGTGAGTAGGGCCGAGCCGCCGCCAGAGAGTAGGCACACCAGCAAATCTTCGTCTGCGGCCGACTGGAGCACCTGGCTCAGGCGCTGGGCGGCTTGCAGACCGCGCCTATCGGGGATGGGATGAGCGGCGGTCAGGATGGCCACCTTTTCCTCGAGTGCCGCCTCTTCTAAATCACCCCAGGCAGGGGATTCATAGCCCTCTTTCACAATCACCAGCCCAGCGCTCAGGCGATCGCCTAAAATCTTTGCTGCAGCGCGTGCCATGGCGACGCTGGCTTTGCCCACCCCTAGCAGCAGCACACGGCGGAAGGTGGACAGATCGTAGGTGCGGTCAGCCACGTATAAGCGCTCGCCCTGGCGCTGTAGAAAGCGTTGCACCGCCGTAGCGGGGTCGGCAGCCTGCAAGGCGGCCTCCAGGATGCGTTTCACCCGCTCGCCATGGGGGCTGCATTTTAATAAGTCGGGTAGTTCAAGCCTCACCATGCTTGCGACAAACCAGCAGGCCTTTGCCAACAGGCACCACCAGGGCGTCCACACGGGGGTCATTCAAGGCGCGGCGTAGCATGGGCTGGAGTTCGTCCTTGTGGCTGAGGGCATTATCCGCTACCAGCCAACCGCCCTCAACCAGACGAGGCACTACCACCTCATAGCAGTCAGCATAGATCTCTTTTTCAGCGTCCAGAAAGCAAAAGGCGATCTCCTGGTATAGAGGCAGGTAGTCCAGGGCATTGCCTACCACTAATTCAATCAGGCTTTCGACCTGGGCAGCTTTGAAGGTTTCGCCTGCCAGCTTGGCTTTTTCGTCCAGGATCTCAAAAGTGGTGATTTTGCGCCCATTGCCGCGACAGGCCAGCGAGAGCCATAAGGTGGAATAACCCGCGCTGGTGCCAATTTCGATAATTGCGCCGGCGGGCGCGGCTGCGGCCAGGAGGGCCAGGAACCTGCCTGTCTCAGGCGGAATCTGACCCAGGCGTAGCAAGCGAGGGGTGTTGTTCATTCTCTCCTGGGCGTCTATCCTCTCCAGGCGCTCCATCTGGCTTTGGATAGCAAGGGGGATGGTGTGAAACATAGGGTCTCCTTGGCGATTATGGCTTGAGTGTGAGACACTGGCAGTCCCATTTTATGAGGTAACCGTCAGCGGCCTCTGACCGCAGTATAACCCATTTTCGAGGATTGGATCGGGCTTTCTCGAAATGATGAGGCAGGGGTAAACGTGGTTGTTCTCAGGGAACCACGTTTATCCCTGCCGCCATCTCATTCGTAGCGCAGCGCCTCGACCACCTGCAGGTGGGCTGCTTGGCGCGCTGGCACCACCGCCGCCAGCGCTCCAAATAACAGCCCCACAGCGATGGCGGTGAGGATGCCCGAAGCGGGGAAGAGATATTCCATGGGGAAGCCAAAGGCTTCAAAGGCTTTAACTCCCATATAGCCCATGTATAGCCCGGCGAGGATGCCAAAAGCCGTACCAATGGCGGCAAGGATGAGTGCTTCGGAGAGGATGAGGCGGCGCACCTGCCTGCGGGTGGCCCCAACGGCGCGCAGCATGCCAATTTCGCGTGTACGCTCAATGACCCCAATGGCGAGGGTGTTGAACATGGCGATCAGCGAGGGGATGGCGAGGAAAGCCGCCATGACGTACATGCTGAGGAAGATGGCGTCGAACAATTTTTTATTCTCTTCCACATAGGCTTTGCCGTT
Organism: Chloroflexota bacterium; assembly: GCA_037444705.1. GTDB lineage: Bacteria > Chloroflexota > Anaerolineae > Anaerolineales > UBA4823 > DATCYX01. The sequence continues at coordinate 5,038 of JBBILY010000021.1, read as the reverse complement.
GAGCAGTTTGAACTGCGGGTAGTCTTTGAGCAGTTTAACGAACGCGGCTTCGGCCTGGGCACGATTGGCCCCAGGCTTCAGGTTGATCTGGAAGAAGATGTCTTCGGTTCGTCCGAAATCCCTGGCAATGTTTTCCTGAGAGATGTATACCGTGGTAGTTTTGGCGTTGAGATAGTCAGAGGCAATGGCAACCACACGGTACACCTGTTCGCCGCTGGGGGTGAGCAGGGGGATCTCGTCTCCCACCCGCAGACCTAAGGCGGCGGAAAGGACACCATTCACAATGGCGGCCCGCTCGCTCTGGAGAGTCTGGAAGGCCTGTGTCGGTTCGCCCTCAGCAAAGGTGAGCGCTTCCATCTTCTGATAGGCTTGCGGGTCAATCCCCAGCACACCCACTGAAGTGTCCTTTATCTGGCTCCCCGCAAAGCGCAGGGTGCTGACCAGTTCCACCCCTGGCACCTCACGCAGTTCTTGCGCCAGATGTGGGGCGGCGCCGGTGTTTGACCCCCATACTGCCAGAGTGGGGGGCATGAACAGATAATCGCTACCCAGGCTTTTCTCCAGAATGCGGGTGAAGGTGATGGCAACGGAAGAGAGCACGCTGGCTATCATGATTACAACTGCCAGGGCGATCATGGTGGTGGAGGCGGTCACTGTGGCGCGCCCGGGTTGGCGGCTCAGGTTGCCTTCAGCGAGTTGGGCCGCGCCATCACGCGCGTATAACACAGCCAGAAGGTTGCCAAAGAGCACAGCAATCGGGTTGATCAGCGCAGGTGCCATCAGAATCAAGCCGCCCACGAAGAAGATTGCTCCCAAGCCCAGCAGTGCCGCCTGACGCATGATGAGAATCGCTACCCCTACCATCATGGAGATCGCCCCCGCCCAGAAGGAGAAACCGGCAACGCGTTTGAAGGAAACCCCTCCCAGCGAGGGACGCAGAGCTTCCAGAGGGGTAACGCGGCTGGCAGATTGCGCCGGCAGTAAACCAGCCAGCAGGGTGATCCCCACCCCCATAGTAATGGATAGGATCACCAGTGAGGGGGAGATGACCGGGGTTCCTATTTTGATGTTCAGGAACTGCTGACCAATCGGGACCATGAGCTGAAGCATTAGTAAGCCAAACAAGTAGCCCAACACCAGACCTACCCCCGTGCCAATAACGCCTTGAATCAGTCCCTCGGTGAGGATAATACCGCGGATGGTGGCACGGCTAGCGCCTAAAGCGCGTAGCATGCCAATGTCTCGGCGCCGTTCGGCGATGATGGTGCGAAAGGTGTTAAAGATGATGAAACCACCCATGAGCAGGGCCAGGAAGCCCATCAAGTTAAAGATCATCTGGGAGTTGCGCAAGTTAGTCAGGATTTCTGAGCCTGCCTCCAGGGCGCCCATTTTGAAGGTATTACCCACCACAGCGGCGATGCGTGCCTGAATTTCGCTTCTCTGGGTTTCATCCATGGTCTCCAGGTTGACATCAATCACGTTGATCTTCCCAGGGATATTCATCAAGCGCTGGGCTTCGGCAAGCGTAACCAGGACTTCTTCGTTTCCGGGTAACATGCGCTCGGGCAAAATGCCCACTACCTTCAGTTGTGCCACGCCGATGGCGGTGGGCAGAGAAAGGCTGTCGCCAAGATGAATGCCTACCTCACGCGCCAACGAGCGCGTGATGACCGCTGCCCCAGGGTCTTTGGTTTCCAGGAAGCGACCTTCCACAATGTTATAGGCGATCATCTGACGCGCCGACTCGGGTTGGATGCCTTTGAGCACTACAGCGCTGATGCGGTCGGGGCTTTTAGGGCCGTGATCAAAATAATCGGCGGGCAGGTTGATCAGACGCTCCAACGAGCCTGTGGCAACCTTTACCCCCTCTATGGCACGCACTTTCTCCAACACGGCGGGATCGAAGGCTTCACCAGTTTTATGGGTGATGGTGACATCAATCTGTGCCGCCACAGCCATCATCTGGGTTTGAAAGGCATTGAAAAAACTGGGCAAGAAGGTGTTCATGCCAAAGATGACCAGCACCCCAAAAACAATTGCCAGGGTGGTCAATACGGTGCGCAGTTTGCGACCGCTCAAGTAACGGAAAGCCAGTGTGAGATACAGGTTCATGCAGCACTCCTTAAAAAGCCGATCAATCCCCAATTTCTTTCATCTTTCCAACCAACAGGTCCACCTGCTCGCCATTACGCTGTTCCAAAACAGTCTCATCCACAACTTTTCCGTCTTTGAGGAATACAATGCGATCGGCGTAGGCGGCGATGCGCGGGTCGTGGGTGACCATGAGGATGGTGCGATTCCAGTTGGTAGAAATCTGGCGCAGCAGTGCAGTAATCTCCTCCGATGTGCGCGAATCGAGGTTGCCAGTGGGTTCATCTGCCAGAATTAAGGCAGGCTCGCTTGCCAGAGCCCGGGTAATGGCGACGCGTTGCTGTTCCCCGCCGGAAAGTTCGGAAGGGCGGTGGTTTAGGCGGTGACCCAATTCCACGCGTTCCAACCATTCCCGAGCGCGCTGACGGGCTTTGTCGGCGCGCATCCCATCCAGAATCATGGGCAGGGCAGCGTTTTCCAGGGCATTGAGCACGGGGATCAGGTTGAAGAACTGGAAGATAAAGCCTATTTTGCGGCGGCGCAGAGCGGTGATCTGATCGTCGTTGAGTTGGGTTAGGTCCTGACCATCGAGCAAGACGGTGCCCGAGGTGGGGCGATCCAGACCACCAATCAGGTGTAACAGGGTGGATTTTCCACACCCACTGGGCCCCATGACAGCCACAAATTCACCCGGCTGGATGGTCAGATTGACGCCATTAAGGGCGCGCACGGCGGTTTCGCCATGCCCATAGACTTTGGTGAGGGCTTGTGTGGAAACGATAGGTTGCATAGGTATAAATCCTCCTCAATTTTTTGGGGGGTTGTTTTTTCCGGGTCTGCCCCGAGGGCGCAGTTCCGGTTCAGGGATGGGCTGTTTGCGCACCTCGTCTAGCCGGGCCTC
>JBBILY010000021.1:0-2036 GCA_037444705.1 Chloroflexota bacterium | reverse complement strand
GTCCAGCCAGCGCAGGTCGGCTTCAATGTGCATCACCGCCTGATCCAGAAGAAGGATATGGGCGAGTGAGGTGGAGGGATCCAATTCCATACGCAGGGTCGTCAGGCGATGCAGTTCTTGAAACAAACTCGAACGCTGAATGTAGATCAAGCGCTGGGGATCAACCTGTTCGGTGGCCAGGGCCAACATAAGTTTCAGGAAGAACTCATCCCGCTGGTGCTCGCCCTGTACGGGGGTTTCAAACCAGCGGCGCAGTTCTTCCCTCCCCGCAGCGGTGATAGCGTAGCGGCGCTTGCCGGGTTCCTGTGCGGCATCGGTTTCTTCTTCTGTGATCAAACCGCTTTCCTTCAGGCGCATAAGGGTAATGTACACCTGAGCCGGTTTGAGTTCCCAGGTTTGACGCCCCGCCACGGTTTGGAAGGCTTGCAGAAGTTCATACCCATAGCGGTTGCGTTGACTGAGCAGTCCGAGAAGGGCATTGCGTACAGACATAAAATACTTACCCGTTACTTAATTTCGCAGAAAATATAAAACAGTTTTCTATTTTTTGTCAAGGGGGTTGAGCCCCTGACGTGGTATCCCCCTGTGGCTGGCAGAAATTTTATGGCTCTTGCCGAGGCATCTCCGCCTGTGAATTCGTAGATATGGGCGACTGCTCGGCCCGTGTATGCAGGCGAGGTCTAAGGCTTATACAACCCGATAGAGTTGTCTAAACCCGATCTCATCCCAGGTTGGGCTGGATTATTCCCACTCGATGGTCGCAGGGGGTTTGCTAGTGATGTCGTACACCACGCGATTGACCCCAGGCACTTCGTTTACGATGCGATTTGCCAGGCGCGCCAACAGGTCGTGGGGTAAGCGCGCCCAATCGGCGGTCATGAAATCCTGGGTGGTGACGGCGCGAATGGCAACTACTTCCTCATAGGTGCGTTGATCGCCCATCACCCCCACCGTTCGCACGGGTAGGAGCACGGCAAAAGCCTGGGCAGTGCCACCCATCCCCTCAGCCTCAGGCTGCATGTGCAGCAAGCCAGCCGCCTCCAATTCTTCGTTCAGGATGGCATCAGCGGCGCGCAAGCGTTCCAGGCGCTCCCAGGTCACTTCGCCCAGACAACGCACGGCTAGCCCTGGGCCGGGGAAAGGCTGCCGCCACACCAGGGAGTGCGGTAAGCCTAACGCCTCCCCTACGGCGCGCACTTCATCTTTAAAGAGATAACGCAAAGGTTCGACCAACTCAAAGCGCACGTCTGGTGGCAAACCGCCGACGTTGTGATGGGTCTTGATGCGTTGAGCTTTGGCTCGATCGGGGGCGCTGGATTCGACCACATCCGGATAAATAGTGCCCTGCACCAGGAAGCGTGGCCATCCCAATTGACGTGCCTGCTCCTCAAAGACGCGGATGAAAACCTCCCCGATCACCCGCCGCTTTTGTTCTGGCTCGGTGATGCCACGCAGAGCCGCCATAAACCGTTCCACCGCGTCCACGCGGATCAACTCCACCCCCAAATGATGGCGGAGTGCAGATTGCACCTGCGAGGCCTCATTCTTTCGCAGGAGCCCACTATCCACGAACACTGCCACGAGTTGATCGCCTACAGCCCGCTGCACCAACGCTGTGGCCACGCTGGAATCGACTCCACCGCTGACGGCCGAGAGCACGCTCTCGCGCCCCACCTGCTGGCGGATGCGCTCCACACTCAGGGCAATGATGGACTGCGGCGTCCACTCGGGCTGCGCCTGGCAGATCTCAACCACAAAGCGGCGCAACATTTCCGCCCCCCCAGGTGTGTGGTGAACTTCGGGGTGGAATTGCACCCCAAAATAGCCTTGTTCCAGGTTGCCCATAGCGGCAATGGGGGAATTCTGGCTGCGCGCCAGGGCGACAAAGCCCGGCGGCAGAGCCTCGATACGGTCTCCGTGTGACATCCATACCGTTTGTAACCCTGGCAGCAAGAGGGGGTTAGTCACCAGGGGCTCTACCTGCGCCAGACCATATTCGCGCTGGTGAGAAGGGGCGACGCGCCCGCCCAGGGCCT
>JBBILY010000020.1:17520-26259 GCA_037444705.1 Chloroflexota bacterium | reverse complement strand
CCTGGGGCGGTGAGTTGGTCGAGAACACCACCAGCTGATCGAAGGGCAGCTCGATCTTCTTGCCGGTGTGGAGCGTGAGGAAGTCGATGCGGCGCTCAAGCGGCAGGATCCAGCGGTTGATCAGGTCACTCGGTCTCACTTGTTGTCTGCCGAAGTCATCAATTAATAAAATGCCTCCATTGGCTTTAACCTGGAAGGGCGCTTCATAATATTTATTTACATCGTCAAAGACCAGGTCCAGCCCGGCCATCGTTAATTCACCGCCGAGGACGATGAACGGCCGGCGAATACGCACCCAGCGGGGATCGCGGCGCGCTCCAGTGCGCAGAGAGCCCGTTCCCAGTTGAGTGGTGTCCTCTTCGCGCGCCAGTTGGTGGTTAACGCTGTCGAAAAGTTTTACCACCTGTCCGTCAATATAAATCGCATAGGGGATATACATGTTATCTCGTAGCACTAGGCTGCCAATGGCGCGGGCAATGCTGGTCTTTCCGTTGCCAGGGGGGCCGTAGAGAAAGATCGAGGTGCCGGAATTGATGGCCGGCCCAAGGCGCTGAAATATCTTTTCGGAGAGGACCAGGTGAGAGAGCACTTGGCGTAAAACACGGTTAACCACAGCAGGACGACTTTTGCTCTGACGCAAGATCGCCTCGTTATAGTCTCTAAGAGGCACAGGCGCTGGGCCCGCATATTGGCTGCGTTCGAGGGCCTCGCGGGCGCGGGCTATTCCCGCGCCGGTGATGGCATATTGATAGGAGCCCTCTCCCAAGCCAACGCGATCGGAGGATTTTATTTCAACCAACTTTTCGCGTTTCAACGCCTCAAGGATCTGATCTACCACACCCAGGAAGGGGAGCGCCATTTCTTCTGCGATCTTGAAGCCGGTCAGATATCCTTGAAAATAAAGGATTTTTAGGGCTAAATCCTGCAACCACAAGGCTGAGAGCCCTGTATCCTCAATCCTGGTGATCGGGGGTGGCAGAAAAAGCCCTCCAGTGTGTGTTTCCAGGCCTACACCAACCAAAGGTGAAGTCATTGTCATGCTCCCGCGCTAAGGATAAAAAAATTATAGCATGCCATAAGTCCAGGGTATAATTCAATTTATGAAAGTTAGCGTCATTATCCCTGCTTATAACGAAAAGAACACCATCACTGAAATTCTGCGACGTGTACGGGCGACGAACATTCCTCATGAGATCATCGTGGTAGATGATGGCTCGACGGATGGTACGCGCCAGATCCTAAGGGGGATGGAGAGCCTGGATGGAATATCCGTCATCTACCATGAGAAGAACATGGGTAAGGGTGCTGCCGTTCGCAGCGGCATTCAGGCTGCCAGCGGAGATGTGATCATCATCCAGGATGCTGACCTGGAATATGACCCGCGCGAATATCCGAATTTGCTGCGTCCAATCCAGGAAGGTATCGCTGATGTTGTTTATGGCTCGCGCTTCCTGGGAGGCGCGCGCAGGCCAATTCTGTTTTGGAATATGGTCGCCAATAAAATACTGACCCTGGTGACCAATATCCTCTACAACAATATTTTGACGGATATGGAAACCGGGTATAAGGTCTTTCGCCGCCAGATCGTAGAAGGTATGCCATTGCACGCGCGGCGTTTTGATTTTGAGCCAGAGTTTACCGCCAAACTGCTAAAGCGAAAAGTGAGGCTTTTTGAAGTTCCGATCTCGTTCAACCCGCGCGACTACAGCGAGGGTAAAAAAATACGCATGAAGGATGCCTTTGAAGCCATGTGGACTCTGATCAAATATCGTTTTTTGGATTAGGAGAGGTGATCGCTATAAAGGGGGTGCCTCGATGATCAGCCCCTGGCTTCTTTGATGTCTCGCACATTGAGTTGTAATGTGGTTTTTCCGTTGAATTCGTTCTTCTCAAAAGTGTAGAGCAAATCCACATAGCGCGGCATGCGTTCGAACCAATGCCCTTGACGAAAGGCGATGGCGTCGTAGGTGATTTTGCCGTCGGTCACACTCAAGCGCAGATGGCCATTGTCTTTGCCTACGGATTGATAGCGCGTAACCTTAAGGCCGCGGGAGACGAATTTTGCCTGGGGATTGCCATACCCGGTAGGTTGCAGGGATTCCAGGAGGGGTAGCAAATCCGGTTTGAGATCTGAGAGGGATATTTCTAAATCGGCATGCTGAGTGGGGCGCAATTGCGCGGGGGATAGTTGTTGGCTGGCGATGGTCTTCAGGCGCTCGATAAGTTCTGGGAGTTGTTCATTTCTGACCGTGAAGCCGGCGGCAGCGGCGTGGCCGACGTGATGTTCCAGCAAATCCGAGCATTGGTCGAGGGCCTGGGTGATGTGAAATTCGGGGATGCTGCGACAGGAGCCACGCGTGTATTCTGGGCCGATATGGGCGATGATGGCCGGTCGGTAGTATTGTTCAACCAGGCGCGAAGCTGCCAGTCCTACAACGCCCGGGTTATAATCGGGATGAGCGGCGAACAGGAGGGGTGTCTCTGGGTCTTGAGCCAGTGCCAGACGTTCTGCGTGTTCTTGAATCTGGCGTGTGATCTGTTGTCGTTCGCGATTGAGGTTATCAAGTTTTTGAGCGAGCAAGGCGGCTCGGTTGACATCCTGGGTGAGCAACAGTTCCAGGGATGCCAGGGCTGTCTCCAGACGGCCGGCCGCGTTCAAGCGCGGGGCAAGAATATAGCCAATGTGGCTGGCATCAATGGAAGCGGGGGTCAACCCCGAGGCGCCAATGAGGGCGGCGACGCCCTGGCGTTGGGGGGGGCGTAACTGAGATAGCCCGCGCCGCACCAGGTGGCGATTTTCACCAACCAGAGGCGCCATATCCGCCACTGTGCCCAGGGCAACCAGGTCCAGGAAATCATCAGCGGTAATGGAAGGATAGTCCATCAATAAAGCCGAAGCCAGTTTATAGGCCAGGCCAACACCGGCCAGGTCTGTGTCGGGGTAAGTCTCGCCGGGCAATTTAGGATCAATGAGCGCCACAGCGGGTGGGACTTCTGGCGCGGGATAATGATGGTCACTGATGATCAGGTCTAGACCCAGCCGCCGAGCGTGCTCAGCCTCGGCAATGGAGCGAATGCCACAATCTACTGTGATTAATAAGCGCACACCCTGTTCATGCAGGTTATCTATCGCCTCAATATTGAGGCCGTAGCCTTCGTCAAAGCGATTGGGGATATAACTTCGCACAGCCGCGCCCAGGGATTGCAAGACCAGGGTCAGCAAGGCTGTCGCGGTGACGCCATCCGCATCATAATCACCGTAAATAGCAATGGTCTCCTGGTTTTGGATGGCATAGTTGATGCGCTCAAGGGCTGGGCTTATGCCTCTCAGGTTGAAGGCTGAAGTTCCGAGGGGAGGGGCAGCTTCGAGGAATTGCTGAGCTGCTTCTGGGGTCGCGTGGCCGCGATTGTACAGGATCTGGCGCAACACAGGGTGATAGTTCTGGAGAGCCTGATCCACTTCGAGTGGCAAGCGTGGTGGAATAATCCAATTTTTTTCGAGGGGCTGCATTTTATGTAGTATAGCATAAATGTTAAGTGCCGCTTATCCTGTTGACGAGTTGGCGAAAGGCTGCTATGATGATTACTGTATGAGCACGGCCTCACAACCATGGTATCGTCGTCTGGGTAGAGGGGTAATCGGGTGGCTTCGCTGGCTCACTCCTGGCTTAGGGGTGAAGCGCTGGTTGCTTGTCACTCTGGCTGGCACCACACTTATTGGTGTTGGGTTGGCTATTCTGATTTTGGATGTGTATCGCACTGCTCCAGATACCTGGTGGTTGCCGCTGCTTTCGTGGGCTTCGTTGCGCTTTCTGAGCCGCCCTGTGAGGGCATTGATCTTCGGAGGGCTGGGATTGACCCTGATCATCAGCGGTATCCTGGGCATCAACCGCTCACTGCTCATCCCTTTCGTTCGACCAGGCCGGCCTGTGGTGGACACCCTGACCCTTCATCGGCGGCGAGAACGCGGGCCGCGCATTGTAGCGATTGGCGGAGGGACAGGCCTCTCAACCTTACTGCGCGGCATAAAGCATTACACCTATAACATCAGTGCGATTGTCAGTGTGGCGGATGATGGTGGTTCTTCGGGGCGCATCCGCCGCGAGATGGGAATTTTGCCCCCTGGGGACATACGCAACTGCCTGGCGGCACTTTCCAACGATGAGGCTTTGCTTGCCCAGCTCTTTCAATATCGTTTTCCCGAAGGACAGGGCGATCTAAAAGGGCATTCCTTTGGCAACCTTTTCATCAGCGCCTTGGCAGAAATCACGGGCAGTTTTGAAGAGGCGATTGCCGAATCTGGACGGGTATTGGCTGTCCATGGGCGCGTTTTACCATCTACGCTCCACGATGTGCGCCTGGTGGCAGATGTGATGCTGCCCAACTTTGTAAATGAAGTGCGAATTGAGGGGGAGAGCCATATACCCCAAATGGAAGGCAACATTCGCCGCGTCTGGTTGGAGCCGAATAATCCCCCTGCCTTCCCACAATCAGTGAAGGCAATTCTGGCAGCAGACCTGATCGTCGTTGGACCTGGCAGTCTGTACACCAGCATTCTCCCGAATTTGCTTGTCCCCGATCTGGCTGAAGCCATTCGTTCCAGCCGGGCGTTGAAAATTTATGTTTGTAATGTTGCGACCCAGCCGGGAGAAACCCAGGGCTACTCCTGCGGCGACCATGTGCGCGCCTTGGAGGAGCACGTCGGCGGTAATCTGTTTGACATTATTCTGGTCAATAATTGTTGCCAGGGAAAGTTGCCGCCGAATGTTGATTGGGTGAGGCTGGAAGACGAGCTGGAAGATGACTATGCAGTTCATTTTGCTGATGTAGTGGATGAAGAGCGCCCCTGGAGGCATGATTCTGAGAAACTGGCTCGGGTGCTGATGGATTTGTTGCAAGAGCGCACCGGCCCTCTAGCAGAGTGAGGGCATTGAGTGCGGTGAGAAAATGTATATGATATCAATGTGAGGTAACCCCTCACAATAAATCTGACAGATCAAGGTCACGGAGGTTCAACATGACAGTCAAAGTAGGCATCAATGGATTTGGCCGCATTGGGCGACAAGTGCTTAAAGCCATTCGCGATTATCACGCAAATGAACTCGAGGTAGTGGCTTTCAACGATGTGGGCGATTTGAAAACCATGGCTCACCTGCTCAAGTATGACTCGAACTATGGCCGTTTCAACGGAGAAATCACCGTTGGAGATAACGAGTTATACATTGATGGTAAGCCGATCAAGGTTTTCAAAGAATCTGATCCGTCAAAGATCCCGTGGGGCGATCTGGGGGTGGAAATCGTCATTGAAAGCACTGGGATCTTCACGGTTAAAAAGGATGGGGTCAACAAAAAAGGGAAACTGGTCCAGGGGGCGGAAAACCACATCACGAAAGGGGGAGCAAAAAAGGTGATCATATCGGCGCCTGCCGAAGGGGAAGACCTGACCATCGTGCTTGGGGTTAATGAGCACATGTACGACCCAGCTGTGCACCATGTGGTCTCGAACGCTTCGTGCACCACCAACTGCCTGGCGCCAGCAGTAAAGGTCGTGCACGATAAGTTCAAGGTGGTGCGCGGTTTTATGACCACCGTCCATGCCTATACAAATGATCAGAGGATCCTGGACTTACCCCACAGCGACCTGCGGCGAGCGCGGGCGGCAGCCATAAACATCATCCCAACCACAACTGGCGCTGCCAAGGCGCTGAAACTGGTTATTCCGGATTTGGCGGGTAAGTTTGATGGCTACGCTTTGCGTGTCCCGACCTCAACCGTCTCCGTAGTGGATTTCACCGCCCAAATTGAGACGCCCACGACCACGGAGGAACTGCGCCAGGCCTATCGCGAGGCTGCGGCGGGTCCTTTGAAGGGCATTCTGGCCGCGGTAGATGAACCCCTGGTCAGCGTTGACTTCAAGGGCGACCCCCACAGTTCTTCAGTGGATTTACCCTTCACCATGGTTTTGGGTAAGGAAAAGAGCGACTTTATCAAAGTGGTCGCCTGGTACGACAACGAGTGGGGCTACTCAGTGCGCACGGCTGATTTAGCAGCCCTGATGGCTAAGTATCTCTAGACGTGTCGGGTCTTAAAATGTCAGGTGTCATGGGGGATAGACCATGACACCTGACATGCTGTGGAGGGACTATGTTCAATAAAAAGACAATCCGAGACATTGATGTCAGTGGCAAACGTGTATTGGTTCGGGTGGATTACAACGTGCCGATCAAAGATGGCGAGGTGGGAGACGACACTCGCATTCGGGCTGCGATGCCAACCTTGAACTATCTCCTTGAGCATGGGGCAGCAGTGATCTTATGTTCGCATCTGGGGCGGCCCAAAGGCGGCCCTGATCCTAAATATTCGCTCCGTCCTGTGGCGGAACATCTCGCTCGTCTCCTGGGTAAACCTGTGGCTTTTGCTGAAGATTGTATTGGTGCGGTGGCCGAAGCTGCAGCCCGGGCTTTGCAGCCCGGAGATGTGCTTCTCTTGGAGAATACGCGCTTTCATCCCGGCGAAGAGAAGAACGATCCCGAAATGGCGCGGCAGTTAGCTGCTTTGGCGGATATTTATGTTAACGATGCGTTTGGCTCGGCGCACCGCGCCCACGCCTCCACTGAGGGTGTGGCGCATTTTTTGCCGGCTGTGGCGGGCTTCCTCATGGAAAAGGAAATCCAGTACCTGGGTCAGGCAATCGCCAATCCTAAACGGCCTTTCATCGCCATCCTGGGCGGGGCGAAGATTAGCGACAAAATTGGGGTCATTCGCAACCTGCTCCACAAGGCGGATCAGGTCTTGATTGGAGGGGGGATGGCAAATACATTCTTTAAAGCAGAAGGCTACCCCGTGGGTGACTCCCTGGTTGAAGATGAAGCCCTGGAAACGGCGCGGGAACTGGCGCGAGAGGGCGGGACACGCCTGCGTTTGCCGACGGATGTGGTCATCGCCGACCGCTTCGCTGCCGATGCTGAGCGGAAAGTGGTGCCCATGGGGCCCATCCCGCAGGGCTGGCGTATTCTGGATATTGGCCCGCAGACAATCGCCACGTATTCCAAGATTCTGGCTGGGGCCGGGACGATTGTCTGGAACGGTCCGATGGGCGTGTTTGAATTTCCGCCTTTTGCTGAAGGCACCTTCGGCATAGCCAAAGCAGTGGCTGAAAGCGGGGCGGTCAGCATCATCGGTGGCGGGGAATCGGTGGCCGCCATTCAGCAGTCGGGATTGGCGGATAAAATTACGCATATTTCTACCGGTGGTGGCGCTTCGCTGGAGATGCTCGAAGGTTTGATCTTGCCTGGCCTGGCCGCCTTGAACGACAAATAGCCCGAACAGCAAGCGGAGGGAAGGAGCTATCCGCCCTCCGCTTCTACTCATTCACATCACAATGGTTGGAAGGCTTATGTGTAAACCTTTTGTTGCTGGAAACTGGAAAATGTACAACACGGTGGCTGAAGCGCGCCACCTGGTGGCAGAAATGGTGCCTAGACTGCAGGCGATCACCGCGGTGGATAAAGTTCTCTGTCCACCCTTCACGGCGCTTATGGCGGTGCGAGCTTTGCTTGAGGGCACCGATATCGGCTTAGGCGCTCAAAATATGCATTGGGAGGCATCCGGGGCTTATACGGGTGAAATCTCTCCGCTGATGCTGGCTGAATGGTGCCGCTATGTGATCATAGGCCACTCGGAACGCCGTACACACTTCTGTGAGAATGATGCCACTGTGAACCGTAAGGTCCACGCAGCCCTGGCATACGGTCTAATCCCGATTGTGTGCGTTGGCGAAACGCTGGAGGAAAACGAATCAGGGAAGACCGCCGAGGTGGTGGCGCGTCAACTTCGTCAGGGTTTATCCGGCTTAGACCTGAGTGGCATGGGTGACGATGATAGCGCCAATGCGTTGGTGATCGCTTACGAACCAGTGTGGGCGATTGGAAGCGGAAGAGCTGCTACCCCTGAGGGGGCAAACGCTGTGGTAGCCGAGGTGATTCGCCCAACCTTGGCTGACATGTTCGGGGAGAGAGCAGCTCAAAAGGTGCGCGTTTTATACGGCGGTTCAGTTAAAGCCAGCATCGCCGCAGAATTCTTCGCTCAGCCGGAAATTGATGGGGCTTTGGTTGGCGGCGCCAGCCTGAACGCCTCAGAATTTGTGTCAATCGTACAAGCAGCCGTTCGGTAAGACCCTTGATCTTTTACTATCTCAACCGCCTCGATGGTTTGTGGTTGTTCTTGATTATGTTGGGGCCGTTCCTGTTCCTTCAAAGGCGGCTTCATCAGGAAATTCAGGCGGTATTGTTGTTGCTTACGCGCCGCAGGGAGATATCGCTGGCGCTGTTTTCGCTCTTATTCTTCCCGGGCGTGTTGTTGCATGAGATCAGTCACTATCTCAGCGCGCGGGCGTTAGGGGTGCGCACGGGGCGTTTCTCGCTGGTTCCGCGGCCCTTGGAAGATGGGCGGCTGCAACTCGGTTATGTTGAGACTGCCCAGGTGGACTTCGTGCGCGATGCTCTCATTGGGCTGGCGCCGCTGATCTGGGGCAACATCTTTATTACTTATGCAGGTATGCTGCATCTCAATTTACCTTCGTTATGGGTCAAGTTGAAGGCGGAGGGAGGTACAGCCTTCTTCAGTGCGCTTACTCAGGTATATAAACGCCCCGATTTCTGGGTGTGGTTTTACCTGATTTTTGTGGTGAGCAGCAGTATGATGCCCTCCCAAAGTGATCGGCGTGCCTGGTTAGCGTTG
>JBBILY010000020.1:0-17460 GCA_037444705.1 Chloroflexota bacterium | reverse complement strand
GGGCCCTGGCTGGAGCACAATTTGGCATCGCCCTTCAATCGCCTGCTGAGAAGTATGGCGGCGGTGATTGGTGTTAGTCTGGGAGTACATCTGATACTATTGGTACCGTTATTGTTTTTGCGTAAAATGCTGGAGCGTGTGATGGGTTTAAGGGTCGTATAAGCCATGTGTGCACGCCAAGGTTGTCACATGCGTTCTGTAGGACAGGTCTAGAGACCTGTCCCGCTGAGATGTTTTGCGTGCGCACTAAGGCACTCTGGTTTGAGTCTTCTCAAGATTTTACTGGTAAAATAATCCAATATGGCTCTACATTGGTATGCTCTCCGTAGTAAACCGCGCAAGGAAGAGGTGGTTTGGAAACAGATTCGCCTGCAGGGGTTTGAGGTGTTTTATCCGCGCCTGCGTGTCCAACCGGTCAATCCACGCTCGCGAAAGTGGCGGCCTTATTTTCCGGGTTACATGTTCGTTCGGGTAGATATCAATCAGGTAGGATTATCTGTTTTCCAGTGGATGCCGCATACCTTGGGGTTGGTCTGTTTTGGGGATGAGCCTGCAGTCGTCCCCGAAAATCTAATCCATGCCATACAGAAGCGGGTGGATGAGATTGCTGAGGCTGGCGGTGAAGTGCTGGCTGGATTAAGCCCGGGAGATAAAGTGGTTATCAGGGATGGGCCGTTTGCGGGCTATGAAGCCATTTTTGATACGCGCATACCGGGGAGCGAGCGGGTTAGGGTTTTACTGCAGTTGCTCAGCAATCAACGCCAGGTGCCCCTGGAACTGAAGGCTGGTCAGATACAGCAGAAGAAGCGCTCCTGATCGCATAGGTTAATGGCTGTGCTCGCACTTTAGACCTCGGGGCATACCTCCTCTGCTCTTTGGAGAGAGACAAGCGCTTGTAGGGTGTGTATCTTTGCTCAATTCAGAAACAATTGGAAAAGGAGAACGTCGCGTGACTGATTTTTGACTCACGAGGCGGAAGGTGGAAGATGAAAAAGGCTTTGATCACAGGCATTACAGGACAGGATGGCTCATATCTGGCGGAGTTGCTGCTCTCGAAAGGATATGAGGTGCATGGGCTGATCCGCCGCGCTAGCACCTTTAATACCCATCGGATTGACCACATCTATCGCGACCCTCATGCTCAAAATGGTGTGCATTTGCATCTTCATTATGGGGATGTGGCAGCCTCCGGCAATCTGACCGAGATTATATACAACGTGCAGCCGGATGAGGTGTACCATCTGGCTGCCCAGTCGCATGTGCGCGTGAGTTTCGATCTGCCGGAGTATACAGGGGATGTCACCGGGCTGGGCACAATGCGCATTTTGGAGGCAATCCGCAAGAGTGGCATTCAGGCGCGCTTTTACCAGGCTTCGTCGAGTGAGATGTTTGGCAGCGCCCCGGCGCCTCAAAATGAAAAAACGCCCTTTGAGCCACAGAGCCCATATGCCGCAGCCAAGGTCTATGCTTATTGGGTGACGCGTAACTACCGCCAGGCTTATAAGATGTTTGCTGCTAATGGGATTTTATTTAATCACGAATCGCCTCGCCGTGGGGAAACCTTCGTAACGCGTAAGATCACGCGCGCTATCGCTGCCATCCTGGCGGGCAAGCAACAATATCTTTATCTGGGGAATCTGGAGGCGGTGCGCGACTGGGGATATGCTCCTGATTACGTGGCAGCCATGTGGAAAATCATGCAACACGATGAGCCCGATGACTTTGTCATTGGCACCGGAGAGGCCCACTCGGTGAGAGAATTCCTGGATGAAGCCTTCGGTTATATCAACCTGGATTGGCATGATTATGTGCGCATTGACCCGCGTTATTACCGGCCCACGGAAGTCAATTGCCTGCGCGCTGATCCGAGTAAGGCGCGTAAGGTTTTGGGGTGGGAACCGCGGGTCTACTTCAAAGACCTGGTGCGCATTATGGTGGACGCCGATCTGGAATTGATGGGCTTGCCCTCCCCCGGAGAGGGGAAGAAAATTCTCGAAAAACATCACGGGAAATGGCACCGTTGGGAAAGCCAGGTGGCCTCCATGGGCGATCAATCTCTTTTCGAGAAGCATGAGCCCGGTTAGACTCCCTATGGCGTATTTCAATAGTGAGAGGTCTAGAAAACGATCATTCTGAATCATGCTCCTTGTTCTTAATATAATTTTTATAATTTTTTGTGGTCATTTATGCAACACTTGCGGTAAGATTATTTTTGGTTAACCCATCAATTTCGCATTTCCTTTCCTGATGATTATGCCAGGGTTTAAGGGGGTGCATGAATTCTTCTTTCCTGCCTTGCAATTTTCTATCTCTGGTTAAAAAGGGGGATGTATTTGTATTGGATTCTCGCCATCAAGTTGTTATGCGCAGTCGTATAGATTGCAGAAGTGCAGGGGTTTGATGAATAGGGGGTTATTGATGAGCTTGGAACAGGACTATCAGCGCTATAGCCATGGAAGCCGCGGCAATATTTATCGGTATCTTTACAAAGCCATGGCAGATGCGGGTTTCAGAGCAGTGGTGCTCTATCGCCTTGGGTATTGGTTCTATAAAAAAGGACACTGCTTTCTGGCGGGTTTGAGCCAGAGGATCATGCATCACACCTGTCATTGTTGGATCAGTTGTGCCGCGGAAATTGGCCCGGGCTTCTTGATCGCTCATGTAGGAGGTTTGGTGATTGGTGCAGGCACGCGGATTGGTGCGAATTGCGACGTGCGTCACAATGTAACCCTTGGAGGCAACTATCATAAAACCGATGCAGAGGGTCGCACCTCGCCCTGGCTGGGGGATTGCGTCTCAATTGGCACAGGGGCGGTGATCATAGGTCCGGTGCGGGTTGGTTCAAATGCCATCATCGGGGCTAATTCTGTCGTCACTCAGGATGTACCTGAAAATATGATCGTAGGCGGTATTCCGGCGCAGGTGATCTGCCGCAGGTGGGAGGAAGCCTCAGGGCGCAGGCTATAATCTTCCGCCCTATGAAGTTTGTGGATTGAGAGGGAGGGGAAATGTGGGAGGGCAATAGGTGGCTCTTGATCAGATTCGTCTGCTGATCCATCATCACCATCAGGTCTTTCTCGAGGGAGGTGATAGGGTTTGGGTTTCCTCAACCCTGGGTCGCTGGGTCAATTCATTAAGTCCCTACTTTGCTGAATTAATCCTGCTGCTTTATCGAAGCCGACAGAGACTACCGCAGCAAGATACACTGATTGATAGCGGAAATGTGCGTGTGCTCAGCCTGGGTTATTATGGTAAAAGGGGCGACCGCCTGGGTAGGCTCCTGGGTTTGGGCGATGCCTGTAAACGAGCCGTAACGCAGGCGGATGGTTTACTCATTCGGGGGATCACCCCTCGCCAATCTGCGATTTGGAAGCATGCTCAATTATCTCATAGGGCTTTTTTGTTGGTGGGAAGCCTGGCCCACAAGAAATTGGCTCACGTTCGAACGTTGCAGCAGTTATATACGTATTTGGCCAGGAATTATCGTTTAAGTCATTTGGGCTGCATGGCGCGAGATGGGGGTATGATGATGGCGAATTCCCCTCAGGCGGTGGTAGAACTGAGACAGAGATGGGGAATAGCCGCGCACTTCGTCCCGACAAGCAGCATCTGCAGCGATGAATTTGCTCCCTTACATGTGCGTGAACTTTCATCGCCCTGGCGTTTGCTCTATTGTGGTCGTTTGGACATGGATAAAGGTATCGGTGATCTCCTGCAAGCGCTAAATCTTCTCACACACCAGGGGTATCAGGTGATTTTGGACATTGTCGGGGCTAAAGTTGAGCCCGTTTATTCTCATGTCGTTAATCTTGTCCGTCAATTCGGTCTGACCTCCCGCGTTTATTTCCATGGCTTTGTTCCTTATGGGGCTGAATTGTTCCAGTATTATCGTAGGGCTGATGTCCTGGTATTGCCCAGTTATGATGAGGGCTTTCCTCACGTGATTTGGGAAGCGGCTGCCAACAGTTGTCCGGTGATTGCGAGTCGCGTTGGCGGTATTCCCGCACTGATGGAGCATCAGCGGCATGGGCTCCTGGTTCAACCCGGGGCGGTGACGGATATCGCCGCTGCGGTTTTAACCCTATTTGAGCACGAGGTGTTGCGCCAATTCGTCATTGAGCAGGCGTATCGGAAAGCCCAGGAATTTACCCTTGAGGCGTGTGCGCGCAAACTGGTGGATACATTGGCCGAGGGTTGGAATTTGTAAAAACCTCTACTCGGTTATGGATACGAAGGTGAACACCATCGAAAACGTTGCTGCTTCAGATAAGTTGCATCCGATCACAGGGCAGAGATGGTTATCGGCGGCGCTGGTGGGGCTATATTTCCTCAATCTTTGGACTCCGCCGCACATCTGGGTGCAGAATCTCACCTGGTATCTGGTGTTGGGATATGGGCTAGTGGTCTATATCGTCCAGGGAGAGGCATTCAGTTACCCTGCTTCCAGGGTGTTTTGGGGTGTGGCTGGATTAATGGCACTTGGGGCTGGGTTATCTCTATTCAGGGGGGCAAACCCTGATCGAGTTTTATGGAACACAACAGGGATGGTGGTGCATTTCATCTCTTTATTTCTATTTCTGCCGGCTTTATCCGCGCCATTGACGCGACGTATCCTCTTACTTGCGCTCATTCTGGCAGGACACTTGTGGATGTTCGCGATACAAAGACAACTGGTTGTGTCAGGAGAGATAACCAGCCACATATTCTTTCGAGGTAAAGGGAATGATAAGAATGTGATTGCGTTATGCCTGGCGCTGGCGGCGACCAGCATGATGGCGTTAACTGTGTTATGGGTTCGCCCAGAGAGGCTGCCTGCGTGGGTTTATACTCTCGGCAGGTTAATCATGGCGCTTATTGCAGGTTATTTTGCTTATTCCCTGCTACCGACATACTCTCGAAGCGGTTTATTGGTGCTGGTTGTGGGGTATTGGATGGTAATCGGATTAATATGGCGAAGGTATGGGCTGTTACGAACCCTGCAGGTGGTAGTGATTACAGGTTTGTTGATCGGTTTTCTGGCCAATCGGGTTCTTCACCATGCCCCTGGTTGGGCAGGTTATCTTGAGGTTTCTCAATTTCAAACCAGAATATCCTTAATCCAAAAGACCTTAAGCGTCATTCGAGATAACCCACTCATCGGGATTGGCCCGGATGAAACGCGAGAGGTCTACCCCTTTTATCGTGAAACTCAGTTAGTGGGTTTGCCCCATAATGCCTTCTTGAAGGGTTGGGCTGAGTTTGGCATATTGGGGTTAGCAGGTTATGGTGTGTGGATCGTAGCGTATATACGATTACTTGGAAGGCGCTTTTCGGTCGCTACGTTAGTGGATCGTATCTGGCTGGTGGTGATGATCCCTTACTTCTTCATGATGATGTTTCTTGATCTGGGAGGGAACTCATGGTTTATGTTAGCCTTACTTGCAGGGATGTATGATGAACAGAAAGTAGATTAAAGCCGCCGAGGTAACTCCTACCGCATTACATTATGAGGGGAAATATGCTTCGCCTGGGTTTTCATTATCACGTTCCGGCATGCCTGGATCAAGAAGGCAGGCTACGCACGGCAGGCTTTCAGGGGCGATTCATAGACAGTCTGGCGCAGTATTGCCAGGCTGTCATTTGTTTTTTGTATTCTCCCTCCGGGGATGAACAATTCTTGATGGATTATCCCATCCAACAACCTAACGTGATCTGGGTTAACCTGGGTCCTGGTGGCTCTGTTCCTGCGCGGGTGTTACGTTCGGCTCAGGTATATCGAAGGGTGAGGGAATGGCTCAGTGAACTGGATGCCATGTTGCTACGCGGCCCTTCAACGTTGTTGCCTGTCGTGGCTCAGGCGAGTGCTAAAGTCCCCCTGGCGTTGTTGCTGGTTGGGGATAATGCGGCGGGTCTGGGAGACTTGAAACAGCCCTGGTGGCGATTTCAACTTATCCGCGCCTGGACCCACCTGAACAAGTTTTTGCAAAACCGCATAGCGCAGCGAGGCTTGATTTTTGTCAACAACCGCTGGTTGTATCGGGAACTGCTTTCAATGGCGCCTAACGTGTTGGAAACGAGGACAACCTCGATTACAGCGGCTGATTTTTACGATCGTGAGGATACCTGCCTGATGCCTCCCTATCGGTTGTTATATGCAGGTCGCATGGATCGGGGAAAAGGGTTATTTTCTATGGTTGAGGCTCTGGCAGTTTTATTAGATGGCTGTGAAGATGTCGTCCTTGATTTTGTTGGTTGGCCTCAGCGGCGAGATACTGTTGTGGAAGAAGTCTTGAATCTGGCGATAACGTTGGGGGTGAAAGATCGGGTTCGGTATCACGGCTATCAGCCCCTCGGCCCTCAACTTTTTGAATATTATCGCCGCGCGGATGTGTACGTCATCGCTTCCAGGTCCACCGAGGGTTTCCCGCGCACAATTTGGGAAGCCATGGCACATAGCCTGCCCGTGGTGGCAACCCGGGTGGGTTCAATCCCCGATTTTGTCTCGGATGCCGCAGTCCTGGTAAAGCCTAAGGATGTTCATAGCCTGGTTGAAGGTATCGCACGCGTATTACACGATCAAACATTACGCAAGAGATTAATCCAAAGGGGGATAGCTCTGGCACAGCAAAACACCCTTGAGATTCGCACTCGGGAATTGGTTATGCAGTTGGAACATTGGGTAAAACGGGCTTGAGAGATGACAAAACCTGGTTTGCTCATGGTGGGTTACTTTTTATCTGGGAAGGGTGGGGTGAGGAGCGTCTCAGAAGAATTGGCATTGCGCTTGGCGAAGCGGGGTTATCCAATCTTAACCACCTCGGATCAACCCAATCGTTATCTCCGCTTACCCTTTATGCTGCGAGATGTGATATGCCACCGGCATGAGTATCAGGTTGCAACGGTAGAAGTGTATTATGGATGGGCCTTTCTGTGGGCGGAGATTGTGTGCTGGTCGTTACGCTTACTTAAAAAGCCTTATGTTTTAACATTACATGGGGGGTGTTTATTGGATTTTGCCCGAAGATGGCCATACCGTGTGAGACGGCTGCTCCTCTCTGCTCAGGCTGTCACCACTCCCTCCACCTTATTTCAGACAACTTTCTCTCCCTGGAGGTCGGATATTGTGTATTTGCCGAATGCGATAGAGATTGCACATTACCCCTTCTACCATAGGGTGTCGCCAAGAGTGAATCTAATCTGGTTGCGGGCATTTGAGAAACTTTATAACCCTTTGCTTGCCCTAAGGGCGTTCCTCCTGGTCTTAGACGAATTTCCGCACGCCCGACTGACAATGATAGGCCCCGATAAGGGGGATGGCACGCGCCAGGAGGTGGAGAGCCAGTCATCCAGATTGGGGCTCGACTCGCACATTCGCATCCTTGGCGCTATCCCGAAGGTGGATGTGCCGTATCATCTGGCTCAGGCCGATATTTTTTTGAACACAACCCGCTACGAGAGTTTTGGTGTGGCCGTCATGGAGGCCGCGGCTTTGGGGTTGTGTATTGTCAGTACGCGCGTGGGTGAATTGCCTCGCCTGTGGGAGGCCGATGCCGAGGCTTTGTTGGTAGCCTCCGACAACGCGGTTGAAATGGCATATGCTATCCGCCGCATCCTAACGGACAAGCATTTGTCCTCGAAACTCTCCCTCAACGCGCGGCACAAGGCAGAGCAATTTGACTGGTCAATCATCTTACCCCAGTGGGAAGTAATTCTAGATTCATTGTAGGGACATCAACGGCATGCGCTTTGGGATCTTAACCCAATACTATCCTCCAGAAGTGGGTGCGCCTCAGGCCAGGCTCTCGGGGTTAGCGGAGGGACTCGTCCAGAGGGGACATGAGGTTTATGTGCTCACCGCCATGCCCAATTATCCTGGGGGGAAAATTTATCCGGGCTATGGGGGATGGCTACGGCGTGAAATGATCAGAGGGGTGCACGTCGTGCGGGTTGCCATTTATCCCTGTTCGAACCTCGATTTTCTGCCGCGATTAGCCAGCTGTTTATCTTTTATGGTGACTTCGATCTTGATCGGGGGCTGGCGCCTGCCTGGATTGGATTATCTCTTGACTGAGAGCCCGCCGTTGTTCCTGGGCCTTTGCGGTTATCTTTTAAGCCGTTGGAAAAGGGCGCGTTGGATTTTCAACGTGTCAGACTTATGGCCCGAATCGGCGCTGCGTCTGGGCTATTTGAAGAGAGGGGTTTTGACGGAATTCGCCTCTGCCCTGGAAAGATTTTGTTATCAGAAGGCCTGGATGGTTAGCGGACAGTCAAAAGACATTATCCAAAATATAACTTTGCGTTATCCCAGGGTGCACACCTATCATTATTCAAATGGGGTGGACATAAAAGCATTTTCACCCTCTCGCCACCCCGGTGCAGATAGGAGTTTGGGGAGTAAGGACGAAGTGATTGTGCTTTACGCAGGACTGCATGGGTTGGCCCAGGGGCTGGATCAGGTTTTGCTTGTCGCTCAACGTCTCAGGGGGATTCAAAAGTTGAAATTCATTCTGATTGGCGATGGTCCTCAAAAATCTGCCTTGAAGCAAATGGTTAGAGAATTAGGGCTTGCGCACGTCCAAATGATGGAGGCGGTGGCCAAAGAACAATTACCTGACCTGATTCGGTCAGCCGATATTTGTCTGATATCGATGAAGACTTATATACCGGGGGCGGTACCCTCCAAACTATATGCAGCCATGGGGTGTGGGAAACCAGTGCTTCTCATCGGTGAAGGAGAGGCTGCGGCAATTGTGAAAGCCTGCGGCTCAGGCCTTGTGGTTGCCCCGGGAGATATTCAAGGTATAGATGATAGTTTAAGGTTTTTAATTCAACATCCTGAATTGTGGGAGGTGATGGGAAGAGGCGGTAGACTGGCGGTAGAACAGTATTTTGACCGCGAAAAAATAATCGAGAAATTTGAAAAGTTCCTGGTGAGCGCGAGATGAATTCAACATAGTTGTTCTCTGATTTGTATTGCAGAAATGTGGACAACATCTACCAGAGTTTCCTGTGATCATATTGCTAAACGTGTATTTGATATTCTTGTAGCCATGATGGGCTTGCTCTTGCTTTTGCCGCTCTTTCTTCTCATCGCTGTCCTGATTCGCTGCGAATCGAGAGGGCCAGTATTTTACCGGGGGAAACGCCTCGGGCGCTTTGGAAGGGTCTTTGCTATCTTGAAATTTCGCACAATGTGGGAGGATGCCAGCAGTTATAACGGTGCTTACCTGACTGCCCAGGATGACCCGCGCATAACCAGGATTGGTAGATGGTTAAGGGCTGCCAAGTTAAATGAGTTACCCCAGTTATGGAATGTGCTGAAGGGGGATATGAGTCTGGTTGGCCCTCGACCGGAGGTCCCGCAGTTGGTTGATAAGTGGCCGGAAAATATTAGACAAGAAATTCTGTCTGTCCGCCCAGGGATTACTAGCCCGGCCTCGGTGCTATATTTCAACGAAGAGCATTTATTGAGTTCTGAGCACTTGATGGATACTTATCTGGGGGTGATTTTACCTGACAAATTACGCCTGGATCAACGCTATGTGCATGATCGCTCCTTCATGATGGATGTGAATATTGTGCTCTGGACTTTAGGCATTGTGTTTGTCAGGCGCAAGGCTCTAACATGCTTATATGAAGAAAGACTTTTTACAACCCCCTTCATCCACCTTTATAAACGAAATCGGTGATAGGTGGCTATGGCTAGAGAATTCTGGGAAGGCAAGGCAGTTCTGGTAACAGGTGGAGGCGGGTTTATCGCCAGTCACTTGATAGAGGCTCTGGTGGAGTATGGCGCCAGGGTACGCGCCTTTGTACGATACAATTCGCGCGGCGATCCAGGGCTTCTCAGCCTGATCCACCCTGAGGCGCTATCTCAGGTAGAGATTATTGCCGGCAACTTGGGTGACTCCCAGGCTGTCATTAATGCCGTGGATGGGATGCAGTATGTCTTTCATTTGGGGGCCTTAATTTCGATCCCATATTCATACTTACATCCACAAGAGGTAATTGAGATCAATATCACAGGCACTTTAAACGTTCTTATGGCAGCGCGGCAATTGGGTGTGGAGCGCGTTATACATACCTCATCCAGCGAGGTTTACGGAAGCGCCCTTTTTGTTCCAATAGGCGAGGATCATCCGTTACAGGGGCAGTCCCCCTATTCTGCGAGCAAGATCGGGGCGGATAAAATCGCCGAGAGTTTCTATTGTGCCTTCGATCTACCCGTCGTCACGCTCAGGCCATTTAATACCTATGGGCCACGCCAGTCGGTGCGTGCGGTGATCCCCTCGATCATCCTTCAAGTGCTCACCCAGGAGGTGATTTATTTGGGCAATCTGGATGCCCAACGTGATTTTACATATGTCTCAGACACGGTAGAGGGTTTCTTGAAGGTGGCCGAGACACCCGGGATAGAAGGCGAAATCTTCAATCTGGGGTCGGGGGTGGAGGTTAGTATCAGAGAACTCGCCAGCGAGATCATGGCCCTGATTGGCGAGGAAAAGCCCATTTGCATTGACCCTCAACGCCTGCGCCCGAAAAAGAGCGAGGTAAATCGCTTGCTTGCGGATAATCGGCGCGCCAAAGAGCGCCTGGGTTGGCAACCGCGCGTTTCCCTGCAACAAGGGTTAATGTGCACGATCACATGGATGCACAAGCACCACGATCACTATCGTTCCAATCGTTATCAAGTGTAGGAGGAAAGATGAAAGCAGTAGTGCTCGCCGGCGGCAAGGGAACACGACTGGAACCCTATACCAAGATTCTGCCGAAACCTTTAATGCCGATTGGGGATAGACCGATCCTTGAGATTATTCTGAACCAATCGCAACGGGCGAACATCAGCGAGGTCATACTTACGGTCGGACATCTGGCAAGTTTGTTACGGGCTTTCATCGAGGGTGATAATCGCTTTGGGATGAAGATATACTTTAGTTATGAAGACCAGCCTCTTGGGACGGCTGGCCCACTATCCCTGATTGAGGGCCTGGACGAGACGTTTTTGGTGACAAATGGGGACATCCTGACCACTCTGGATATCAATCAATTGGTTGAGTTTCATCATATAAACCAAGCCGTAGCGACCATCGCTACTTACCTGTACAAGGTGCGCCTGGACCTGGGGGTAATTCAACTCAATTCAACTCATGTTGTTGGCTATCTTGAGAAACCCACCTACGAATTTCGGGTGAGCATGGGGATTTATGTTTTTGAACCTCGTGTTTTGCGATATATCCCATATCACCAATACCTGGACTTTCCCGATCTGGTGCAGCGCTTAATCCAAAAAGGAGAACGGGTGATCGCCTATCCTTTTAGCGGATATTGGCGCGATCTGGGTCGTTTTGAGGATTATGAGCAGGCAGTGCAAGATTTTGAGCAGATAAGCGAGCAAATTCTGGGAGCAGGTTTGTGAGGATTGATCCAAGCCCTATGAGAGTGAGCGCTAATGGAATGGCGTGTACCTTTAGTAGACTTGAATTTTGACGAGCGCGAAGAACGGGCAGTGCTGGATGTGCTTCGCAGTCGCTGGCTAACCATGGGAAAGGTGACCCTGGAGTTCGAGCAGGCTTTTGCGAGCCTCCTGGGATGCCGCTATGCTGTGGCGGTGTCGAATGCCACACAAGCGTTGCATCTGGCCTGTCTAACACTCGGCATTGGCCCTGGGGACGAAGTAATCTTACCTTCGTTGACCTTTGTGGCAACGGCAAATTCCGTGCTTTATAGCGGTGCTCAGGTGTGCTTTGCGGATGTGCTGGGACCGACTGAGTTGACCATCTCTCCTGGAGAGGTGGAAAAGTTGATCACCCGGCGTACGAAAGCCATTGTGGTTGTGCATTATGGAGGCTACGCGTGTGTCATGCAGCCGATCTTGGATCTTGCACGCCACTATGGGCTGGCGATCATCGAGGACGCGGCTCATGCCCCAGGTGCATCCCTGAATGGAAAGCCCTTGGGTACCTGGGGTGATGTGGGCTGTTTTAGTTTCTTCTCAAATAAGAATATGACCACAGGCGAAGGAGGCATGCTGGTGACTAATCGCGAGGATGTGGCTGAAAGAGCCCGGCTTCTGCGCTCTCATGGGATGACAGCGCTTACCTGGGAACGTCACCACGGGCATGCTTCTTCGTATGATGTTGTGGCGCTGGGTTATAACTATCGGATAGATGAGATACGCGCCGCTTTAGGGTTGGTGCAGTTAGACAGGTTGCAGGAAAATAATGAGCGTCGGCGTTCAATTACTCAGCGTTATTGGCAAGAATTGGGTGACTCTGGGCTTATCCTGCCCTTTCGAGGGATGGAAAGGGAGTCAGCCTGTCATTTGTTGCCAATCTTGTTGCCAGGAGGGATAGAGCGAAAGACATTCATGAATTACTTGCGGAAATGCGGTATTCAAACCAGTGTCCATTACCCTCCGCTGCATCAATTCCAATACTATCGAAATTTGTATCTAAATGTCAGCCTTCCAATTACGGAAGATGTAGGGGCGCGATTAGTCAGTTTGCCGCTATATCCAGGGCTGGATGAGGAAAAAATAGGCCTGGTGGTTATGACAATCAAGCAGGCTCTGAC
The DNA here is from genome assembly GCA_037444705.1 of Chloroflexota bacterium. Taxonomy (GTDB): domain Bacteria; phylum Chloroflexota; class Anaerolineae; order Anaerolineales; family UBA4823; genus DATCYX01. The sequence continues at coordinate 4,908 of JBBILY010000020.1, read as the reverse complement.
AACGATTTCACCTATGGAGTAAAAGATGATGAAAAAGCCGAGTTTAACTGAGGATCTGTCTGGGGTCAGGGTTTTAATCTGGCAATGGGGATGGCTGATCTTCATCACTGCCCTGGTGAGTGGCGGATTGGCTTATGTCCTTAGTCTGCGTGTCCAGCCAATCTATCAAGCCTCAACCACGATCTTGATCAATCAAGGCTCTGCCTCGCAATTCATTGATTACAACGCAGTCTTAACCAGTGAACGGATGGCGCAAACTTATACCCAACTTTTGTCCACGCGATCACTCATCGAGGAGGTCTGCCGTCGCCTGGACCTGATGAGTTTACTGGATGTTTTAGCGAAAGGGCTCAAAGTACAACTAATCAAAGATACTCAGTTGATCGAAATTTCCCTGGAAGATACCGATCCTGCGCGGGCTGTGTTGATTTTGAATACATTGGTAGAGGCGTTTATCGAGAAGGTTCAAACCATACAGGCTGAGCGTTTTACGAATTCTAAGGAAAATCTTAGCAGGCAGTTAGAAGAAATTGAGGCGCATATCCAGGAAGTGAGCCAGGAGTTACAGGCACAGGATAATGATGCCGAGAATTTATTACAGCGCGCCCAATTGGAGACCACCCTTGCACAGTACCGTCAGGTTTATGCCTCTTTGTTGTCCAGTTATGAGCAGGTGCGAACGGCTGAAGCTCAATCTACGGCTTATATCATTCAGGTGGATCCCCCGATCATTCCTCAAAGGCCATATCGTCCGCGGCCGTGGATCAATGCGGGCTTAGGGGTCTTTCTTGGTACTCTCATCGGTGTTTGTATCGCCCTCGTGAAGAATGCCTTGGATGTGCGCATTGGAGGGGTGGAGGATGTGTCGCGACATCTGGGGTTACCTGTTTTGGGGCTAATACCCCACGATAGGGGTCGTTCCGAACCTGTCACGCTGGCCAAACCCTTCTCGCCAACGGCAGAGGCATATCGCTGGTTAAGCACCAACCTGCACTTATCAGGCGCAAGTCGGTCTCGGCAGACAATCCTGGTCACCAGCCCCTCACCCTCGGATGGTAAATCTACAGTCCTGGCTAATTTAGGAATCGCTTTTGCCCAACGCGGGTTTGAGGTGGCTATGCTGGATTTTGATCTGCGCTATCCAGGGATCCACGAGTTATTAGGTATCTCCAACCAACAGGGGGTAAGCACGTTGCTCATGGATCCGGCTATGCAGGTCGGTGAAGTGATGCAAAAGACGCAGATCACAAATCTATCGGTTATATCTGCGGGTGAGATATTCCCGGCTAATCTCGAATTGAGCATAGCCCGTTTGGTTGAGGTCCTGGAACAGGCAGGTAAGGACGTAGATGTGCTTCTCGTTGATGCGCCTCCTGTGATGTTAGTTATTGATACAATCCTTCTCGCTCCGCATGTGGATGGCATTTTATTGGTGGTTAATCCAGCCTGCACGAATGCAACGATAGCAAAGCACGCGGTTGAACGCTTGAGCCTGGCAAGGTCTAATATTTTGGGTGTGGTGCTTAATGGAGTTAACTCCCGGGACCCGCGCTATGCGGATCACCTTGGTTATACGGCCATGATTAAGCCGAAGGCGAGGATTTAACCAGCCGGATCAAGCGCTCTTCGGGGTTTAAGGGTCTGGATTTCAGGGATTCTCGTTCTAGGCTGGCTATCAGTGGCGCCGGGGTTACCCATTACCTGATCTCTTCGAGCAATGCTTCAATGGCCGCTTGCAAGACGGTATCTTCTCTTCCCAAAGCGCTATCTTCGGTGACAGGAACAGTGATGTCAAGGGCCACTCCCTCTCCCTCAATCAGTAGTTGACCATCGGGGGTCTCGGGGCGCCCGGTAGGGAACTGCATTGAGATCTCGCCCGGAAGGGTATACTGACCACGACCCACTTCGCCAAAGGCGCCAGCGGTGGGGAAATGGCCAACAATAAGAGCGCGCTCCTGTTGGGTTAGTGCATAGGCGAAGCCCTCGCAGGCGCTGATGCAATATGGGCTGACCAGAACGGCTATTGGCCCTGTGTAGGTGATTGGTGCAGGTTCAATGCGCACAGGGTGATCTTCCCTTTCAAACTTGCCGCTGCGATCATTGTAATAAAGGCTGAAGTACAGAGGCAACTCTTCTTCAAAGAAATAGCCGGCAAAATCAAATGCAATCTTTCCTGATCCTCCGGAGTTAGCACGCAGGTCAATGATTAATCCTGGTATTTCATCCTCAACAAGGCGCTTCATGAAGTGTTCCCACAAGCGCGCCATCAAACTGTAATCTGCAGAGAAAGTGTTAATGCGCAAATAACCCAACCCGCTTTCATCCAATACCTCCCCCTCAATGGGTATGACGAGTTCATCTTTGCTGAGATCCGGGATAGCCGCGAACAATGAAGCATATTCCACCTCTGCCCGCAGGGTGGCCTGCTTCACCTGTTCGCCAGGATTGCGATATTGAATATTCAGGCGCGTCCCAGGCGGTACGCGGGTGAGGAAAACCACCTGTTCCTGGCGTTTGTGGTGTTGTGTAGAGAAAGGCCCAAAAAAGGGGGTTACCTCAGCGATGGCTTGTTGTACTGGTTTATCGTCCCAGGTGATAATTTCCGCCCCGATCTGAAGGCCTTGTCTATCAGCAGGGGTGTTGGGAAATATTCGGGTTACAATGACTCGACCATCGCTCAATTCTGCCAGATTCATGCCAAAACTGCCGCCGCTCTCTTCAAAGAAAACGTCTCCGTTGACACTCAGGCCCACATGTGCATCAGGTATTTCCCAGGTGAAATCGCGTAAGGTGCGGTAAAAATCCTTATCGTTTGAGATTCGGGCGATGCGCGCCGCATATTTCTTATGCAATCCATCCCAATCAATATGCTTCTCTCGAGTAAAAGGATATTCTCTTGACACCTTCTCAAACAAAGATTCGAACGCCTTGGTGTAACTCATCTTGGAGAAGTCATTGACGGAGATTTCACCCTCATTCAGCGTGATGCGGGGACGGGCTTCCTTGTAAACCCGGAACGGCTTATGGTTCAGATCCACCAGGTTATAACCAGCAGGTATGGGAGCTGTAGGGTCATCCTGGGTGAATAATTTGCCGTCTGGGCCGAAATCTGTGGGAAAACCTTGCTGATCGTCAGGGGCCCATACGATTAGAATGCCTCCAATGATTTCATTATCTTGTTCAGGGTCTGTAATCGTGGAGACATAAGCGTTTGACCAACCCCGACCGTCTCTCCCTTCCAGAAAAGGTCCATCCCAGGTGTTAGACCAATAGGCAATGGCGAAGATTTGAACCCCCGCATCCCTTTCACCATCATTATCAACATCAACCTGGGTGCCTTGCGGGATCGCGGGCAGGGCCAGGCTGTAGGTTAAGGTTTTATCTTCATGGATTTCCACCGGCCCAATCACCTGACTGGATAACAAGAACTCAAACTCTTCATCGCGATGGACAAACCCCGCCTGATCTTCCAGTAAAACGAAGGGTTCAGACATGGTGTTGACAAAGAAGGGAGAAGTGTAGGGAATATCGCCCGCGATAAAGACAGGTTCATTCGGGTGGCTTTCTCCCGGAGATACAGGGATGGATGGTAGCGCAGTCGGAGTGAGGGTGGGCAAAGATGGGGATGGGCTGGGGGAGGGCGTCTTTGACGTAATTTGATTGAATGCATTGCAGGCAAATATACTTAGAGCGAAAAGTGAAGTCACCAATAAAAGGTGTCTACGGTATGCCATGAGACCTCCAATCTAATCAGCCGAATAAATGAAAAACTAAACCACCTAAGGCTCCGCCCAGAATCAACCAGGTGGCGTTTACTTTGTAACCAATCAACAAGATGCCCGCAAGCGCAGCCAGCAGGAAGGTCCACGGGTCTGGAAAAACCGCATGAGCAAGTTGCCAGGTGACTGTGACCATTAGAGCTAAAGCAGCGACGTTCACCCCATCTAGAAAGGCGCCGAGCCAGGGTGACTGGCGCAGGCGAGGGATGAGTGGGTTACTCAAGGCAACAAAGATGAATGATGGAAGAAAAATACCCAGGGTGCTCAGGATGGCGCCTGGCACTCCATTCAGGAGGTAGCCGATGAAAGTGGCGGTAGTGAAGAGAGGGCCTGGGGTTACCTGCCCGATAGCGATGGCATCAATCAACTGCTGTTCTGTGATCCATCCCAGGCGTGTGACAAAGTCAGCGTGCATAAATACGATAAGGACATAGCCGCTGCCATAAAGGACGGCCCCAATTTTCAAGAAGGTCAGGAATAGAATCCACAGGCTAAAGGGAGTGGTGACCAAGGTGGGGACAGCATAACCTCCCAGGGATAGAAGCGCAAAAAGCGCAGAGGAGGGCTTCCAACGAGGGAGATTTTCAATTAATGCTACTAAGAGGCCGCTGGCGAATAGGATCAGAATAGGATTGATATTAAGAAACGATAGACCTAAAACCAACAGACCTGTCAGGATCGTAGTCGTTCCTTTTATGGCACTCCGACCCAATCTCCAGAGCGCCTGCAGGATGATCACAATGATCACGGGTTTCACCCCATACATAAGCCATTCGGCTTGAGGGGTAGCCCCATAGCGGACATAAAGCCAGGCCAGCGCCATCACGATCAACATCGCTGGGATGATGAAACATGCCCCTGCCAGGACCAGTCCCAACCATCCGGCGCGACGCAAGCCAATGTGGATGACCATTTCGGTTGAGTTCGGACCAGGGATGAGGTTCGTAGCGCCCAGCAGGTCAAGAAAATCCTGATCAGTCATCCATTTGCGCCGAGCGACAACCTCTTGGTGAAACAAAGCAATATGGGCCGCAGGTCCGCCAAAGGCAGTGAATCCCAATTTAAGAAACAGGATGGTTAATTCCTTCAGACTTTGGGAAAGGGAAGGCGTATTCAATGCATTGTGCTC
>JBBILY010000019.1:6889-26540 GCA_037444705.1 Chloroflexota bacterium | reverse complement strand
GCCATGGTTTATCCTGAGAATGACATAGACTTCTTAAGAATATGACTGATTTTACCTTAAAACCCCTGCAGGGCTTTTCAAAGTTCCGCCAAACCTGAGACAAAACCCCTAAATTCACCCGGCAGTGCTGCTGCTTGAGGCCACAACAAACCCTGCCTCACAATAAAGTTGGTGAACTAAAAAACCTCTCTGGCCATGGAAAAGATGTGCAAAAAGTCCTCATAACACATTTGGTGTAACGAACTCGAGATGATTACGTTAAACTTATACAGCACAAGAGAATAAGGCGCAGGCAAATTGTCATCTACACGGTAGAGGAGCGCATAGAGGGTAATCGGAGTAATTTGATACAATTCAGGACGATTGTGCTATAATCTTTTCCGAGTGGAGGCGATGAACCGCTGGCTTGATTTGGTCGCATTTCCGATCTTCGATCGGTAAGGCCAGTGGGGAGCCAGTTGCGAAACCGGCCATTGGCCGGTTTTTTTCATTTCACAACATCTTTAGGGTAAACAGGAGGTGAACGCCAAAGGAGATTGGCTCTGGTTCATTAATCGAAGATGTTTTTCCGGCACAATCTATCCCTATCCAGGAGGAAAAATGAACATCAAACGGATCTTTACTCCCTTTGTCGTGTTGATGGTCCTGGCCCTGGTGGCAGGCAGCGCTCTTGCCGGTAGCACAGGCCCGACCCGAGATTTCACCGAAGCCCGCACTACACCCGCGCAGACAGAGTACGCCATTATCACCTTCAAGGATGCGCCTCTGGCCAGTTATACCGGCGGCATCCCCGGCCTGGAGCGCACAAAACCCCTGCGGGGTCGCCTCGACCCCAACAGCCCGGCCAGTCAGGCCTACCGCCGCTATCTGGAAAATGTGCATGCCAATTATCGCTCGTGGCTGGCGCGCGAGGTGCCCCGGGCTGAAGTGCTGCGTGAGTACTTCTACACCTTAAATGGCCTGGCTGTGCGCCTGAATAAGGCGAACCCTGGCAAATTAGCCCAGGGTCCTGGGGTAAAAAATGTGGACTATTCCTGGTTGTATCAGCCCACCATGGACGTGAGCCCCGGCCTGATCAACGCCCCGGCTCTATGGTCAGCGTTGGGTGGCCCAGGAAACGCCGGTGAGGGGATCAAAGTGGGCATCATTGACACCGGTATTGACCTGACCAATCCCTTCCTCAGCGACGCCGGCTATCCAGATGCGGACGAAACCGACGCCTGCAGCCCCTTCACCAAGCCGGGCGGGGCCAACACCAGCGATAAAGTGATCGTTTGCCGTGTCTATGCTTCAGGTATTGCGCCTGGCGCGGCAGCCCCACTGAAGTTGCTGGTCTTCGACCATGGCACCCATGTGGCTGGCACAGTGGCCGGTAACTTCGGCACCAGCGGTGTGGTGACCGGCACAAATGTCATCATCAACGATATGAGCGGTGTGGCGCCGCGCGCTCTCTTAGGCGACTACAACGTCTTCCCCGGCTTCGGGGCGGGTTTCGTGGCTTTCGGTGGCTCCGCTTTCAGCCATGATATTGCCGCCGCCCTGGAAGATGCCCTGGCCGATGGCATGGATGTGGTCAACATGAGCCTGGGTGGTGGCGTTCAGGGCCCGCACGACTTCCTGGCTGAGGCAGTCAATGCGGCTGCAGATGCAGGGTTGGTCGTGGTGGTTGCTGCAGGCAACTCTGGCCCGGGTGACTCGACCGTGGAATCGCCGGGCAGCGCTGCGGGGGCTCTCACCGCCGGCGCCAGCACCAATCCCCACTTCGTCGGCATCCCGGTGACCCTGGGCACGGACGCCACCTTTGGCGCTGCGGTGGGTGATTTCAATCCCTATAAACCCCCTGTATTGAACGCCGAATTCGCCGTTGCCAGTCCGGCCAACGGGTGTACAGCCATCAGCGGCGTGTCGGGCAAGGTGGCCTTGATTGATCGCGGTGCGTGTACTTTCACCACCAAGGTGCGCAATGCCCAAAATGCGGGCGCCATCGGGGTGCTGGTAATCAACAATGTGGCTGGCGATCCCACGGCAATGGCTCATGATGGCACCTCGCCCTTCCCCGAAATCCCTGCTGCTATGGTCTCGAAGAACGATGGAGTCAGCCTTAAAGCCGCAGCCGGCACCACCACCATCAGCATTGACGGCACCGCCCCAGCCGAGTTCATCACCGCCAATGCCGACATCATCGCCGGCTTCTCCAGCCGCGGCCCAACTCCCTTCACCTACCTGATCAAACCGGACGTGACCGCTCCCGGCGTGAACGTGGTCTCCAGCGTGTTCAATGGGAAATTCGCCTTCTTCCAGGGCACCAGCATGGCCACCCCCCACGTAGCTGGTTCAGCAGCTTTGCTGCGCCAACTCCACCCGGATTGGTCGCCGGCGGACATTAAGTCGGCCCTGGTGAATACCGCCAAACGCCCGGTATTTGATCATATCACTGGCGCCAATCCTACCGGCGTCTTGACCCGCGGCGGTGGGCGTATTGATCTGGCGGCTGCCATGGACACACCCCTGACCTTCGATCCAGCCAGCGTCAGTTTCGGCTTCTGGGGTGGTAACAAGAACGTGAGCGCTGACATGGACGTGCTCGTGAAGAACGTCAGTGGAGGTTCTCAGTCTTGTTCTGTCGCCGTGAGCGGCCCCAGCCTCGTCAGCGCCTCTACCACATCACTCTCCCTGAACGCTGGTGAGACCACCACCTTTACCCTGAGCCTGCGCGCCGGCAAAGCCAGCCAGACAGGCAGCGGGGATTACAGTGGCGATGTGGAGATCACTTGTGGCAGTACCTTGTTACGCATCCCCTGGTGGCTGCGCATTGACCGCCAGGCCAAACCGTAGTTCATAGAACGTTAATCCGCGTTTTATGCGGTGACAGCCGCCAAAATGCGGCTGTCACCGCCTTTAACAGCCCATCCCCGCTTGAGTGTCGTTTGAATTTATCCTTTTTTATTTAAATAGGCCAAATGGCGTATATCGCATATTTTTCCTGGCGGTATAATTTTTTATCTGAACCACCAGATTTTATTACCAACGGAGGAGACGTGATGAGAACCCTAAGATTATCTTTATTAGCGGTGTTTATGGTGCTGGCGCTGAACGCCTGCGCTGCCAAAAAGACCCCTGAACCCGTTACCTACACCATCGAGTTGACCGAATTCGCTTTCACCCCTAACACGTTGGACCTTAAAGTGGGACAACAGGTGACCCTGATATTGGTCAACAAAGGCGCCCTCAAACACGAAATCATGTTTGGGCGTGAGGTGATGATGATGAATAACCGCCCCAGCGGTTACATGCAGGACATGTTCGAGGAGAGCGGCGTGGAACCCCAGGTCACGGGTGCGGTGGCGGAAGAGGAGGAAGAACACGGTGGGGGCTTTATGGTGGCCCTGGACAAGACCGGTGACCAGGCGACTATAACTTTCACTGTGACCAAGGATATGGTCGGCGAATGGGAAATGGGCTGCTTCGAGCAGGAAGGAGTCCATTATGAGGCCGGTATGAAGGGTAAGGTGACTGTCAGTCCCTGAGCCACGTTACCCATTTCGGCGCTGGAACTCTCGCATAAAATCAGCCAACACCTGGGCGGACTCCATGGGCAGAGCATTATAGAGCGAAGCCCGCAGTCCACCCACTGAACGGTGTCCTTTCAACCCCACCAGACCTTCCGCCTCGGCCTGTTGAACGAAGCGCTTTTCCAGGTCTGCGCTTGGCAGGCGAAAGGTGATGTTCATGCGCGAGCGGTGCTCGGGACAGGCGTGACCGCGGTAAAAGCCGCCGCTCTGATCAATCACCTCATAGATGAGTGCAGCTTTAGCCCGGTTGCGGCGCTGCATCTCGTCTAAACCACCCAGGTCCAGCAGCCAGCGCAAAACCAACCCCACCACATACACGGCAAAGACGGGCGGGGTATTATACATGGAAGCGCTCTCGACCTGAGCCTTATAATCCAACATCACCGGCAGGTTGGGGGGCACGCGCTCCAAGAGGCGTTCGTGCAGGATAACCAGGGTCACGCCAGCCGGGCCGGCGTTCTTCTGCGCCCCGGCATAGATGAGCCCGTAACGGGTGACCTCCAATGAGCGGCTGAGAAAGTTAGACGACATATCACACACCAACGGCACCCCCTCAGGGGGCTCAGGCTCTTGGGGCCACTCCAGGCCATGGATGGTCTCATTCGAGGTGAAGTGCAGGTAGGCAGCCTTGGGATCCAGGTTCAGTTCATGTGGGGCAGGCAGGCGGTCGAAGTTGGTCGCCTCGCTCGAGGCGGCGATGTGAGTGGAGCCAAGTTTTTGAGCCTCGCGCGCCGCCGCCTTGCCCCAGGCGCCATTGATGATGTAATCAGCCGAAGCGCCCGCTGGACGCAGGTTCATGGGCAGCATGGCGAATTGCAGGCTCGCTCCACCCTGTAGAAACAACACTTTATACTCTGGCGGCAGGCTCAGGAGACGTCGCAAGTGCTCTTCTGCTTCACCAATTACCCGCTCAAAGGTGGGTGAGCGGTGGCTCATCTCCAGAATGGACATGCCGCTGCCTTGAAAATTCAGCAGTTCAGCCTGCACCTGCTCCAGCACCCTCATCGGCAAGACCGCCGGGCCGGCGTTAAAATTGTGCACCCGCCCCATGGCGGGTGAGGCAGACAAAGACTGGCTGGGGGTTGAAGGGATCATCATAAGCCTCATTCATCAAACAGGAAAGTGGCCTCGCCATAAAAGCGCACCTCTTTCGAGGTCAATTTTCGTCTCAACCAGGTGCGCAGGCGGGCGTTTTTCTCCTCCAGGGAATCGGGCGCGCCCAGTTCGCTCAGAGGATAGTTAACCCGCAAAGCCCGCCCCTGAATCAGGTGACGGGTCAGTCCAGCGGGCAATAATTCGCCATCGCGCGCCAGGATCAGCACCTCGGCTGGCTCATACTGCGGGAAGATGACGATGGCTGTCAGCGGCGCATACAACCGCCAGGCTTCATCCAGCGACTCAGTCATGGCGCGGTGCAGGCGACAGCGCTGACGATAGGTGTCCACCAGGGCATTCAGCAAGCGATTTTGCTCATGTATGCTGCGTTGCGGTTGTTGGGGGCGAGCGGCAAACACCCAGCCATCGGCGCCAATCACGTACATCAAAAATTCACGCCGCGCCAAGCCAGCCCGCGCCTGTAAGAGATCGGTGGCGAAGAAGTCCACCCCTTCAACGGCTGTCAAAGCCGCGATAAATGCATTTGGCTCCAGACCGCTGACCACATGATGCCAGGTTGAAAGCGTCACCTGCGGCGGCTCATAAGCCACCACCTGCACCAGAATATGGGGATAACCCAACATGGATAAGGCGGTAACGCGATTGGCTCCATCCAAAACCACAAAGCGGGAGTCCTCCTGGTCGAGGGGGGTGACGATAGGTGGGTTTTTCAGCACGCCCTCCGCCTCCAGGCGCTTCGCCAGGGGCAGCGTGCGCTGGTCGTCATTGTACTCGTGCTCAACGAGCACATCCAGGGGCAGAATCCGCAGGTCGGGGATCAAAGAACTATCGTAAGGGTGGACTTCGGCGCTCATCTAATACCTTTAATCACCAAGAAGGGGCGAGGCTTGGGGCATGGCCACCTCTCGCCCCGAGGAGACTCTACGACGAGACCGGCTCAGAGGCTGCTCTCTTTCTCAGGCTGCTCCCAGGGATCGCACCAGGCTCCGAAGCCGCCCCAAAAAGGCCCAAAGCCAAAGCGAAAACCCCTACCGAAGGGCGCTCCAGAGACGCTGAAGAGGCCCAGATGCCTCAACATGCGGCGAATGGCCTCTTTATCACCTTTGATCTCGATCCGAAAACCATCATCTGTCTCAATCACCTTAAATTCGTTAATGACCTTTTCCATAGCCACTGCTCCAGATAGATCGGCGCTTGCCACTTTATAAATTTATGATATCAGGAAAACATTCAATCATTCCCTCATGGCCGGCAAACAGGGGAAACCAACAGGGATGGGCAACATAGAGAGTTACCGAATGCTCTCATAGTTATAATAGAAAAAGACTAGAAGAGCAAGATAGGTGCTCAAGGTATGCAGGACAAAGATGCCAGGCGAACTTTGCGGGTCCGAGGTATGGGCCGGCTTGCCTGTGTTTGCTGCCCTTGATCGCAACCCATGCCAACGCCCGTCTTGCCTTGCAACACCCTTCGTTCCGTCAATTAATGGGGTTGTCTCTCTTGAGGTGCTCCATTACACCCTGGCCCAAGGAGCCCAATTTGTCAGTCTGGCTTATCTGCTCGCCGCCAGGGTGAGCCTGCTTCTGAATCTTACCCCGGCCCTGGTTGAGTTGACGGGGATGAGTATGGGTATGGGAGGCCCCGTCTTATAGTTGGTGGGGGCTATCTCCCAAGGGTGGTCGTTTTGGGAGTATTACTGGTTCAGTCCCGTGGGTTAACAAAGCAAGGTAAGCCCTCATGAGGCTCACCTTACTGGCACTCGCCCAAGCGCCAATTCTATTATAGACCTAATTTATCCGATTATCAAGGGGTTTTCAATAGCGATCTTATTTGGAATAAACCGTCGTGCGGTCTCCAGGTGCCGCTACGCTCTGAGGCGCGAGTTGCGGTAAAATCAAGAGAGAGTGGGTGGACATGCCCTTATTCTATCTTTCACTGGCATTCATATCGGGGCTCTTTTTCTCTAATTTCGTGACCCTACCTGTCAGCCGTTGGTTACTGATGGCCGGGCTGGCTTTCCTCATTCAGGCTTCCAAGCCTATATTAAGCGGTTTAGGTCGGGATTTCGCCCGTGTGGCGCCTCTTATCCCGTCTCATCTTCAGGGAAAACTGGGGATTAACTGGCTAATTCCTGCGATGTTACTCCTGGCGGTCTTCTTCCTGGGAGGTGCGCGCCTGCAAGCGGTTCGGCCCAATTTCAACGATCCGCTTTTCATCGCCCATTATAACGACCAGGAGGCCATTTTCACCCTCGAGGGCGTCATCATTGAACCAGCAGATCGGCGCGATACCTACACCAATTTACGAGTAAAGGCCCAGTACCGCATGTGGGGAGATGGCTGGCCTGAGCCGGTCTACGGTTTAGTTTTAGCCAGAATAGCCCCAGGGGGTGATTGGCGCTATGGCGACCAAGTGCGCCTGCGTGGACGCCTGAGTAGCCCTTCCCAAACGGAAGAGTTCTCCTATCGCGATTATCTGGCGCGACAGGGGGTTTATACCGTCATGGAGTGGCCGCGGGTTGATTTACTGCAGCAAGGGCAGGGTAATCCGCTTTTGGCTGCCATCTACGCGTTCAAGGGAAGGGCGCTATCGGCCCTATATCGCCTCTACCCTGATCCGGAGGCTTCTCTTCTGGCGGGCATTCTCCTGGGGGTAGATAGCAATATCCCTGAGGATACTGCGCGCGCCTTTCGCGACAGCGGCACTGCCCACATTATTGCCATTAGCGGCTTCAACATCACCTTGCTTGCCGGCCTCTTCGCGGCGATTTTCAGCCGCTGGTTGGGTCGCTGGCGCGGCGCCCTGCTGGCAGGGGTGGCCATCGCTCTGTATACGTTTTTGGTGGGTGCCTCGGCTTCAGTGCTGCGGGCTGCAATTATGGGTGGTCTCTCTTTGTTAGGGCAGCAGATTGGCCGCCGCCAACAGGGACTGAACACGCTGGCCTTTGTGGCCGCTTTGATGACCCTATTTAACCCTTACATCCTTTGGGATGTGGGCTTTCAACTCTCTTTCGCCGCTACTCTGGGGCTAATGCTCTACGCTACCCCATTGCAGGAAGCCTTCAAGCGCCTGGCTGGGCGCTTCCTGCCGGCCTCTCACCTGCAACAGGCGAGCAGGCTGATAGGTGAGTATTTCCTGTTCACCCTAGCCGCCCAGGTCACCTCATTGCCTGTGGTGCTCTACCATTTTCAGCGCCTTTCACTCACCAGCCTGATCGCCAACCCACTCATCCTGCCCGCTCAACCCGCGGTGATGGTACTGGGTGGGCTGGCTCTCATTTTAGGCCTGATTTACTTTCCCTTGGGTCAGATGGCGGCTTATGCAGCCTGGCCCTGGGTGGTCTATACGGTGCGCGTGGTGGAATACCTGGGCAAATTCTCCGGTGGCGCTCTGGCCCTGGGCGACATAGCCTTGCCCTGGCTAATCTTATATTATGCTCTGCTCTTCACTCTGACCCTGGGCAGCGCTCGCCAATCCAGATGGCTGCGTGCGCTAGGCCCTTCTATCAGCCTGGCTGCTCTAAGCGTGCTATCTGTGCTGTCGTGGCGTGCTGCTTGGAGCGCCACCGATGGCCGATTGCACCTCATGGTGCTGGAGGTCAGCCGCAACGGACAAAGCGGGGAGGCTTTGCTAATCCAGACTCCCAACGGGCGCTATGTGCTTATTAACGGAGGCCCCAGCCCCTCCTCCCTCTCCGAGGCTTTGGGCCGCCGCCTGCCGCTTGGCAACCGCCGCCTGGATTTTCTGATTATCGCCAACCCCGACGATGCGCACATCGCTGCGCTCCCGCCTCTCCTGGAACGCTTCCCACCCTCCCAGGTCTTATGGGCTGGCCTACCTCAGGCCTCGCGGGCAGCGCGCAACCTGCAATCCGCCCTCCTGGAAGTTGGGATACAGGCCATCCCCGCTCAAAGCGGGCAAGCCCTGGATCTGGGGGATGGCGCCAATTTAAGGGTATTAAGCAGCAGTAAACGAGGGGCTGCCTTGTTGTTGGAGTGGCACAGTTTTCGTGCCTTGCTGCCCCTGGGCGCGGATGTGGAGGCGTTACAGGTATTACAAAAGGAAGCCCTCGCACCAGTTTCTGCTCTCGTATTAGCCGAGGGTGGTTATGCCCCGCTCAACCCGCCGGATTGGATATCTCGCCTGCAACCCCAGGTGATCTTGCTCAGTGTAGCCGCAGATGATCGGCGTGGCCTGCCCTCTCCCGAGACCCTGCAGGCCATAAGCGGCTTTTCCCTCTTGCGCACCGATCAAAATGGATGGATTCATCTCACCACCGATGGGGTGCAAGTATGGGTGGAGGTCGAAAGGCGTTAAAACCCGGGCCAAGGCGCAACTTTCTTTTAAATCAGGGGTTATTTCTCACAACATAGATATGAAGGAGTTATCATGGACGGTATTGATTTAGCAGTAAACAGCGAAGGTATAGGGCAATTGACCATTCATCGCCCTCAAGTGCGCAACGCTTTGAACTGGGCTGCCATGCGAGCCTTCGCCGAGGCGGTGGAAGAAGCCCACAGCCTGCCTCATCTCTGCGTCTTGCTCGTCAGTGGGGTGGGAAAAACCTTTGTCTCCGGGGGTGACCTCTCCGAGTTGCAACATTATCCCAGCCGTGAAGACGGCCTGCGCCTGGCTACGATCATGGGCGATGCGCTGGCGCGCCTGGAAGCGCTCCCCTGTCCCACCATTGCCGCCATCAACGGTCCGGCCCGCGGCGGGGGTGCTGAGATCGCCCTGGCATGTGATCTGCGGGTGATGGCCGAAGATGCCGACATTGGCTTCGTGCATGCACGCCTGGGTATTGTGCCTGCCTGGGGCGGCGGTCAGCGGCTGATGCGGGTGGTAGGATATGGGCGCGCTCTGGAACTGATCGCTAGCGGGCGTGTGCTTTCTGCCAAAGAGGCTCTGGCGTTGCGCCTGGTGGATTTCATCAGCCCTATTGGTGAAGCCCTGAATGCTGCCTGGGATGTGGCCCGCCAAATCGCCGCTAACCCCATCGAAGCGGTGCGCGCGGCCAAACGCTTTTTACGCTATGGCCTCACTCACCCTTTCCACGAAGCCTTACAGGTCGAGAGGGAAGCCTTTCCCCCTTTATGGGATACAGAGTTCCGCCGTCAGGCAGTAAAAAATTCCTTGCTAGAAGCGCTAGTGATGGACACAAAGGGGAAAAACGTTCATCTCAGGCGCCGTGAACGCCTGGAATAAGCCCGTAACATACCTTATCGAGCGCTTTGTTTTAGGACATGAGACCAGCCAGCGCCTCCACATTGGCGACAGCGATCCTTGAACTCTCCCACATCAACTACACCGCTGCCTTGACACCAGGGACACTTACGCGCCGGCTGAGCAACTAGCAGGCTGCCCGCCCCTCCGCAAACCAGGCAAACGTCGTTGTAATCTCCATATTTTCCGCTTCCCTGGCACCAGGCGCAGGTCTCGGGGGCATATTGAATGACAGGCATCACCATAGGCTTATCCTCCGTCGTGCACTCATATCGCTCATGAAGGATTATACAATAGAAGGCAGCAGAATTCGCTTACGGCTACCCCGCTACTTCAACTCGGTTGCGTCCATTCTGTTTGGCGAGGTAGAGCGCCTGGTCGGCCTTTTCAATCATGGCTTTCAGATCGGGTGTCTGGGGTGTGAGGGCAGCCACCCCGAGGCTGATCGTGAGGTGAATGTGGTTCTGCCCCAGGGTCACCGCCGTATGAGCGATGTTAGAACGTAGGCGTTCCGCCACCTCTAGTGCTCTGTTCAGGTCGGATTCAGTTAGGAGGACAACGAACTCATCGCCCCCATAGCGCCCCACCAAATCCACCTCACGAACCCCTTTGCGGATGAACCCCGCCAACGCCTGCAGGACGCTATCACCTGTGGCATGGCCAAACCGATCGTTGATATCCTTAAAGTAATCTGCATCCACAAACAAAGTGGAGAGGTCGCGATTGAATCGGCGGGCGCGCTCCACCTCCCGCCGGCCAAATTCAAACAGACCACGGCGATTTAGCACCTGGGTCAGGTCGTCGTGGATAGCCAGGTTTTGCACTTCGGCGTATAAGCGGGCATTCTCGATCGCCTGCGCTGCGGCCGAGGCCACATTCAACGCCAACGCAATCTCCTCTGGGCTAAAATCCCGCTGTTCAAAACTATCCAGCCCGATTGTGCCAAGAACTTGATTGTGGACGATGAGAGGCAGGATCAGGATGGATGCCACATGGCGTTTTTGCATCAGTTCGCGCACGGGCACCAGACGTGGATCGTCTTGAGCAGAACTTATAGCCAGGGCTTCACCCTTTTCCAACACATATTGAGTAGAGAAATTCCCCTCAATTGGGATCAGTTCACCGATGGCGCTGATGCTGGAATGAGGCGGATACTCAGCCACCACACGCAGGTATTTACGATCCCCATGGATCAGGGCCGCTCCCGCCTGATCAATACCCAGGTATTGCGTTAGTTCGCGTAAGATTGTCTGCAGAATAGCCTCAGTATCTAGAGTTGATGTAGCCGCGGCGATGACGCGATTGAGCAGGTACAACTCCTGGTTCAGTTTACGCAATTGATTCTCCGCCTGAGTTCGCTCCTGAAACTCCGCCTGTAGTTCGCGAGTGGAGTGGTGCGCCTGATCCAGGGCCATCTTCAAACGACTGATGGCAAAATGTTGGAGCGCGGCTATGCTTATCATAAATCCGCTGTAAGGGAGGGCTGTTTCCAATAGCCCCGTAGCCGAAGGGCGATCATGTAACCAACCCAACACCAGGTGCAGCACCAAAACTACACCCACGACCGCCCAGGAGGCGCGCTCGCTCAAAAGCAGGGCTGCCAGCACGACCGATGCGGCATAAGCCAGCACCAGGGTAGTGACCAGTCCAACGAATATCGAGCCATAGAGGCCCGGGATCAAGAAAGCCAGAGGAGGCAAATAGGTGGACCAGCGCCAGAGACCGCGTAAGGCCAGAGCACTGCTAGCCAGGGTCGGTATGGCAATCATCAACATGGTGAGCACATCTACCCAACGAAACCAGCCCGCCAGCCATCCGACAACGATGATCATTGTGAAGAATAGCACAAGCAAGGTTAGCACGAATAGCACCACGCGCGTCATATGTTCGCGGCGGGCCTGGTCATCCTCTGTGGCCCTGGGGGTTGTTACTCGCCTCCACCAGCCCTTAATAAGGTTTACAAATCCCTCGTGGCTTGCTGTGCGCTCTGGCTGCATACAATCACCCTGGCATCTGGATTCTCCTCGTGATGAGATCCAGAATATTTGGATGCTTCTACCACTCTAATAAGAAAAGATAGCAAAAAACACAGAGACTCGGGTCAAATACGAGTCCTTTGTATCCATTATACAAGAACAGGCAGGGATATTCAATCAATGTTGCGGCGGTGATTACCCACAACTCGGGATTGCAGGGCTGAAGACGCCTGCTCAGTTCATCAAAGCCCTGCGGACTGGCTCAATCAGGCAGCGCAAAGATGTGGGCAATCACCAGATGTTGCGCATCGCGTACCCAGGAGAGATCTCTTTTTTGCACTATAATAGGTTCGAGAAAGGGAAACATGGCCCCTTTCCGGGAGTTGAGATTATGGGTAAACCTTTGTGGTTTTTATTTTGGATCGCAATCATCCTGTTCGCATTTGTGGGGGGAACTCAGGCCCAGGAAGAGTCTCCATACGTGGTGGTACTCACCGCGGACGGCCCCCTCACTCCAGCCATGTTGGAGTACCTGGAGCGTGGCATTCGCCTGGCTGAGCAGCGCGGCGCAGAATTGCTGGTTTTCCAACTAAATACGCCCGGCGGAAGTATTGACCTGATGCAAGATATGGTCAAAGAGATTCGCGCCAGCCGTGTGCCGATTGTGGTATATGTTGCCCCGCGCGGCGCCACTGCCGGCAGTGCAGGCACGGTGATCACCCTGGCTGGCCATGCTGCAGCCATGGCTCCTGAAACTGCCATTGGCGCTGCCAGCCCGGTGGGTGCTGAGGGAGAAGACCTGGGGGAAACCCTGGAAGCCAAAGCTAAAAATATCCTTAAAGCCACTGTGCGCTCGCTGGCGGAGCATCGCGGTTCGCAGGCCGTGGATCTGGCGGAACGCACCATTGAAGAGGCCGCGGCCGCCTCGGCCAGGGAGGCCCTTCAGGTGGGACTGGTGGATTTCATTGCTAATGACCTGGAGGATTTGCTGCGACAATTGGATGGATATACGGTGGAACTAGCGAGCGGTCAATACACCCTGCACACTAAAAATGCAAAAATTGAATTTGTTAGCCCAACCCTGATTGAACAACTGCTTGACCTGTTGACCAATCCTAACATTGTCTTTCTGCTAATTACCATTGGCGTTCAGGCCATTCTGATCGAAATCTCCAGCCCGGGTGGCTGGGTGGCCGGTTTTATCGGGGTAGTGTGCCTGGCTCTGGCTACTTATGGCTTGGGCATACTTCCGGTGAACTGGTTTGGATTGATTTTCCTTATCCTGGCTTTTATCCTTTTCATCCTGGACATTAAGGCGCCTACCCATGGGGCGTTAACCGCCGCCGGCGTGGGTTCGCTCATCGTGGGAGCGTTAGTGCTATTCAATTCGCCTAATGTGCCTTCCTTCCAGAGGGTCTCAGTGCCACTGATTATTGTCATGTCCCTCATCACAGGCGCCACCTTTTTTGTCATCTTGATGTTTGCTCTGCGCGCCCAGAAGACCCCAATCCGTATGGGCCAGGAGAGCCTGGTGGGGCGCAGCGGGGTGGTGCGCAGCCCCCTCTCACCCGTGGGGACGGTGCAGGTAGCAGGGGAGTTATGGACTGCTGTGTCAGAAGATGGTGAGAATCTACCGAGCGGGACACGCGTACACGTGGTGCGGGTTGAAGGGGTGCGCCTGGTGGTGCGCAAACTTTAAGATAGCCAAAATCCTGAAACGCGCATATAATTGCCCCCAATTTTAGTCCCCTCATTGAACCCAGTTTGGACGAAAGGGCGAGAGAACGATCATGAGGACAAACCCTATTTCGGTAGCGATTCTAGGCGCCACAGGCGTTGTGGGTCAGCGGTTTGTGCAACTACTGGATGGACATCCATGGTTTCGGGTGACCCGTCTCACCGCCTCTGAACGCTCGGTGGGAAAATTTTACGCCGAGGGTTGCCGCTGGTTATTAGATACACCGATGCCGGCTTGGGCGGCGGAAATGAGGCTTCAGCCCACACATCCCGAGGCCATTCAGGAGCCCCTGGTGCTTTCGGCTCTTCCTGCAGAGAGCGCACGCCAAATTGAACCTGCTCTGGCACGCCAAGGCACCATAGTTTGCTCCAATGCCTCTGCCCATCGCAGCGAACCTGATGTGCCTCTGCTTCTGCCCGAAGTGAACCCCGATCACCTCGGGCTTATCATGCGGCAACGCCAGGAGCGAGGTTGAAAAGGCGCCATTGTGACTAATCCGAACTGCACCAGCACAGGCATGACCATCGTGCTTAAAGCCCTAAACGATGCCTTTGGGCTCCGCCATGTGTTTATGGTTTCGCTGCAGGCACTCTCCGGCGCCGGTTATCCGGGGGTGGCCTCCTTAGAAATAACTGACAACGTTATCCCTTTTATTCGCGACGAAGAGGAAAAGGTAGCCTGGGAGCCGCGCAAAATGCTTGGGAAATTAGAAGACGGAGCAATTGCTTTGCATCCGGTTGTGATCTCGGCTCAAACCAACCGCGTTCCCCTGCTGGAAGGGCACATAGTGTGCCTATCGGTGGCCTGTGCGAGCAAACCAAACCCCGAAGAGGCTATTCAGGTGCTGCAGAAGTATCAGGTGCCTGCACTTAGCGCCGGGTTGCCCTCCACTCCCAAGCCCCCGATCCTGGTGCGTGCTGAACAAGACCGCCCTCAGCCGCGCCTGGACCGCATGACAGGGAAAGGTATGACCACAGTTGTAGGGCGGGTGCGCCCAGATGAGATCCTCGATCTGAAGATGGTGGTGTTATCTCATAATACCATCCGGGGTGCAGCTGGAGCCGCTATCTATAATGCAGAGTTGCTGGTCCACGGGGGTTATCTCGATTGTTAAGATGCTGACCAACGTCATTTTCGGAAATCGTGATGTGTCGTCCTCTGGAAATTGCCGAGATAGCCATCATTAGGTCAACCAAAATTCGGGTCTATCGGGGGTTGGGCGAGCGCAAGGTGGATTTGGGGTATAATCCAATCGCGAGGTGCGCTCATGCCGTTTGCCCTTGAAGATTTTCGTGAATGGTTGAATATCCTCTACCAGCACCCTGAGTGGCGTGAAGAACTACGTCGCATGGTATTAACGGATGAAATCCTTGAACTGCCGAGTATCGTGCGACAGTTGGCTGAGATTCAACGTGAATTGGCCGAGGCTCAGCGCCGCACCGAACAGCGTGTGGAAGAACTAGCCGAGGCTCAGCGCCGCACCGAGCAGCGTGTGGAAGAACTGGCTCAGGCCCAGCGCGAGTTGGCCGAGGCTCAGCGCCGCACTGAACAGCGCGTGGAAGAACTGGCTCAGGCAAGGCTTGGCTCTGCGGTGGGTGAATTGCAGCGCGCCTTTGGAGCAACTGTGGAAGAGGAAGCGGCTAGCGTGGTGGAGGTGGTCTTGCGCCGCAAGGGTTATCGCATCCTGCATCCCCCTTATTCGCTCGCCCTGGACGGTGAAGTGGATGTGATATTGCCGCTGGAAACCCCAGAGGGTGAAAAGATGTGGGCTATTGTAGAGGCAAAGGCCCGCCTGAGCCGGCGAGATGTCCTCGCCTGGGCGCAGCGCATGCGTTCAGCCGAGTGGCACAGGCGCCTGGCAGAAAAGGGATGCCAGGGACCATATCTGGTGTATGCTTATAGCATTCGCGCTGACCTGGGTGCGCAGGAACTGGCGGAAAAGGAAGGCATTGGCCTGCTCAGGAGCGATGGAGAGATACTGGCGCCAAAAGAACCAATTTGGCCCTCGGTTGAATAAGGAGATGTTATGAGTTTCACCCCTACGCGTGACCGCCTCAAACCCGAGGAGGTAGAAACCAAACCCCAACGGCGCCCTGAGTGGATCAAAGTGCGCGCCCCATCTGGCGAAACTTATCAATGGTTGCAGGGTTTGATGCGGAGCAAAGCCCTGCACACCGTGTGCGAAGAAGCCATGTGCCCTAATTTAGGTGAGTGTTGGGGTGCCGGTACTGCCACCTTCTTAATGATGGGCGATGTTTGCACTCGTACCTGTGGATTTTGCGACATCAAACACGGTCAGCCCTCTCCGTTAGACTGGTTGGAACCTGAGCGCGTCGCCCAGGCGGTGAAGGCAATGAACCTGAAACATGCCGTGATCACCAGTGTCAATCGGGATGATCGCAAGGACGGCGGCGCGCCGATCTTCGCCATGGTCATTCGCCGCATTCGCCAGATCCACCCCGGCTGTTCCATTGAAGTGCTTATCCCCGATTTCAAGGGCAGCCTGGAGGCGCTGAAGATCGTCATGGATGCCCGCCCGGAAATCCTCAATCACAACGTGGAGACCGTACCGCGCCTGTTCAAGCGCGTGCAGCCTCAGGATCGTTATGAATGGGCCGCGGCAACCCTCTCTAACGCCAAGAAACTGGACCCCGAGGTGCTCACCAAGTCGGGCATTATGTTGGGCTTAGGCGAGACTATCGCAGAAGTCAAAGCGGTGATGAACGACTTACGCAGTTGGGGAGTAGACATCCTGACCATCGGTCAATACCTGCAACCAAGCAAGCGCCATTTACCTATAGAGCGTTACTATACCCTGGAAGAATTTGCCGAACTTAAAGAATATGGCCTGAGCATTGGCTTCCGATGGGTGGAAAGCGGCCCCCTGGTGCGTTCTTCCTACCATGCCGCCGAACAGGTGCGCGCCTTGAGCATTGTCCACCGCAAATTATATGGGGGTGATGGCGTATCTTGATTAAAAATGCTCCACGCTAAGCAGTGTGGAGCATTTTTATTGTAAGCAAACATCAGGCTCTAGAACAATTTGAGGGCAGCCTGTGAGGCCCAGGCGAAGAGCGGCGCAGCGAACAAACTGAGCACCACGGTCGCAATGGCTGTCACCCCAGCAGTGAAATTGAGCCAGGGCTCGCTGCGTATCTGAGGTTCACCCTCGCGCATATACATGATGACCACTACTCGCAGATAGTAATAAGCCGAGATCAGTGAAGTCAGGACGCCAATGATAGCCAGTCCAATATACCCACCTTCCAGAGCAGTTCGGAAGAGATAAAACTTACCCACAAAGCCCAGAGTAGGCGGCACGCCGGTAAAGGACAGCATAAAGACCGCCATAGCCGCCGCCAGGGCGGGATACTTACGTCCCAGGCCTGCGTAGTCCTCTAGCGCCAACCCGCGCTGCTCAGCCTTTTCAAGGGCGATCACCACTGCCCAGGCGCCAAAGTTGGTAAACGCATAAGCCAGAAGATAGAATAGAGCGGAGGCTACGGCATGCGCAGCCACCTGACCCTGGCCGAAAGGAACTAATGCCATCAGTATGTAACCCGCATGGGCAATACTGGAATAAGCCAGCAGGCGCTTGATGTTGCCCTGGGCGATCGCCACCACATTCCCTAGGATCATGGTCAACGCTGCCAGCACCCATAAAATCGGGGTCAGAGATTCGCTTAAAACAGGGGATGCCGCCACAAACACGCGCAGCAAGGCAGCAAAACCAGCGGCTTTGGCCCCTACTGCCATGAAAGCCGTGACCGCGGTGGGTGAGCCTTGATATACATCGGGGGTCCACATGTGGAATGGTACTGCCGCCACCTTAAAGCCCAGACCGATCAAGATCAAGGCTGCGCCAACACTGAGCAGTGTCAGGTTAGCGGTGTTATTTTGGACAGCAGCCACAATGTTGGCCAGGGCAGTGCTGCCTGTTGCCCCGAAGACCAGCGCCACACCGTAAACCACAAAGCCACCAGCAAAGGCCCCCAACAGGAAGTACTTCAGTGCCGCCTCTTCGGAATCAAGGCGTGGACGGGCAAACCCTGCCAGCACATAGAGAGGAATAGAGAGCAGTTCCAACGCCAGGAAGACCATGATCAGGTCGGCAGCCATAGCCATGAGCATCATGCCGCTGATCGAGTAGAGCAGCAAGATATAGTACTCGCTGCGCTCGATCCCCATGCGTTTGAGGTAATCATGAGACAAGGCAATTGCGATCAAACCACTGCCTGTGAACAGGCTAGCCAGGAAGATGGCGAAGCCATCTACCACCACCATGCCGTTGAACGCAACCAGTTCCTGTCCCGTTTGGGATAGAGAAAGCCCCAGAGTCACCAACAAACCCAGCCCTGCCAACAAGATCGTGAGGTTCTTACGCTCACCGGGGATGAACAGGTCCACCACGATCAGCAGGGTAGCCCAAATCACCAGGACTAGCAAGGGTAATATGGCATAAAAATCGAGGGTGGTCATAAACTCCCTTTAATCAGGCATAAAGGTTGATCTGCCCCAGGCTCATGGCATAGCCAGGGCAGCGCTGTGTATCAGGCTCACCAGTCTGTCCACTGAAGGCGCCATCAGCATAAAGAACGGTTTGGGATACAAGCCAATCCAAAAGATGAAGATCAGGATAGGAGCCAGGGTAACGACTTCGCGCCAGTTGAGGTCTTTGAGTGAGCGGTTTTCTTCCTTGTCCAATGGTCCCAAGAAGAGTTTTTGGAACATGTAGAGCATATACACCGCCGCCAAGATCACCCCTGCTGCCGCAAAGCCAGCGTATAAGTACGAGCCTAGTGGACCACCCAACTGGCCAGCATCCCAGGCGCCCAGTAATATGGTGAATTCGCCCACAAAGCCGTTCAAGCCAGGTAAGCCCATGGAAGACAGGGTTACGATTAAGGTCAGGGCACCGTAAATGGGCATCACCTTCCATAAACCGCCGAAGGCATCCATATCGCGGGTATGACGGCGCTCGTAGATCATGCCCACAATCAGGAACAATGCTCCTGTGCTCAAACCATGGTTGATCATTTGCAAGATGCCACCCTGGATGCCCTGCGGGTTGAGAGCGATCAATCCCAGCATCACAAAACCCAGGTGGCTGACCGATGAGAAAGCCACCAGTTTTTTCACGTCCTGTTGAGCATATGAAACTGCCGCCCCATAAAGAATACCAATGACTGCCAGGAGCGCCATATAGGGTGCCAGTTGCACTGCGGCTTTGGGGAACAAAGGTAAGTTAAAGCGCAGGAAACCATAGGTGCCCATTTTCAGCAGGATGCCAGCCAGGATAACCGAACCCGCCGTGGGCGCTTCTACATGGGCATCCGGCAGCCAGGAATGCAACGGCCACATGGGCACTTTGATCGCAAAGGCGGCCGCGAAAGCCAGGAAGAGCCAGGTTTGCACGTTTTCGGGGATATTGCCTCTAGCCACCAGTTCGGGCACGGAGAAAGTGCCTCCCTGAATGCCCAGCCACAGGATAGCCAGGAGCATCAAAATCGAGCCGGCCATGGTGTAGAGGAAAAACTTGACCGCCGCATACATGCGTCGCGGACCACCCCAGATGCCGATCAAGAAATACATAGGCACCAGGGTGAACTCCCAGAAGATATAGAACAGAAACAAATCTTGCGCCAGGAAAACCCCCACCATGCCCACTTCCAGCAGTAGGAAGAAGAGCATGAAGTCTTTCACCCGATCTTCAATCGCCGTCCAGGTGGAGAGGATGGAGATCGGGGTCAGGAAAGTGGTGAGCAGAAGCAGCAGGATACTTAGCCCATCCACCCCCAGGTGATAGGCAATGTTCCAACCCGCCACCTGAATCCAGGGTAAATTAATCACCAGTTGCAGGTCAGGATCACGTGGCGAAAACTGAGCCAACACCGCCAGAGATATGCCAAAGGTGATGAGAGAGGTCACCAGGGCCACCCAGCGGATGGCGTTCTTTTGCTCCTGCTTTAAGAACAAGATCACCAGGACGCCTAACAAAGGAAAGAAGGTGACCAGGGTCAAGGGAT
>JBBILY010000019.1:0-6873 GCA_037444705.1 Chloroflexota bacterium | reverse complement strand
CCATAGTTTATCCTCGTCCATCGCAGGTTGCTCCCCAACCTCAGCCCACAGGCGAGGTTTGGGGTGAGCCTTTTTAGCGTAAGATCAAATAACCCAGGATCATAATCACACCAATGAAGACGGAGAGCGCATAATTGCGCACGTAACCGGTCTGGAGGCGGCGCAATTGCCCGGCCAGCGCCTGGATGCTGCCGGCAAGGTTGTTGGCAAAGGCATCAATGCCACCCAGGTCAATGCGCACAGAGAGCAGGCGCGTCAACCAGTTGTAGGTGCCCACAATAGCCACATCGTGGAACCAGTCGTGCCAGAAACGCCACTCGATCACATCGGCTAAGAAGCGCGAAAGAGAAATGTAGGGGTTAAGGAAAATTGTCCAGTATAGTTCGTCCACCCACCACTTATTTTCCATGCCCTTGAAGATTGGGCCAAGCAGAGGGCGCAAGGGGTCATCGGGGCGCTTGGCAGCCGGCAGTTGTTGTAACTCCTGATAGCGGCGGTAATACAGCCAGTAAGCCAGGGCGAGGCCCAACAGGGCAATGACTGTGGAGATAAGCGCCACGGTGGGGTTGAAACCAGCCTCAGTTGCAGCCTCTCCCAGATGAATTTTTTGAATTTCTGACTCAATCTTGATGGTGTGCTCCAACCAGGTGCCAAAGGTGTGTATGCCAGGTAGGTTAAGCGCCCCACCGAAGAGCGAGAGCCCTGCCAGGATGATCAGTGGCACCGTAACCACAGGCGGATTCTCGTGGGCATGCTCAGCCGCGGGCGTGCGCGGCTCGCCGAAGAATACCAGGAATATCTGCCGCCCCATATAAAAGGCGGTAAAGAAGGCGGCGATGGTCAGCAACCAGTAAACGGTGGTGTTCAAAGCATTGGCTTCGGCCAGGATTTCATCCTTAGACCAGAAGCCAGCCAGAGGGAAGATACCCGCCAGTGCCAAAGCCCCGACCAGATACACCCCAAAAGTGGTTTTCATCCGCGTGCGCAGCCCCCCCATATTGCGCATATCTTGTGGATCCAGGTGATGCTGGCCTTTGAGCAGTTTCTTCGAAGAGGGATTATGCTCTACGTAGTGCAAGCCATGCTCTACACCCAGGATCACCGAGCCTGCGGAGAGAAATAGCAAGGCTTTGAAGAAGGCGTGCGTCACCAAGTGGAACATCCCTGCCGTGAAAGCCCCCATGCCCACTGCTGCCACCATGAAGCCCAATTGGCTAATGGTCGAGTAGGCCAGTACGCGTTTAATATCAAACTGCCCCACGGCGATGGTAGCGGCGAATAAGGCGGTGGCTGCTCCCACCAGGGCGACGATACCCTGCGCCAGGGGCGAGACAACATAGATGGGGTGTGAGCGAGCAATCAGGTAGACGCCAGCGGTGACCATGGTTGCAGCATGGATCAGCGCTGAGACCGGGGTGGGGCCAGCCATAGCATCGGGCAACCAGACATATAAGGGTAATTGCGCCGACTTCCCCGTTACACCCACCAGCATAAACAAGGTGATGAGAATGATAGCCGCCGGCAGAGTCTCAGCCACATCAGGCACCTGCTCAAACACCTTGCTAAACTCAAAGGTATGGAACACGCCAAACATGGTAAAGGCCGCCAGCAGAAAGCCAAAGTCGCCAATACGGTTGGTGACGAAGGCCTTTTTGGCAGCAATGGCATTGCCGATGCCATCTTTCCCTTTCTCATACCAGAAGCCAATCAAAAGATAGGAGCACAGACCCACCCCCTCCCAACCGACGAAGAGCATCAGATAGTTATCGCTGCTGACCAGGATCATCATCGCCGCGATGAACAGGTTCATATAGACAAAGAAGCGGCGAAAACGTCCCGGGTTGCCATTGATACGCACGTCCTCGTGCATATAGCCAATGGAGTAGATATGGATCAAGGTGCCCACCCCTGAAACCACCAGCATCATGGTCACCGAGAGGGTATCTACCTGGAACGCCCAACGCAGCCGTAAAATACCGACGGTAATCCAGTCAGCCAGAGGCACAACCATGCCTTCGGGATGTTCGATGAGGGAAATGGCTTGTAAAACTGAGACCACAAACGATAAGCCTGAGCCCAAACACCCCACAATACCAATGGCTTTCTCCCCCATGCGCCCGCCAAGGATGATGTTGATCAAAAGGCCCAGTACAGGGAAGAAGACAATCCAGGGAACCAGATAAAAGAATTGAGGCCCACCCGAGGTGACTTCACTCAATAACATAGGATTACCCTTTCATCATGTTCAGTTGATCCACATCAATGCTCTGCTTGGTGCGGAAAATGGCTACAATCAGCGCCAGACCTACAGCTACCTCAGCCGCAGCCACCGTCATGACGAAAAAGACGAAGATCTGGCCGCTCATAGCCCCATGAGCCCGAGCAAAGGAGATGAAAGCCAGATTGGCTGCGTTCAGCATCAATTCAACCGACATGAAGATGACAATCGAGTTGCGGCGAATCAACACTCCCAATGCGCCAATCGTAAAAAGGATTGCTGAAAGAGTAATGTAATAACTCACAGGTAACATGCCATGCCTCCACTCGTGTATGTCAGCCGAGCCGCCTAAGTCTTGGGTTTGGTGAGCACAATCGCGCCGATCATCGCCACCAGGAGCAACACTGAGGTTACCTCAAAGGGCAAGAGATACTGATTAAACAAGGTCTCACCCACACTGATGGGAGCGCCAAAAGCTGGGTTTGTATTGTGGGGATTGGGAAGCAAGCCCTTTTGGGTGAAAATGATATAGAGCGATTCGATCACTAGCACAACACCCAGGGCGAGGGCAGTGGGTCGCATCCAGCCGGGGGCTGGGGCGCGCCCGGTTTGTTCTGCCCCCAGGAGCATGATCACAAACAGGAATAACACCATGATCGCGCCAGCATAGACGGTTATCTGGGTGAGGGCAATAAAGGGAGCGTTTAAAATCAAATAGAATATCGCCACGGTAGCGAAGTTCAGAATCAGGAACAAAGCCGCATAGACGGCGTTGCGGCTGAAGAGCATGCCCAAGGCAGAGGCCACCGCAACCACAGCCAGAAAGAGAAAGAGCATCAAATCAGGAGACATTGGCTTCCTCAATCAACAGGGTTTTGCATCGGCGGCACCGAGCGTGTGTACTGTCCCGGCTCGGTTTTTTGCGGTGTGGGCTGACCACCTTGCGGTACAGGTACCAGCAACATTTCTTTAGTGTAGATGGCCTGGCGGCGGTCGGTGAAGGAAAGTTCGTAGTTATCTCCCAGAACAATGGCCTCGGTAGGGCAGGCATCTTCGCAATAGCCACAGAAGATACAGCGCAACATGTTGATCTCATAGGTGCTGGCGTAGCGTTCTCCGGGAGAATATCGTTCTTCGTCGGTGTTCTCCGCCGCTTCGACAAAAATTGCATTGGCCGGACAGGCAGCCGCACACAGCGAACAACCAATACATTTTTCCAGCCCGTTCTCGTAACGCATGAGATAATGGCGCCCTTTGAAGCGGCGACGTACTGGCCGCTTTACCTCTGGGTACTGGATGGTTACCGGCTTTTCGAACATGGAGCGGAACGTGGTGGACAGACCACGTAAAATCTCAGCAAACATCGGACTACCTCCTCGCAATTGCGTCTTTGGCCATATATACCATTAAAAGAAAAGCGGCAATGCTCAAGGCTGGAATCAGCCACAAAGTATTCAATACAATCCCAATTGCAGTGATGAATACATTGATCAACGCCAGCGGAAAAAGCATTTTCCAGCCAAACGCCATCAGGCGGTCGTAACGGATGCGCGGCAAGGTAGCCCGCACCCAAATCATTAAAAAGAGCAAAATTACGACTTTAATGAACAGATAGATTGGCCCTAACCAGGGATATTGATCTACCCCAGGGCCACGGTAGCCGCCAAAGAATAAACTGGCGGCAATAGCGCTGACCGCGATCATCTTGATGTATTCAGCCATAAAGAATAGGGCAAACTTCATGCCCGAATATTCGGTGTGATAGCCGGCTGTCAATTCCTGTTCGGCCTCAGGCATGTCGAATGGGGCGCGATTGACCTCAGCCAGGGTGGCGATCCAGAAGATCAAGGTGCCTACCGGCTGCCAGATGACAAACCACCCCAGGTCCTTTTGGGCTTTGACAATCTCATCTATATCCATCGTCCCCGCCAGAAGCAGTGGGCCAATGAAGGCCAGACCCAATGCCAGTTCGTAACTGATCATCTGCGCTGAGGAACGGATGCCACCCATCATGGCATATTTGTTATTCGAAGCCCAGCCGGCCAGCACAATGCCATAGACAGATATGGAAGCGATGGCCGTGATATACAGCACACCCACATTAATATTCGTAATCGCCAGGGTGACCTCTCGCCCGAACAGGATGACCTTATCTCCCCAGGGCACTACCGCCAGGATGATAAGCGCTGGAACCACTGTAATTACCGGAGCCAGGGTGAACATCAGTTTATCAGCCTTGGCCGGCACCAGTTCTTCCTTGAAGATCAATTTGATGCCGTCTGCCAGAGGTTGCAGCCAGCCACGCGGACCGGCGCGGTTGGGGCCAATGCGCACCTGGATGCGCGCCAGAGCCTTGCGCTCATAAAAGGTGAGATAGGCAAAACCCGTGACCAGGACAAAGATCAGGATAATAGACTTGATGATCCATTCTGCTAGCAGAGCGAAATCCATGAGTAGACCTCGCAAATCAAAGATAGGCGCTCAGGCCATCACACGTTCAACCGCGCGCACTTGAGCTGGCGCAGACTGCGTTAGCGGGATGCCCAGACTGCGCGGCACCAGAAGCACCCCAGACGGTAGACCTTCATCCAGGCGCAAAACAGCCAGGGTGGAGGTGTTGTTGAGGTTAACCTGCACTGTTTCTCCTGCGCTCAAGCCCAATTGTTCGGCCACCGCAGGATGCATGGATACATAGGGCTGCGGAATACGTCCATGCAGCAATTTGGACGGCAGCACCGTCTGACCCCGATCATACAGGCGCGTCACTGGCACGGCCAATAACGCTGCCTCAGGCACTTCGAGGGTGACGGGTTGTGGCCAAGTAAGCGGCACGGTCTGACCGCGCTGGGCAGCCGAGAGCAATTGTACGCCCAGTCCCTGGGTGTTTTCGTAAGTTGTTCCACCATAATAGCGGTCAAGGCGCCCCACAATTGGCCATTGTTCGTTCACCTCCGCCAGTTTGGTATAAGACAGGCCCGCATAGTCGGGCACATTAGCGGCCAGGCGTTCCATGACTTTGGCGGCATGCCTGCCTTCCAGGTCTAGACCCAGGCGTTGACCAATGGCCGCAGTGATGGCAAAGTCAGGTCGGCAGTCGGGGCGAGCAGGCAGTGCAGGGTAAAAGCGCTGTACCCGCCGCTCGCCAGAGGTGAATCTACCCTCGCGCTCGGTATAGGCCTGGGCTGGCAAGACAACGTCGGCTAATTTGGCAGTGGCTGTGAGAAAGAGTTCTTGCACCACCAGGAAATCGCCCGTCTCGGCCAGGGCGGGATCGTCGCCCGCCGGGTCGGCTGCCACCACATATAAGGCTTTGGCTCCCTTCATGGCTGCTTTCAGGTCAAAGAGGGGGCGAAAGCCCATATCCCAGGCGCCTTGTTCGTTGGCGCGCGGCCAAACACCGATTAAGCCGTTGTTGGGGCGACCCACATGCCCGGTAACGATCAGCAGATTGGCACAGGCCTGAGCCAGTGCCTGCGAGTCGCGTAATCCCAGGCCCTCACTACCGAAGAGGATGACGGCGTTCTCAGCCGCAGCGAAGGTTTTGGCTGCCGCCTGCAGTTCAGGGCTGCGTAAGAGATTCTGTACCGCTTGAGGTAGGTCTGGACGTTTGGTAGAGAGAGCATTGACCATAGCCAGCACCGCAGCCGCCTCTGCCCCATAGGGGTAACGAACGACATGCGTGGCGAAGCGTTCCAGTTTGGTAGGGCGGGGGTTGACCACAATCAACTTTGCGCCACGATCTGCGGCCTGTTTCACCCGCAGCCACCAGATGGGGGCTTCCTCTTGCAGATCACAGGCAACCACCAGAATAGTCGTCTCGGCGCCCATCTGGGCGAAGTTTGTCCCCTGGCCCACCCCCACCTGAGCCACCAGGTCCCCACCAGCCATATGGGTGTAGAGCACACTCTTGCCCCTCAGAGACGTGGTCAATTGCTGCAGGTTGAACAAGTCTTCGTTCGAAAGGCGCCCGCTCACCAGGGTGAGCAACCCCTCACCCGCCTGTTGAAAACGCTCGGCCACCAGGGCCAGGGCCTCATCCCAAGAAGCGGGTTTCAGGTCGCCATCCTTGCGGATCAGGGGTTGGGTGAGGCGCTCGGGGCTTTCGGTGTAATGATAGGTGAAGCGCCCTTTGTCACAAATCCAGATCTCATTGACCGCCTCGTTCTGACGCGGCATGACGCGTTTGATCACCCAATTGCCGCCAGCCTTTGCCTCGCGGCGCACGTTGAAGACCAGATTACAACCCACCGCGCATTGGGCACAGATGGAAGCCGCGGCGCGCAACTCCCAGGGACGTGCCCCAAAGCGAAAATCGGCCGTAGTCAGGGCGCCCACGGGGCAAATGTCCGTGGTGTTACCCGAAAAATACGAATCAAAGCCGGGTTCGGAGTAGGTGACGATCTGCAGAGCGCGCCCGCGTTGATAAAAGCCAATGACTGGTTCGTCCACAATCTCGCTCTGAAAGCGCACACAGCGAGCACATTGAATGCAGCGCTCCCGATCCAGAATGATTAACTCTCCCAACGGCACTCGCTTGGCGAGATGGAACTTCTCATCGTAGAGGAAACGGCTTTGCCCCGGGCCAAAGCCCATGGTCAGGTCTTGCAGCGGGCATTCCCCACCCTTGTCGCAGATGGGACAGTCCAGGGGGTGAG
>JBBILY010000018.1:0-26612 GCA_037444705.1 Chloroflexota bacterium | reverse complement strand
ACAGATTGGGGGCCGACAGCGCCTTGCGTTCGCTTTCGGTGAGTGGCAAGACTTTCTCAAACTCCTCCACTGTGTTAATGCGATTGCTCAATTGCCAGCGCCAGTTATTCCATTGCTCGTCGGGCACATCAGCGTAAATCGGCGCCCTTTTATTAGAAGGGAAAGGTCGGTTTGCCATAAGGACTCCTATCGTTTTTTCACCTGTAATGGCGGCATAAATTTTGCCATTAACATTTTACCAATGAAACCTCAAGGACTGAGCATAATCTCCAGGCTGGAGAGATGAATGATGTCCTCCGTGCTGGCGCCACCTTCCTGGACCACCAGGAGGGCCGGGGTGTATTGAGTGACCTGATACGGCACCTCCACCGCAAAGGTGCCGTATTGTCTTTGATTGGACTTCTCCACCTCAACCAGGCGGAAGCCCACTTCAGCGCCTTTAGGAGTAATCAGGCGCACCAGGAGGGGCTGCTCGCCCTCTGGACGCGCCAAACCACTCACCACCACTTTGCCCCCCTGAATGAGGGCTTTCTTTTTGGGCTGCAGGATCACAATGGGGGCCAGCACGTCCAGAGGAGGTACAATGTCAGCCTGCCCTACGGAGAGCAAAATCAAAGGCACCGAATTGAGCGCCACCGTACGCCCATATTCATCATCTACGCTGATCTTCAAGCGCCCGGCTTCAGCAGGGGCTGAGATTTCAAAATCTATATCTAGAGTCAGGTTAGCCCAGGCTCCCACCGGCACAAAATTGACCTTGCGAATCTCGCGATAGAGCAGGCGGTTATCCTCCCCCAGGAGTTCGATGCGTACCTTCCCCCCCGCGCCCGGCCTCAGGTAAGTATATAGATGAATAGGAGAGATAACCCGCGAGAGCGGCCCCAGGTTGCGGATCTCAATTTCGGCGTTGGGGATGCGCGGCGTCGGGCTGGGGGTCGGAGATGGCGGCAAGGTGTACGGAGTGATGGTAGGGCCTATGGTCGCCTGGAGGGTTGCCGCGCTTCCATTCTCCACAGTTGTTGATGTAGGGGTGCTTTCTGGGGTAAGGGTAATCGTTGGGGTTTCTGTTGGAGATACGGCCTGGGGGATAACGGTCGCTCCGCCAGGGGAGGCGCTTGGCCAACTGGCCTGCTGGGTTAGAGCAATGGCTGTCGGCAGATAATCTGTAGGCAGCGGGGTGGGCAGAGGGGGCGCCAGCAGGCTTTCGCAGCCGAGCGCGATCACTGCCAGCAGGCTGATGACTGCCCACACACTGAAAGGGCGGGAGCATTTTTGCAGGGCACGCCGCAGTTGAGCAGGCATAGCAGTCAGACTACCCCAAGGCATACTTTCGAACGAACTTGAGCACCATTTGCATCAGTCGCATGTAAAATAAAAATCAAGTCGGGTGACTGCTCGGCAGAGAGTTTCAATTTAAACTAGGGGCTTGCGGGTCCGATTCGCGCAAGCCCCTAATTTAAAAGGGCTTAAAACCCATAAATTTCTCCATATTTGGTGCGAAGGTAGCGGACATAGGGCTCAGGGTTGATCTTCGAGCCGGTGATGCGCTGTACCAGTTCCTGAGCCTCGAACTTGCGCCCGTGACGATGTACCTTCTCCCTCAGCCAGGACAACAATGGGGCAAAATCGCCGCGGCGGATGTGTTCGTCCAGCTCAGGGATATCAGCCTGGATGCGCTGCCATAACTGGACAGAGATCAGGTTGCCCAGCGCATAAGTGGCAAAGTAGCCGATATAGCCGTTCGACCAATGCACATCTTGCAACACACCCATGGCATCGTTAGGTGGGGTCAGCCCCAGGTATTCCTGCATTCGAGTGTTCCAGGCCTCGGGCAGGTCTTTGACCTCCAGGCTACCCTCCATCAGGGCGATCTCCAACTCCAGGCGCAGCATGATATGCAGATTATAGGTAGCCTCATCCGCCTCAACACGGATAAGCGAAGGTTGCACCTTGTTGATCCCTTTGTAGAACGCCTCCAGGCTCACATTGCCCAACTGGGCGGGGAAATATTCCTGTAAGCGCGGGTAAAAGTGCTCCCAGAAGGTGCGCGAGCGCCCCACCAGGTTCTCCCACAGGCGCGATTGGGATTCGTGCATAGCCAATGAGGCGCCCTCCGCCAGGGGTGTGCGCGCCAGCGCAGGATCAATGCCCATCTCATACAGGGCATGTCCGCTCTCATGGGAGGTGCTGAAGAAGGCGGAACTAAAATAATTGGGCATGAAGCGTGTGGTGATGCGCACATCATCTAGGCCGAAACTGGTCGTGAAAGGATGCGCCGACTTATCCTGGCGGCCGCGCCTCCAATCATAGCCGAACTTTGTGGCCACCTCTACGCCAAACTCCCATTGCTTTTGCTCATCAAAAGGCTGGTGCAGGAAGGAATCGTCCACCTGCGGCCGCTCCACGATGGCCCGAATCAAGGCCACCTGCTGGGGGCGCAAGGCCTCGAAAATTGCCCTGACCTCGGCGGTTTTCATCCCTGGTTCAAAGTCATCCAGCAGCGGATCATAGACGTGCTCGAAAGGCGCAAAGAGGGCAGCATAGCGGCGGCGCCAATCCACCACTTTCTCCAGGTGGGGTTGGAATTTGGCGAAATTGCTCTCGGCACGCGCCTCTTGCCAGGCTTGATGGGCAAGGGTGGTGATTTGAGCATATTCCGCCACCATGTCTGGGGGTACCTTGGTTTTCTTCTCATACTCGCGCCGCGTCACTTTGATCAGCCGCGCCTCGACCGAATCGGGGTCCAATTGTTCTGCCCAGGGCTGCAGTTCATCCAATAGCCGCCCCACTTCATCCGCAGTGAATTTGATATGGGCAATCTTGTTAAGGGTTGCCAGTTGATTGCCGCGCTCTTCTGCGCCTGCGGGAGGCATATAAGTCTGCTGATCCCATTCGAGAAGGGCAGCCGCGGCCCGCAGATCATAAACTTCGGCTAGAATGGATTTAAGTTGTGCATATTTCTCTTCCATCAGGGCTCCTTTGATGCAGGGGTTATGATTAAACGACTCTCCAACGTAAGGGTTCGCCGCGCAAGGCTGCCAACACTTCTTGAGCGACATCCACGGCAGCGCGCTCCTGGGCTTCTCTGGTTTGGGCGGCGATATGAGGCGTGGCAATCACACGTGGATGCGCCACCAGGGCAGTCAATCCAGGCGGCTCCTTGACGAACACATCCAGGGCAGCCCCAGCCACCTGACCCGACTCCAGAGCACCCAGCAGGGCTGTTTCATCTATAATTCCACCTCGGGCCGTACAGATCAAACGCACCCCGCGCTTCATCAGGGCCAGGGTCTGGCCGTTGATCATGCCGCGCGTCTCAGGCGATAAGGGCACATGCAGGCTGATGAAGTCGGAGCGAGCGTAAAGCTCAGCCAGGGAAACCGCATGCGCCCCGCGCTGGCGAATCACCTCCGCCGGCAAGAGGGCATCATAGCCTAGTACCGTCATCCCTAAGGCAGCGGCGCGAGAGGCTACAGCGCTACCGATGTTGCCCATGCCAACGATCCCCAATACCTTACCTTGGAGTTCGATCCCTTCCAGTTCCGCCTTCAGCCATTGGCCAGCCTTCATCGCCGCATCCGCACGCGGGATCTCGCGCGCCAGGGCAAACATCAGCGCCAGGGTATGTTCCACTACAGCCAGGGTGGTGGAGAGGGGTGTGTTAACCACCGTCACCCCATGCGTCGTGGCCGCTGCCAGGTCAATGTTGTCCACCCCTACCCCGGCCCGGCCAACCACCTTCAGGCTCTTCGCCGCTTCGAAGACAGCCGCGCTCACCCGTGTGCGGCTGCGCACAATCAGGGCATCGTAGGTTTCAATTTCCCGCAATAACGCTTCAGGGGATATCCCTGTACACTCATCCACCTGGGCTACAGAGCGCAAAATCGCCAATCCGCTAGGGTGAAGGCCGTCGGTGATCATGATTTTCCAGGTTGGCATGCGGACTCCAAGAGGGCCAGATTAACGCTTTGATTTTACCTCAGAATCGCACCCACGCTATGGAGTGTGTGAGGCAGACGTGCGTTCAAACATTTAGCCGTTGATGTTCACCCCAATGATACGTCCGATGAGATAGGTCACCGTCGCCGCTGCCAGGCCGAAAAACACCTGGCGCAGCCCGGAGAGTAAAACGCTCCGTCCGGTAAAGAGGGTAATCCCCCCGCCAATGATAAACAATCCAATGGCACTAAAGGCAGCGCTGGCGCCGATCGCCGCCAGGCCTCTCAGAAATACAAATGGTAAGACTGGCACAACCGCCCCGAGCGCAAACAAGATAAAGGAGGCAATCGCAGCTTCCCAGGCAGAGCCGCCCAATTCCTCGGGGTCTAATCCCAATTCTTCGCGGGCCAGGGTCTCCAGGGCACTTTGCGTGTTGCTCATGATCTGGCTTGCCAGGCGCCGCGCCTGAGCTTCTTCAATGCCGCGCGCCTGATAAATCAAAGCTAGTTCCTCGGCTTCTTCATCAGGAACGTCGGCGATCTCCTGGCGCTCAATGCTGATTTGATGTTGATACAATTCACGCGAACTTTGCACCGAGAGCCACTCCCCCAGGGCCATCGAAATTGCCCCCGCCAGCATACCGGCCAGGCCGGTGATCAGGATCGTCTGACTGGACAATTCTGCCCCAGCCACGCCCATCACCAGGCTCAGGTTGGATACCAGGCCGTCGTTGGCGCCCAACACCGCCGCCCGCAAGGCATTTCCGCCCAGGGCATGGTGACGCCCTTCCAGGCGCGCCAGAGCGCTGCCTTCTAATCCAGAGCGCGAGGCCCTGGAAATCTGGCGTAACAGGCGCGCATGGGAACTTTCATCTGCCGCCAGCCGCCTTGCATCTCCTTCCTGGCTATATTTGTCGGCATCCACGCGCTCCAAAGCCATTACGCTGGGCAAGACAGCCCCAGCGTCGAAACGCTTTGCCAGCCAGATCAGCATCCGCGTGCGCCAGGTCAGGCGTGGCGGCGGCAGTGCCACGCCTGCCTCCTTCAGGCGGCTCTCCCAGTTCGCGGCATGGCGACGCTCCACCATAGCCATGCGCCGATAGACCTCGGCCAGGCGCGCCTCCTTTTCCACAGAGGCGAGGGCCTCATACAGGGCAGCGCCATTGCGCTCGTCTTGCAGATGTTGGATCATGCGCTTGATCTCTTGCATCCCGGGCATCTCCTTAGATGGATTGTGTTTCAACATTCCCTGGCCTCCAACGCCTCGCTTTCAGGAGGGCGATTAAATTTTAACACCGCCCCGGGGAAGTGTATCCGCTCTATCTCTGGTATAAGGTGACTAGGAGTGAAGGTGCATTTTAATCCCTTGACGAACCCATGGGATGAAATCTAAAATCTGACTATCCATCCGTTGAGAGGCACAAGCCCCCTGAAAAGACTAAGACGAAAAGGGTAGGATAGCCTTTTTCGATTGACCTGCCCAACCAAAGCGGCAGGGATTTTAGGAGAAACCATGGACAGCCCTTATGCGGTCATTTACGTCACTGCTCCCTCTGCAGAGGAGGGCCAGCGCATTGCTCAGCATCTGCTCCAGCAAAGGTTGGCCGCGTGTGTCAATCTGATCCCAGGAGTGCGGTCGTATTACTGGTGGCAAGGGCAAATTCAAGCCGATGAAGAAGTGCTCTTGGTGATCAAGACCCGCGCTGAATTAATCGAAAACCAACTGATCCCAGCGGTGAAGGCCCTGCACTCGTATCAGGTGCCAGAGATCATCGCCCTGCCCATTGCTCAAGGCTCCGAGGATTATTTGCACT
This sequence comes from Chloroflexota bacterium, assembly GCA_037444705.1. Taxonomy (GTDB): domain Bacteria; phylum Chloroflexota; class Anaerolineae; order Anaerolineales; family UBA4823; genus DATCYX01. The sequence continues at coordinate 20,860 of JBBILY010000018.1, read as the reverse complement.
GGATTGACAAAGAGACCCGAAGCGAGCCCTAGCCCCAACCATAACCAGCCTCGCCGGAGACCAGCCCTATGATCTACGATTTTGACACGCTACCCGATCGCCGCGCCAGCGAAAGCCTTAAATGGCGGCGCTACGAGGCGGATGTGTTGCCGCTCTGGATCGCCGATATGGATTTCCCCTCCCCGCAGCCTGTGATTCAGGCACTGCGGCAGCGAGTCGAGCACGGGGTCTTCGGTTATCCCCCAGGAGGTAGTGGTGATTGGTCGCAATTGCGTCAATTACTTGTGGAACGACTATGGGAGCGCTATCGCTGGCAGGTCTCCCCCGAAGCCATTGTTTTCCAATCCGGGGTAATCCCAGCCTTCCATCTGGCCTGCCTGGCTTTCGCCTCCAAGCGCAAAGCCGTGCTGGTGCAGCCCCCGGTTTACGAGCCGATCTTGAAAGCCGCGGCGACCAGCGCAGTCCGCGGGGTAGAGGCAGAACTCGTGCGCAAGGCGGATGGCACCTACGAGGTGGATTGGGAGGTTTTTCAGGCTGCCTTCGAGCAACCCATTGGGTTATTCTTGCTCTGCAACCCCCATAATCCCATCGGAAAGACCTATAACGCCGCCGAATTGGAACGTATGGCGCTCACCTGTCTGCGCCACAGGGTCGTGATCTGCTCCGACGAAATCCATTGCGAATTGCTGTACACGGGTCAGCGCCATATCCCTATTGCCTCGCTCGACGCCGAGATCGCCGCCAACACCATTACCCTGATGTCGCCCAGCAAGACATTTAATCTGGCTGGGCTGAGATTCTCTTTCGCCATCATCCCCAACCCTGATTTGAGGCAACGCTACCTCGGGGCTGCGCGCGGCCTGATGAGCGGGCTCAACCTGATGGGTTTGACAGCCGCCGAGGCGGCTTATCGCTATGGGCAGGAATGGCTGGAGCAGTTGCTGGTTTATTTGGAGAAGATTCGCGACTTTCTCTATGAGTATGTCAGCACCCAATTGCCAGGTGTGCACATGGCCAAACCTCAGGCCACTTACCTGGCCTGGTTGGACTGTAGAGCAGCTACCATCCCTGACAATCCATATGAGTTTTTCCTGCGCCAGGCGCGCGTGGCGCTGGTGGATGGGAAGGTCTTCGGGCATGGGGGCGAGGGTTTCGTACGCCTCAATTTTGGCTGCCCGCGACCTTTACTGATCGAAGCATTGGACAGGATGCGCCTAGCTCTGGAGAGCCTGCCCCAACGCGCTCCATCTGAGGCTCACTCATAACGCAGGGCTTCCACTGGCTCCAAATTGGCGGCACGGTTGGCTGGATACAGCCCGAAAAACAGCCCAACGGCGGTTGAGAACAGGGTGGCTAACAGGATAGTATCCAAACCGATGGCAGGGGTAATATCGGCATTGTTGGCAGCAGCGATGCGCCCGACGATAAATGAGATCGCATAGCCCAGGGCAATGCCGATCAGCCCCCCAGTCAGGCTTAACGCTGAGGACTCGCTCAGGAATTGGATCATGATATCCGCTTTGCGCGCTCCCAGGGCTTTGCGCAGGCCGATCTCGCGCGTGCGCTCGGTGACCGAGACCAGCATGATGTTCATGATGCCGATCCCGCCTACCAACAACGAGATCGCGGCGATTCCACCCAGGAAAATGGTCAACACACTGGTGATCGTCTGGGCGGTGTTGAGGAAATCTTGTTGAGTGAGGATGGTGAAGTCATCAGCGCCGATCTCGGTGCGATGGCGGGCGCGCAGGATTTGGGCAATCTCCTCCGCCGCCTGGGGCACAGCCTGGGCGCTGACCGCCTGCACCATCAGCAAGTCCACTCGATCGCGGGTGGCGCGGCGCAGCAGACGCACCTGAGCCGTGGTGAAGGGCACCAGCACACGGTCATCCTCGTTGGAGAAGGCCGAACCGCCCTTCGATTCCAGCACGCCAATCACCCGGAACGGTTGACCTTCGATGCGCACGGTTTCGCCCACCAACCCTTCGCTGCGCCCAAATAACTTCTCAGCCACCTCTGTGCCCAGCAATACCACCGAAGCCTGACCTAAGAGATGCTCCTCGCGAATGTATTCCCCTTCCCTCACCCGGCTGTTGCGCACCGGGCCGTAAGCCGGGGTAATCCCCACAATCGTCGTCACGTGGCTCTCACCGCCATAGGTGACCTTTCCACTGCCCTGCAAAATGGGCGCCACCGCTGCCACCGAAGGCGCCTGGAAAGGGTCAGCAATCGCATCAGCGTCGCCCAGAGTAATAGGCTTGGGGTTGCGCACCTCTTCCGTTCCGCCGCGGAAGACAAACAGCAGATTGGTGCCAATGCCCTGAATCGAACCCGTGATGGTGTTTTCGGCACCTCGACCAACCGAGATCATGGCGATAACCGCCGCCACGCCGATCACGATGCCTAGAATAGTCAACCCAGAACGTAACTTATTAGCCGAGAGGCTTTCCAGGGCCTCGATAAAAGACTGAATCAGATTCATGGCCTTATCCTCGTAAACCTCGCTTTGATAATTCGATTTTATCAAAGTAAAACAGCCCTGTGAACCCAACAACACCTACCAACTCCATGACCTCGCACTCACCTAGAGACGCTGAGCCATACAACCCCTAACGCTACCCGCTCTCGAAAATTTGCTTGACTTTTCACCTCTCCGCAGGTAAAATCAGACGCAATTCGTTAGGTTTCAACTGAATATGGGCAACGAGAGCGCATGGCCCTTTGGGAGAGTTTAACCAAAGGGTGACGAGGTGGAGGTTCCTCGCCGCGAGGTGAGGTTAAGCGGGATGGGCAGGCCGTCCATCCTGGCGAAAATCGAGAGATCAGCGGAAGCCTCCCGGGATCGCCATATCCCGTGTTTGCCCCTCCAGTGAGCGAGGTAACAAAGCGGCGTGGGTAACCCGCCGACAGAATGCCTCGCAGTGGCCCCCGGGTGATGCCATCATCAGGGGTTGTGTTTGGAGGGGCGGCCCTCCCAAAGTGTATTCATCACCATCCTGGGCACGCCCGCGCGTGCCTTTGTGTTTAAGTTCGCCTCAGGAGATAGGGAAAGGCGCGCGACGGCAAACCCTTATCTCCTGAACTTTATGCGTAAACCTTTACCTCAGGATTAAAAGTATGCCGCCTCATTCTCGCTATCACATTGCCATCCAAAACGCACCTCCACCTGCGGGGGGCTATCCGGCCACCTTCTATATCGAAGAGGGGGGAAACTATGTTAAATACGGCCACCAGGTCTTCCTGGGCAGCGCCCAACGCGGCGACGATTACTGGACAGCCGAGATCGTCACCCAAACCTGGTACATGGCTGAGAGCGGGCGCACCCCCATCTCAGGCGCAGGCTATGGAGGTAAATTTGCCGGGCCAGGCTTCGATGGCATCTGGCTGGACATGAGCGAAATCGTGCGCCCCACCCGCGATGGCATCCATGGGCGGGAATATATCTCCACCCAGGTGGACCTGGGAGGTGGTGTCACTGCTCTGGAATTTGATCCTGCGGGCCGTCTCTGCACGAAGTTACCCCCATATGTGGGCTTACCAATCCCGATCATTTTCAACCCTCTCCCCACGCCTCTGCCCGGGCGGGGAGGGCTAAATGCTCTGGCTCAGGCAGCCGCTCGCCTGGAGACGCTGGCGATTTTCCTGCCTCAAGACTACGATCACGACCTGGCGCCCTGGTCATCCTGGCTGGCGCCTCGTCTCACAACCCATGATTTGGAGACCTTTCCCCTGGAATGGCAGCCGCGTTATGTGGAAATCGAAGAGGGCGAGGGTGTCGAGGTGCTATACCCCCACCTGCGCGCCCGCTGGCCGCAGGCGGTGATCGCGGCGCGGATGCCGCTCTCTTCTCAGGCTGCTGACCAGGCTCTGGCCTTGGCGCAAGCTGGATTAGCGGTTATCCATCTCTTTGCTGATGATGTCGGACTGGGCCAGGATGGCCGCCATCTGCCCGAAGCCCTGCACGAAGTGCACACTACCCTGATAAAGCATGCCCTGCGCGACCGCTTGACCTTGATAGTCAGTGGAGGCATTGCCGCGGCTGAGCACGTGGCTAAGGCCATCGCCTGTGGGGCCGACCTGGTGGCAATTGACTTCGTATTGCAGATTGCCTGGGGCTGTTCCCTCTGGGCAGATCGCGGTCGCTGCGCGGTGGAACAGGAAGAAATTGAGCCGCAATGGGGGGCGCAACGCCTGGTCAACCTGATGAACGCCTGGCGCGACCAGTTATTAGAAGCCCTGGGAGCCATGGGCATGCGCGAGGTAAGGCGCCTGCGTGGCGAGGTGGGGCGGACTATCTGGCACAAGAACGAAGAGCAGGCGTTCCGCAAGATTCTAGGTGGAAGTGCTCCGCTCAGTCGCTATCCCCGCCTGCCTCAGCCTCAGGGGGGTGAGGGCGATTTTCGCTGGCCGCTGGCTTTGCTGCTGGCTACGCAGCACCAAGCGCGCAGCGGACGGCCTCCCAGCGGCGAAGTCGAATATCGCATTGGCGCCTCCGACGGAGGCTTCGACCGCCTGGCGTTCTACTTCGAACTGGAAGGTGAGGGGCATGAGGTGGTTGCCGCCGACCCGACGAACTTCGACTTTACTTTGCCCCTCAATCGGCGCCAGGATGGGCGACCCGCTTTGAACTTGCCTCTACCCTGGTATGGGGCCGGCATGTCCTATGGCAGCGTGGGGCTGCCGGTGATGCTGGCGCGGGCGCGAGCGGCCCAGAAACTGGGCACCCTCACCTCTACCGGCGAGGGCGGCTACCCCGAAGAACTGATCCCCTATGCCGATCACATCATCACCCAGGTAGCCACAGGCCTGTTTGGGGTCAGCGAAGCCACCCTTCAGCGCGCGCCGCTGATCGAAATTAAATATGCCCAGGGCGCTAAACCCGGCCTGGGTGGACACCTCTTGGGCAATAAAAATACTGACAGCGTAGCCCGGCTGCGCGAGGCGGTGGAGGGCACTTCTCTCTTCTCGCCCTTCCCCTTCCACAGTGTGTACTCTGTAGAAGACCACAAAAAACACGTGGATTGGCTCAAGCAGGTCAACCCACGCGCCCTGATCAGCGTCAAAGTATCCACACCCACCGATGTGGATATGGTGGCGGTGGGTTCTTTTTACGCCGGCGCCCATATTGTCCACCTGGATGGCGCTTATGGCGGCACTGGGGCTGCACCAGAGATTGCCAAGAAGAACATTGCCATGCCGATCGAATACGCCATCCCTAAGGTGCATCGCTTTCTGGTTGACGAGGGCATTCGTGATCAGATTACCCTGATGGCTTCTGGGGGCATCCGCACCGCCTGGGATGTGGCCAAAGCCATCGCCCTGGGGGCAGATGGTTGCATTCTGGGCACAGCCGAACTGGTGGCGCTAGGCTGTATACGCATCGCCCAATGCGAAAAAGGGTTGGGCTGCCCCTTCGGCATCACCACCACCGACCCAGAACACGCTAAAAAGATTGACGCCGATGTGGGCTTCCAGCAAATTGTTAACCTGTACACAGCCTGGCTATGGCAACTGGCGGGCATCCTGCAAGCCTTAAATATGCGCTCAATTCGGGAATTGCGCGGCCGTAGCGATCTTTTGGTGTATCTGGATTGAGGCTGAGTTGTCTGAGCAGAGAAGGGCGCAAGAATCGGGTGGTCTGGAATTGGCCCGGCTTATATAATGGTATGGTGGAGGTTGCGATGGAAATTGTCCCAATTGAATTCCTGTGGCAGCAGGCGCAAGATTACGAGCGCGTCGAAAAAGCCATCCAGTTTATCGAAGCCACCTATCCCAATCAGCCGACGTTGAAGGAGATCGCCGCCAGTGTCCATCTGAGTGAGTTTCACTTCCAGCGCCTGTTCACCCGCTGGGTGGGCATCAGCCCCAAACGCTTCTTGCAATATTTGACCAAAGAACAAGCCAAGTATCTCTTATTGCGCTCCCACAGCCTATTGGAGGCGACATATGAGACAGGGCTGTCCAGCCCGGGACGATTGCACGACTTGTTTATCCACTGTGAGGCGGTTACACCCGCTGAATTTAAACGCCGTGGCGCAGGCTTGAGCATCGTTTACGGTTTTCACCCCACACCTTTCGGTGAATGCCTGCTGGCGCTGACCGAGCGCGGCATCTGCGATCTGATCTTCGTCCTCGATCACAACCATTCAGGAGCAATCGCCACACTAAGGCAACGCTGGGGGCAAGCCTGCCTGATCCAGGACGAGAGACGCACGACCCCGTTGGCGAATGCCCTGTTCGCTCGCCTGCACGCAGCTACAACCTCCCCCTTGAGCCTGCATCTGCGGGGTACCAATTTTCAAATTAAGGTTTGGGAAGCGCTCTTGCGCATTCCTGCAGGAACCGTGGTATCCTATCAAGATATTGCCATCTCAATTGGCTTACCGCAGGCCGTTCGCGCTGTTGCTCAAGCCATCGCTCACAACCCTATCCCGGTGCTCATCCCCTGCCATCGCGTCTTACCCAAAGCAGGCGATTTCGGGGGGTATCGCTGGGGCACGGCGCGTAAAAAGGCGCTGTTGGGTTGGGAAATGTCGCTTTCAGAAAGAGAGAAAAGGGTATGAAGGTCAAAATCTGGCTGGCACTCATCGCGGTCTATATCACCTGGGGATCTACCTACTTAGCCATTCGCTTTGCTGTTGAAAGCATGCCGCCCTTTTTGATGGCGGCTACCCGTTTTCTCATTGCCGGTGGCATTTTGTATGCTTGGCGAAGGTTGGCGGGCGATCTACCTCCCAGGCGCCTAGAGTGGCGTTCAGCCGCGATTATAGGCTTGTTCTTGCTGTTAGGGGGCAACGGCTTGGTGTCCTGGGCTGAACAGCGGGTGGCTTCGGGCATCGCCGCCCTGATTGTAGGCTCTTCTCCTTTATGGATGGTATTGATTGACGCCATTCGCCCTGGCGGCGTGCGACCCAACTGGCAAACCGCCAGCGGTGTGTTGCTGGGATTGGCGGGCATCATTCTGCTCATCGGCCCAAATCAATTTCTGGGAAACAGCCATTCTTTCGATTCCCTGGGCATAGTCGCCCTGTTGCTGGCAGCCCTATTTTGGGCGATTGGTTCGCTCTACACGCGACAGGCACCCCTGCCCAATTCCCCATTGCTGGGCACTGGGATGGAAATGTTGGCTGGCAGCGCAGGCTTGCTCCTGGCAGGCACCTTGAGCGGCGAATGGGGGCGCTTAGACCTGAGCGGCATCACAGCGCGCTCGCTGTGGGGGCTGGCTTACCTGATCGGGTTTGGCTCCCTGGTAGGCTTTGCCGCCTATACCTGGTTGCTGCGCGTAGCGCCAACGCCATTGGTAGCCACCTATGCCTATGTCAACCCGCTGATTGCCATCTTTATCGGTAACTGGCTGGCTCAAGAGACCCTCTCCCTGCGCCTGCTAATTGCAGCTGCGGTGATCGTCACGGCGGTTGCCCTGATCAACACCGGTCGCGCTAAGGCACCCGCCTCCGCCGCCCCGCTGCAAACCATCTCTACCAGCGGAGATGATTAAACCCTTGTGCAAATGGAGCCACAGGCATGACCCACCCCTATGCAGACTATATCCTCCGTTCTCGAGCCGATTTGCTCAGCCTCACACCTCGGGAGGGTTTAAGCCAAAAATCCACTGAAGCCGCTGAGGGCGGGTGTGGCGTTTTGGGCTTCGCGGCTAATCTGCCTATCGCCGGGCGGCATGTACTCACTGCCTCGGCCCAAATGCACAATCGCGGCAATGGCAAGGGCGGCGGCATCGCCATGGCCGGGCTGGACGCTGCTCAGGCAGGTGTAGACCCCGAGACTCTGCGTTCCCATTATCTGCTCCAAATTGCCCTGCTCGACCCCCAGGCTCTACCTGAGGTGGAAAAGGACTTTATCTTTCCCTGGTTTGATGTCGCTCAAGCATACCCCTTACCCCATCTGGACGATTACCGACAGGTAACGGGCTTGGAGGTGCAACCCCCAGATGTCTGGCGCTATTTCGTGCGCGTGAAGCCAAAGGTGCTGGCGCAATTCGCCCAGGAGAAAGGCCTGGAATATCTGCCTGGGCGCGCTTTGGAGGATGAGTTTGTCTACCAGAATACCTACCGTCTGAATGTGCGCTTTTACGCTAGCCTGGGTGAAAAACGCGCCTTCGTCCTCAGCCATGGACGCGATCTCTCAGTGCTCAAGATCGTGGGTTATGCTGAAAATGTAGTGGAATATTATCAACTACAGGATCAGGTGGCACAGGTGTGGATTGCCCATCAGCGCTACCCCACCAAAGGACGCGTATGGCACCCCGGCGGCGCGCACCCATTTATCGGGTTGAACGAGGCCCTGGTGCACAACGGCGATTTCGCTAATTATCACGCCGTGTGCGAATACCTGCGCCAGCGCAACATTGGGCAATTATTCCTGACCGACACCGAGGTAGGGGTACAACTGTTCGATCTGTGGGATCGTGTTTATGGTTACCCACTGGAAATCACCCTGGAGGCGATGGCGCCCACCACTGAACACGACTTCATCATGTTACCCAGGGAGAAGCAGGAACTTTACCGCGCCGTACAACGTGCCCACCTGCATGGCTCGCCGGATGGCCCGTGGTTTTTCATTGTCGCCCGCTCACTCCCCGACGAGGGGAGGTATGAGTTGCTCGGCATCACCGACACCAGCATGTTGCGGCCTCAGGTGTTTGCCCTGTATGAGAATGCCACCAGCCTGCAACAGGGCGAGAAGCCTGTCCAGATCGGGCTAATCGCCTCCGAAAGACAGGCCATCAACGCCTGCCTGCGCTCACTGGCGGCGGAAGACAAACGCTTCCAGCCCTTAGCAGATCGCTATTGGGTAGCGCGGGGCGGTTCCCATACCGATGGTGGAGCCTTCCGCTTCAGCGTGCACAAAGCCACTCCTGGAGAGGCAGGCACCTTGACCTGCGTCAATAAGTTCGGCCAGGTAGTCAGTGTGGATCGGCAACGTCAGCATGTACGTCTCAGACTGCTGCACCCAACGGCTGTCTCCACTCAGTTTCGCCAGCAGTGGGAAAAGACGGCTTTACACGCCTACGATAACGGCGGGGCAACCTCCTTATGGGAGTGTCTATCGCCAGCGCTGAGGCACTTTACCTGGGATGAACTGGCATGGCTGCTGGACTGGTTGGGCGATTTTGCCCTGAGCGGCGACAGCGAATGCGCCTTTTCTCTGGAAGCCCTAAGCTTGATGCGCGACCGGCGCTATGACCTGGGGGTGAAAAAGCGCGCCTCCGCCATCACCCTGGTGGATGCTGCCCTGAATCGCCTCCTGAACAGGTTACCTCTGCTGTGTACACCGGGTTCTGTGCCTTCTCTTCGCCAATATCGTCGCCTGAACTGGGCTAATCGCCAACACCTGCGGCCTCCTGAGACGCAGGAAACCACCCTAGCGTTAGACACCCTGGGCTTCGCCGCCGAAGGCGAGCAGAGCGCTGCCCGCTGGCTGATGCAAGCCTACGATATGGGTTGGCGCCATTTTATCGCCTATAACTGGCGTGGAGGACGTTTCGCCGCCTGCGGCTTTGGGCCAAACAGCCACGGAGCGCGAGTAGACCTGTATGGCGACGTTGGCGATTATGCCGCCTCGGGTCTGGAGGGGGCTGAGGTGTACCTTCACGGAGATGGTCAGGACCAACTGGGGCAGATCTTCAAGCGTGGCAAACTGGTGATTTACGGCGACGTGGGGCAAACCTTTCTTTATGGAGCAAAAGGGGGCGAGATTTATGTTCTGGGCTCAGCCGCCGGGCGACCGCTTATTAACGCTGTAGGTCAGCCCCGCGCTGTGATCAACGGCACCTGCCTGGATTATCTCGCTGAATCCTCTATGGCGGGCGATCCTTTGCAAGGTGGTGGCTTTGTCATCCTGAACGGCGTCACCTTCGACGAGGGGGGGCGTGTGTGTGATCTGGAGACGCCCTATCCGGGCGGGAATCTTTTCTCTCTGGCTTCAGGTGGGGCGATTTACCTGCGCGATCCCCATCATAAGGTAAGCGAAGACCAGTTGAACGGTGGCGTTTTCTCCACACTGAGCCCAGCCGATTGGGCATTGATTGAGCCTTATCTCCGAGAGAATGAGCGCCTGTTTGGCATCTCAGTAGAAGCCCTGCTGAGCGTAGATGGCGTCCTTTGCCCGCCTCAAGATGTTTATCGCAAGGTGGAAGTACACCAACTCGAGGTGCTTCGCGATGGCTTTGCCTTAGAGGCCGAGAACCGCTAGTCACCGCAACCTCTCTGAGGCCTTGGCGATGCTTCTTACGATTGCAGGGGTCTAAAGGATTGAGCCTTGCCTTTATTTCTCCAGGCAAGCTTCGCCATAATCCCATTCTTCCAGGTTCCAAAGCGGGGTGGCAGCCAGGGTCTGTAGCTCTATTCCACACAAGTCCTCTCGGACCACCATGAAATTGAGATGAAGATAGAGCGGTATGGCGGGCAAATCTTCAGCGAATATCTCCTGGGCGCGTTGATGCGCCTGGGCATAATCAGGGGAATCTGGCAGGGAAGCGCGCGCCTGCTGACAGGCCTGATCAAACTCAGGATTGCTGTAGCCCGTAGCATTAGCCCCACCCCAACCTTTGGCAAAGTCCGGGTAAGGGCCAGGGATTTCACTGGTGGTGTAGAGCGAACAAGGCGGCTGCAGGGAAGTGGGCCAGGCGAACTGAGCCATGTCGAAGTGCCGCCCGAAGATAGCGCCCTCTGGCCCAGGGGCGAAAAGTTGGGCGGGATCTTCGAAACGCAGATTAGCCTTTAGCCCGCACTGTGCCAGAAAAGCCTGCACCAGCTGCGCCGCTTGCTCCCTTTCCCCACCCCGCGGTACCAGATAATCAAATTCAAAGGGCGTCCCGTCCGCCACCCCCGCCACGCCTTGGGCCAGGCGCGGGGTGGATGGGTCACCGTCTGTGTCTCGCCATCCCACTGTCTCCAGCAGGGCAGCAGCCGTCTGTGGGTCGAAGGCATACTCTCTCGCCTGGGTTGCATACAGGGGATGTATGGGTGGCACATAGGTATCCAGAGTTTGGGCCTCAGCGCCATACACCTGCTCGGCAATGGTCTGGCGATCCAGGCACATGGAGATCGCCTGACGCACCTGGCGTGCTTGAAAGAGACTGGGTCGAGCCACATCGGCGGGCAGGATGCCGAAATCGGCATGCTCCCAGGCGCCGCCCAGATTCCTCGTCAGGCGCAACTTGCCCTGCTGTTCCAGTTCTAGCAGGCGTTGTCGTGGCAGGCCGCCAAGTGCGGTCTCATCCAGGACATCACACTCGCCGGCCAGAAAGGCCAATAGCGCTTGCTCTCCGTCGCTGACGAAGCGATAGACCAGACGATCGAAGCGCGGCAACCCCTCCGCCTGGCGGAAGTAGTAAGGGTTTCTGCGCAGGGTGATGTGATCCCCGGCGGTCCATTCCTCCACCATATAGGGTCCCCATCCCAAAGGCTTGCGTGCGGAGTTCTCGGCGGTGAGCAAGTCTTGCGGGGCGAGGTTGCCAAGTTGATGTCGCGGCAAAGGCCAGAAGAAAAAGGTGGCATACAGGGCGTCGCGATAGCCTGGCACCCCTCGCCATTCCAGGGTGACCTCATCCAGAGCTTGATAGGCAGCGGTATAGGCGATCAATTCTGGTCGCACGCGCGGGTAGAGGCTCCTGGCGACTTCAAACGAGTAAGTCGAGTCGGAAGCCTGGAGTGGTTGACCATCAGCCCAAAGCAGGCCTGTGCGCAGATGAAAGCGTACGCTCAATTGCTCCAGGGCGACTGCGCCCTGGCCAGAGTAGGTTTCAGCGCAAGACGGATCACTGCACCCGGGCGGCAGGAAGCGCACCCCCTCTTTCAAGTTGACCAGGTTACCGCCGGCGTCAGTGATCAGGGTGTTGCTGATCACCTCTACCGTCTCCAGGGTCACGTCGCCGTCCGCTTGGGAAGGCAGGCGCTCCAGGATCACGGGGTGCAGGGTGAAATCATACACATCCAGCGGCCCATCATAAATGGCCTGACGCACCCTTTGAGCCGCGGCTGAGGCGTCTCCATAGATAAAAAGCGAACTCGGTTCTTGCCCCAGGCAGATGGACAACACCCTGGGGGGAGGCATCTCTTGGGTGACCTCTAGTGTTGGCAAAGGAGCACTGGGCGATGGAGGCGGCGGAGCTTCCCTCGAGGGGAGAGGCAATTGAGTGCTGCATGCCGCAAGCAGCCATGTCGCCAGGGTGATCAGGATAGTAAAGCGTGGCATTGCCCCATTTTACCCCAGAGATGCAGGGTAATAAAAGTTCTTTTCATGGGCGGCATTCGTCCACTTGAACGCCCCCAGGCCCCGCGAGGGGCCCCAGACCTGCGAGGCGGCTAATTGCATATCTTATCGCTTTAATTAAAGCGGCTGCCCCGCAATGAGCCGGGGCAACCGCTTCTTTTCTAAACCAGCGCTGGTATTGTTTCGAGCCTTATTGTGTGCCGCGCAGGCGGGGGTCTAAGGCATCGCGCAGACCATCTCCCAAGAAGTTGAAGGCAAACATGGTGATGGCTAGCGCCAAGGCCGGGAAGACCGCCTGATTGGGGTAGGTGCGAATCACCTGCGCCCCATCCGAGATCATCGAGCCCCAGGAGGGAGTGGGAGGGTTCACGCCCAGGCCGATGAAAGAGAGAAAGGCTTCAGTGGAAATATAGGACGGGATAGCCAAGGTCTCGGCTACCACCAGAGGGCCAATAATATTGGGCAAGATATGGCGAAACATGATGCGCATATCCGAGGCCCCGATCGTGCGGGCAGCCTCGATGAATTCCTTCTCACGCACCGAGAGCACCTGCCCACGCGTCAGGCGCGCCATCGTCTCCCAGGCAGTGAGGCCAATGCCAATAAAGATAAAGAGCATACCTCCCAGCCGGGCATCCAGCATGCTGATGGCGTAGGTGATTGTGCCCGGTTCCGGCTTGGCGAAGGTGGAGCGGAAGAAAGCCAGGAGCAAGATGATGAACAACAAGCCAGGGAAGGCGTAGAGCACATCCACAATGCGCATCATGATGTTATCCACCCGCCCACCGAAATAGCCGGAGATACTGCCATATATCACGCCAATTAACAGGCTGATCAATGGCCCCACAAAAGCCACAGTGAGCGACACGCGCGTGCCATAGACGATGCGGCTGAACAGGTCTCGTCCCACATAATCCGCCCCCAGCAAATAGTCCCCCGAGGTTTTGGCATAAGGCTTCATCGTGGGGAATAGAACCAGCAGCCAGGAAGGCATCTTGTTCTGATCCACCAATACCTGTTTTTCATAGGGGCGTGGGGCAATGTAATTGGCGAAAATGGCGGTCAGCACCAAGAGGATGACGATCACTCCCCCCATCACCGCGGCGCGATTACGGATCAAACGCCGCCAGGCGTCTAACCATAAAGATTCGCGCTTATAGGTTAAGGGCATGCCCCCCGCACCAAATTTTTGAGCCTCTATCCTGGGTACAGCCATACGTTCTCCTTTTATCAGTTACCTACTCATAACGAATACGCGGATCCAGATAAGCGTAGGTAATATCTACCGCTAGATTAGCGATCACCAGAAAAACGGCATAGAGCAAGATCGTCCCCATAATCACCGGATAATCGCGGTTGGTGATGCTGGTGACGAAATATTTGCCCATACCGGGAATGCCGAAAGTCAGTTCCGTGACAAAAGTCCCAGTTACCAGGGCGGCAAACATAGGCCCCAAGATAGTTACGACAGGGATGAGCGAGTTTTTCAAGGCATGGCGGGTGATGACCAGCCGCTCGTACAAACCTTTAGCGCGTGCGGTGCGAATATAGTCTTCACGGATGGTTTGAAGCAGGCTGGCGCGGGTCAGACGGGCGATCACCGCCGAACTGCCCAGGCCTAATGCCACAGAGGGCATGGGGGCATATTTAAAATATTCCCAATCCAGGTGGGAAGGCAGGAAGCCCAACAGATATGGGGGCTTGGCCCCCCAACCGGTGGGCGGTAACCACTTCAGGGTTACCCCAAAAATCCAGATCAATATCGGACCCAGAACAATCACCGGCACCGAGACGCCGAAAATGGCTACACTCATGCCGATATAATCCAAAATAGTATTTTGCTTCAGGGCTGCCAGAATCCCCAAGGGTACGCCAAGGAGGAGCGCCACCGTGAGCGCCATAATCCCCAATTGGGCCGAGATGGGCAGTTGCTGGCGGAAGATGTCGTTCACCGTGCGGCTGCGGGAGGAATACGAAGGTCCAAAATTCATCCAACGAAACCACACTGAACCAATCTTGACATTGATTAAAAAGTCATCCTGCAGGGAGGTTGAGGGGGGCTTTAAGGTCAGGCGCGGCACCATCACATCAAAAACATAGCGCCCATATTGCATGATGAGTGGTTCATCGAGATGGTAGCGCGCTTCTAGATTGGCCATAATCTCTTGAGGCAAGGCTTTCTCGCGATCAAAAGGCCCTCCAGGCACAGCATGCATCAAGCCAAAAGTGATCACCGAGACCACAAACAGCACCACTAACAAGTAAATCATCCGCCGCGCGATGTAACGGCCCATAACACTACTCCAAAAGCAGGTTTTATCCCGATAGACCTCCCAGGTCCTGGCCTGCAGACCTAGGAGGTCTATCGGTCAAAAGGGGGGAGGGGTATCCCTCCCCCACCCGGAACTATTTGCTAATGTCCCACTTCTCGATGTGCTCCAGGCCACCGAGCACAGAGAAGGTGCGCGTGACGTAGGGCTTGGTCACAGTGACGCGGGTGTACCAGTAGATTGGAGCAATCACGGCATCTTCGTAGACCAGGATTTGCTCAGCCTGGGCATACAGGTCAACGCGTTTTTCAGGATCGGTCTCGCGCGCTGCCTGGCGCACCAGTTCCTCGAACTTGTCGTTCTTCCAGGAAACGCCTCCCACCTTCTCATCGCCATAAGGATTGGCTGAGCCACCTACAGCGAAGACCTCGCGGTCGAAGTTGTTGGCATCCGGGTAGTCCTGGCACCAGCCCAAGCGGTAGATCTGAGGCGTGTCTGCGCCACGGATCGTATCCAGGTAGACTTTCCACTCCTGGTTGACCAGTTTGACGTTGACGCCCAGATTCTCTTTCCACATTTGCTGAATGGCCTCGGCGATCTTCTGATGGCCGCTGGAGGTGTTGAACATCAGCGTAATGTCCAGTTGATCGGCGGTGAGGCCCTTCTCGTCCAGATAGGACTGCAATTCAGCCTTGGCTTTTTCTGGGTCGAACTTGACACCCAGGTCAGGATACTTGTCAACCGTGGGAGCGCCCGCCAGACCGGGGCGTGCAAACCACTGAGCCGGTTCCTGACCACCCTTAAGCACATTGTCAATCAGGCTCTGGCGGTCAATGGCCATGGAGAGGGCGCGGCGCACGCGCACATCATCCACCACCGGCGCCTTGGTGTTGAAACCATAGTAGTAGGTGCACAACACCGGCGCAATCACCAATTCTTTGGACAGAGTGGGATCGGCTTTAACCCGGTCAATGTCTGCCAGCGGGACACCGGCGGCATCCAGGTTGCCGGCCTCGTATTCGGCGAAGGCCGGGGCCTCATCCAGCATCGTCCAGGTAATCTCCTCAATCTTGGCCTGGGGCACGGAATCGGAACCGGGCCAGAAGGGGTTCTTGATCAGGGTGATGGTGGCGTCATGGATCCACTCTTTCAGCGTGTAGGGACCATAACCCTGGAAGAAACCGGTCTCGGTCCAACGGTCACCGCGGGCTTCGGTGCAGTCATCGCCCTCGATCAGCCACTGAGGCTGAGCGTGAGCCACCCACATGCCAGCGATATTGACGTTATAGGCTGCGGACTCGTTGAAGGTGATCTCCAGGGTGGTGTCATCAATGGCTTTGACCGCCACGGCATCGCGCAACTCAGCCAGGTTTTCGGCATCGGGTTTGGCGCTGTTGAACTCGTTAGCGCCTTTGATAGCGAAGGCCAACACATAAGCATAGTCTGAGGCGGTGTTGGGATCCAGGGTGCGCTTGATGCCATATTCGAAATCCTTGGCGGTCACCATGCGGTCCTTGCCCTCGCAATCCTGCACTTTGACCACCTGGCCGCTAATCGAATCGTACTTCACCCAGGGGACGTCGTTGCGCAGATGGAAGGTGACGGTTTGGGTGCCATCCGCGTTATCAACCACATCCCAGGAAGTAGCCATGCCGGGTTCGATAGCGGTGGTGACTTCGTTCTGGCGGGTTAGGCCAACGCTGGTCTCCTCCACAATCTGCACCGAGGAGGTGTCGGTCGAGAGGGCAGGGTCAATGGTGGGGATGTCGCCCGGGCCCATGTTCAGGCGCAAGGTCTTCGGAGCCGGGGTTGCAGGCGGAGGCGGCGGGGTGACTTCAACAATCTGGGTCACAACAACCTTCTCGCCTTCCTTAACTACTTCTTGAGTGACGACCACCGTCTCGACAACCTTCTGCGGGGCGCAGGCTGCCAAGACCATGCTGGCGATGACCAGCAACGCGAACAGGACAAACATGCTCTTCTTCATGGTTTTCTCCTCCGAATTTCAGAAGATTGGATTGAATAAATGAGGGAAGAAACAATTGGACTCACTTTTGCGACGTTTTTCACCTCCTTTCAACCGATTAAACCATATGACAAGCCACCCAGTGCCCGGGGGAAACCTGGCGCCATTCTGGCTGCTGTTCAGCGCAGATAGCGGTCGCCAGAGGGCAACGGGTGCGGAAACGGCAACCCGAGGGAGGATTGACCGGACTGGGCACATCCCCTTGCAAAATGATGCGTTGGCGCTTCTCTTCAATCCCAGGATCGGGTACAGGCACTGCCGAGAGCAACGCCTGTGTATAGGGATGCAGGGGATTTTCGTAAAGTTCCCTTGAGGTGGTCAATTCCACGATCTTACCCAGATACATCACCGCCACACGGTCGCTGATATGGCGCACCATGGACAGGTCATGAGCAATGAAGAGATAGGTCAGATGGAATTGGTCTTGCAAATCTTCCAGGAGGTTTACCACCTGGGCTTGAATGGAGACATCCAGAGCCGAGATCGGCTCGTCGCAGACGATCAGCAGTGGCTGCAAAGCCAGGGCGCGCGCCACGCCAATGCGCTGACGCTGACCACCCGAAAATTCATGGGGATAACGGTTGGAAAAAGCCGGATTCAGCCCTACCAGTTCCAGCAAATGTTCCACCCGTTCCTGCACTTCCTTGCCCGAGGCCACTTTGTGGATGATCAGCGGCTCACCAATAATATCTCCTACAGTCATACGTGGGTTGAGGCTGGCATAGGGGTCCTGGAAGATCATCTGCATCTTGCGTCGCATGCGCCGCAGTTCGTCCCCTTTCAGATTGACCAGGTCCACCCCTTCGAAATAGACCTTACCCGAGGTAGGGCGATAAAGCTGGATAATAGTGCGCCCTGTGGTGGACTTCCCACAACCCGACTCGCCCACCAGCCCCAACGTCTCGCCGCGATGGATGTCAAACGATATATCATCCACAGCATGAACAGCGCCCACCTGTTTTTGAAAGATGATCCCCCGTGTAATTGGAAAATGCTTCACCAAATGCTCAACGCGTAACAACACATCATTCGTAGCGCTCATCTACGCGGTCTCCCAGTTTCGGTATCCACCCAGCATGCCACACGGTGGTTCAAGCCCACCGTCTCCAGCAGCGGATTCTCCTGCCAGCAGCGCTCGATGGCATAGCGACAGCGGGGGGCAAATGGGCATGAGGTGGGTTTTTCAAACAGGGTAGGGGGCAATCCCTCAATGGAAACCAGGCGGCGATGATCTTGCTCATCCACGCGGGGCAAACTGCCCAGCAAACCAAGGGTATAGGGATGACGGGGATTGGCATACAGTTCTTTGACCGAAGCCTCCTCAATTATAAACCCCGCATACATGACCAGGACGCGCTGCGCTAAACCGGCAATAATACCTAAATCATGGGTAATCCAGATAATCGCCATACCAATTTCATCCCGCAGGCGCTTGACCAGGTCAATGATCTGGGCCTGGATGGTCACGTCCAGAGCAGTCGTAGGCTCATCGGCGATCAACACCTGGGGGTTGCAGGCCAGGGCCATGGCAATCATCGCCCGCTGACGCATGCCACCGGAAAACTGATGCGGATAATCATTCAAGCGTTCTTTGGCGTTAGGAATGCCCACCATGCTCAATAATTCGGCAGCGCGTTCATAGGCTTCCTTCTTGCCCATGCCCAGGTGAATTTCCAGTGGTTCGGCCACCTGGCGCCCGATCGTCAGCACCGGGTTGAACGAGGTCATTGGATCCTGAAAGATCATGCCAATCTGCGCCCCACGCACATGGCGAATCTCTTCGGGCGACATCTTCAACAGGTCATTACCGTAAAACCATGCCTCGCCGCCTTCGACCTTCCCCGGTGGTTGAGGGATTAACTGAAGCATCGAGAGCACCGTCACGCTCTTTCCACAGCCGCTCTCGCCCACAATCCCCAGGGTTTCACCTTCATTCAACTCAAAACTCACCCCGTTGACGGCATGCAGAATCCCCTGGCGGGTATAAAACCGTGTGATCAAATTGTTGACTTTTAGATTGGGAGATTTAGCGGAAGTCATAAAATTCTATACTCCAATCAGGATTGTCTTCCCTTCCCCGATTGCCGTTAGCCAGCAATCTACACCTCCTGATCGCCATTTTCTTTAGCCTTAAAATTCTACCACAAAAGCCTTTTGGTAAGGGTAAGGCATCTATGACAATTGTAATTATTCTATCTTTACAATGTCATATGACCCCTATCCTTCGACCGTTTCTCTCTGTTCCTCTTCTCCCAGGCGTATGTTGACATACGAACGATAGCGGAGGGGGTGAATCTGGCCCTGCTCTACGGCCTTCCGCACCGCACAACCCGGCTCGTGGATGTGAGTACAATCGCTGAAGGGGCATTGTGCCACCAGAGGCCGCATTTCGGGGAAATAACCGTCCAATTCCTCCGCCTCAATATCCCATAAAGCCAGGGCTTTCAGCCCTGGAGTGTCGGCCACATAGCCGCTTTCGGGCAAAAGGTACATCTCACGCACCACCGTCGTATGGCGGCCCTTGCTGGTGGCGCGGCTGACCTCTCTGGCTTCCAGGTTCAGGCCGGGTAGAAGACGGTTCAACAGGGTGGACTTGCCCACACCGGAGGGTCCGGCGAAGACCGAGACCTTACCAGCCAGGTGCTGACGCAGGTCGTCCAATCCAGCACCACTCAATGCTGAGGTATATAAGACCCCATATCCCAAAGGCACATAATGCCCAAACAAAGCCTGGGCGGCCTCCATCCCCGTCAGGTCCACCTTATTTGCCACGATCAAGGCAGGTATGCCTTGTTTCTCAGCAATCACCAAAAAGCGATCCAGCATCCCAAAGCGTGGCGCTGGCTGGGCGCACGCAAAAACAAAAACGGCCTGATCGGGGTTAGCGATGATAACCTGTTGATATTCACCGCGTGGGGTGGCTGCCTTGCGCACCAGGGCTCGCTGGCGAGGTGCCACGGCTTCGATCACCCCGCGCTGATGGCCTAGCGGACGCACCTCCACCCAATCGCCCAGCGCTACCACATCGCCCTTAAATGGGCCCTTCTTCAACCTCCCGCGCAGCCGGCAAATCCACAAGCCCTCTTCGGTTCGAACTGTGTAAAATCCGGATTGAGTACGAACCACCAGACCGCGCAACATACGCTCCAAGCCGTTCAAATCGTCACTTGATCAGGGTTGTGGGGTTTCCGTCCCTTCAGGGGATGGGGTGCGGGTGACATAGAAACCCGACTCCCAGGGGTAAAGTTTGGTGGGGCGGTCGTAGAAATACAGTTCCACAATGCGCCTGAAGATAGGCGCAGCATAATCCGAGCCCTCGCCCGCGTTTTCCACCACCACAGCCACAGCAATGTCCGGCTTGTCGGGTCGGCCTTCAAAGGTGTAGCCGGCAAACCAGGCGTGCGGTTCTCCCGAACCCGATTGAGCGGTGCCCGTTTTGCCCGCCACTAAGATATCCAGGCCAGTAAAGCGGTGCCAGGCCGTGCCATAGGGTTTGGTGCTAGCCACCACGCCGCGCATGGCATCCTGGATCACTTTTAAATTTTGCGGGCTAAGCGGGAGTTTTCCGATCACTTCGGGTTTGAAAGTGAAGGTCGGCTCGCCATCAGGCGGAGCAATGCGCTCAACCACCTGGGGGCGATACAGCGTCCCCCCATTGCCCAGGGCAGCCACAAAGTTAGCCACCTGAAGCGGCGTGACCAGCATCTGTCCCTGACCGATTGCCAGGTTGACCGCATCCACCTCATTCTGCGGCAGAGGCACATTGCCAGCCGCCTCATCCAGACCAACGATGCCGGTCGGACTACCTAAGCCATAGCCACGCGCCATATCCGCAATCGCTGTGGTCCTCCCTTGGCGGTAAAGGTCTAGCCCAATATGCCAGAAGAAAGGATTGCAAGAACGGATTAACCCCTGAGGCAGGGTGAGCAAGCCGCTGGGAGGCGTCTCATCACCCTGCAGGTAGTGGTCGTAAGTCCAATCGTTCAGGGTCAACCCTGACACCTCGGTGAAAAAATATCCACATTCATAGGTTGTCTCGGGCGTATACAAGCCGCTCTCCAATGCAGCACCCATGGTGACCAGTTTGAAGATTGATCCTGGCGGATATTGCCCCTGAGTGGCGCGATTGAGGGTGGGCGTGGCTGAATCGCTAAAGATCTCCTGCAACAGGTAACTGGAGTTGCGGTTAACCGGCTCAAAGGCGTTGGGGTCAAAACTCGGGGAAGAAGCCATGGCCAGCACGCGGCCTGTATCCCGCTCTAAAACCACCGCCGCCCCTCGAAAGCCGGAGAGGGCCCTTTGTACCTGTTGTTGAAAATCACGCTCGAGG
>JBBILY010000017.1:0-26740 GCA_037444705.1 Chloroflexota bacterium | reverse complement strand
GCCCAGGGTAGCCCTCAATAGGACGGAAACTCCATGGAGGTACTTAATGAATTGTCAGTGCCATTGGTGGTTCTGGTCGCTATGACGGCAACCCTCATCTTGGTATTACAGGATTGGCGCTGGTGTCTGGGTGTGCTGGCGGTTCAATATGTCGGCGTATTTTTGCTGATTACTAACCATTGGCCACTTTCCATGGCTATAACCAAATTAGTCAGTGGCTGGATAGGTTGTGTGGTTCTGGCACTTGCCGGATTGGAGAAGCAACGGCTTATTCTCGAGAGTAAGCACTTGAGATCCTGGGATAATTTCAATGCCGATTTTGTTCCATTCACATTCTCTGGAAAACTCTTACGCTGGATAGCAGCGGGATTGGTCATCCTGGCGATGGTATCGCTCACTTCAGGCGTGGCTAACTGGATCCCAAATGCTGGTATGGCACGAACCACGGCCGCATTGATCCTTATGGGTTTGGGATTGCTCCATTTGGGGGTAACCAGCCACCCTTTTCGCACGGTGTTGGGATTATTGACCGTCATATCCGGTTTCGATATCCTCTACACGGCGGTGGAGATGTCGGTGCTGGTGGCAGGGTTGTTTTCTGGGGTGATTCTAGGTTTATCTTTGACGGGGGCTTATCTTATTTTATTATCTCCCGGCGAAGGTTGATATGAGTACGCCCCTTATCTGGATTTTCCTACCCGCAATATTCTCGATCATCTCATTCCTTGTGCGCCGATGGGAGAAGTTAGTCGCTATTGGCGGGGTCATAGCCTCCCTTTTCCTTGCGGGGTTGGCCTGGTTTGTTCCTATAGGGAAGTTGTTTAGTGTTGGCCCCTGGAAGGTGCAAATCGCAGGGAGTTTAAGCATTTTAGGGCGACGCCTGATCCTTCAGGAAGCGGATGCACCGCTTCTGGTGTTCATTTTTTTAGGGGTGGCTTTTTGGTCGGGAGGGGCGATGGTTGCCCGGGCGGGTCGCCTTTTCGTTCCCTTCGGTTTAGCAAGCGCTTCATTACTAACCACTGCCCTGGCAGTTGAGCCATTTTTATATGCTGCTATCATTATTGAGTTAACCGTTCTGCTCAGTGTCTCCCTGATGGCTGCTACCACAAAAATGGTGGGGAAAGGCGTCTTGCGTTTTCTCACCTATCAAATTCTGGGAATGTTATTTATATTGTTTGCGGGCTGGGCGATTCCAACCGGTGAACTTGTTGCAACGGATGCGGCTCTGGCGATGCGTGCGAGTGTGCTACTTGGTTTGGGTTTCTTTCTGATGTTAGGGGTCTTTCCATTCCATACATGGGTTGTTATGATTATGGAGGAAACTCATCCGTACGTGGCTGTTTTTGTTTGCTTCATTCTCTCTTTGAGTTTAACTTTCTTTGGCGTGAGTTTCTTCGAGCGTTATGCCTGGTTGCAGGCAATGCCCGGAATCTACACCATATTGAGGTTAGTTGGGGCGATCATGGTGGGAGTAGGTGGATTTTGGGCTGCCTTTCAGCGCCATTTGGGGCGTATGCTGGGCTTTGCCGTGATTTTTGAGACAGGGTTATCCCTCCTGGCGTTGGGGGCCGGCTCGCTTGAGGCAGGGATTGCTGTTCCGCTAGCGGTTATCTTTGCCTCGGTGCTCCCCCGCGGCTTAGGATTTGGGATATGGGCGTTGGCTGTAAGCGCATGTCTTATGGACGAAGGTAAGTCGGTTCGCCAAGGTTTGGACTTAGAATCTGTAAAGGGATTAGGACGGCGCAAACCTTTCATCACAGGCGGTTTAATTCTCGCCCCCCTTACCCTTGGTGGCTTTCCTCTATTGGCTGGGTTTCCTGTGCGGTTAAGCCTGTGGTTTATCTTGGCGCGCCAGGCCCCACTGGCAACCTTGATAGCCTTATTGGGGAGCGTCGGATTGGTGATTGGAGGTTTACGAACTTTGGCTGTATTGGTGATAGGTGAGGAAGAAACCCCCTGGCAATTGACGGAAAGGCCTGCTGAAGCTTTCCTACTTGGCGTTGGTTGTGCGGCAATGGTCATGATTGGGATACTGCCTCAATGGTTCATCTATCCACTCATTTCTCTGAGCACCACATTCTTGAGTGGAGCCCGATGAGGTTTCAGGTGCGCCATGCTATAATCGTTCGATAAAGGTTAATTACCCATTCGTTGCCCCCGTAGAGGAGATAGACCATGGAATTGGAGCAGTTTGTGAAACAGTTAGATTGGCTGGACGAGGAACATCGCAAAGATAAAGCCACCCTGGAGCGAATCGAACAACGATTAATGGCTTTGGAAGACGGGATACCCTCGTTGTCGCAACAAATTAAGGAGTTGAGTGGAGAGATTGCACGATTCTCAGCCCTTCTTGGACGAATGGATCATTTTGATGAAGCCCTCTTACAGCAACGCATCGAAACCAAGCAGGCTTTGGATGCTCTGGATAAGGAGACGAAAAAACGGGAAGAAGAGGCAGAAAAAGTCAGGCGGGTAGAGGTGCGTGCCCTTGAGGAGGCCATAGAGGGAATTAGAAAGGAGCTCACCTCCCTCGGAGAGACCAAGCGTGGTTTGCAGGCACGGGTGGATGAAGAAGCGCGCCTGACGCGGGCGTTGGATGAACTTCGTTTGAAAATCGATTCTTTGAAGCGAAGCGAGGAAGAACACACCCGCGTGTATCGGTTGATTGATGATGGGCGCAAACAAGATGCGAAACGGATAGCAGACCTTCAAGGGGAGGTTTCTGCACTTCGCAAGAGCATTGATGAGCATAGAGGGAAGATAGAATTGACCGCCACCAGCCTGAGAAAAATCGAAACGCGCCTGAATGAACTCTCCATGTTGGAGGCTGAGCGTCGCGATGCCCAGATTAAATTCTTAGAGAACCAAACCTTGATCCAAGTGGAAAGAGAGCGCGTCTGGAAAGAATGGCAGGCTCGCTTTGAAACCATCGAGCGCCAAACTGCTGATCTGGAAACCAGCCTGCAGGCGCTTGATGCTACCCACCGCAGTGTAAAGCGCTCCCAGGAGGCTCTCGAAGAATTGAGTCAGTTGGTTGAACGGCGCTTCAATGAAATGACAGAAATTCAGCGCCTGGCAGAAGAGCGTTTTCGCCAGGAATGGGTAACCTTTAAGGCTGATGATCAGAAACGATGGACGAATTACACTCTCACTCAAGAAGAGCAGAAAGGGGAGATCGCTCGTCAGTTCGAAAGGCTGTCTGAACGGGTTATGCAAATGGAAGACCAGGTCCAGGAGATCCAGGACATCATTCAGCAGATCAATCAGCAAATGGAGAAAGGTCTGCAATCTTTGCTAGCGGCATTGCACGAATGGACTTCATCTTATGAGCGCGCTTTAGGGCGAGGGCTTTAATATCGTAAATCGTTTTATAGGTGAGATCATCATGCGTGTGATCGGTACCGCGGGCCATGTAGATCATGGAAAATCTACCTTAGTTGAGGCATTGACCGGCATCCACCCCGATCGCCTGAAAGAAGAACGCGAACGGGAGATGACTATTGACCTGGGTTTTGCCTGGCTCACCCTTCTTAATGGGGAAGAAGTGGGAATTGTGGACGTTCCGGGGCATCGAGATTTTATTGAGAATATGTTAGCCGGCGTGGGAGGGATTGATGCAACCTTATTCGTCGTCGCGGCCGACGAGGGGGTAATGCCTCAAACCCGAGAACACCTGGCAATTCTGGATTTGTTACAGATAAAAGGCGGGGTAGTTGCCCTGACCAAGATTGATCTGGTGGACGACGCAGAGTGGTTAAGCCTGGTTGAAGATGACTTGCGTCAGATCCTGGCAGGGACCGTGCTGGCTTCTGCTCCGATTGTTCGTGTTTCTGCGCGCAAAAGGCAAGGGTTGGATCAACTCCTTCAAGCGATTACTGCTTGTCTGGCCGAGAGACCATCTCGTCCCGAACTGGGAAGACCTCGCTTGCCGGTGGATCGGGTATTCACGATAGCCGGCTTTGGCACGGTAGTGACGGGAACTCTCAGCGATGGTTCATTCCATGTTGGGGATGAGGTGGAGGTCTTGCCACAGGGATTGAAGGGGCGTATTCGGGGATTGCAGACGCATAAGCGGAAAACCGATGTGGCTGTCCCAGGTTCGCGCACCGCGGTTAATATCTCTGGGGTGAGTGTTGGGCAAATTCGGCGGGGGGATGTTATCGCCCATCCGGGTGATTATCGGGCGACAGATCGGTTGGACGTTCGTTTTCGCTTGTTACCAGAGGTGAGTTTTCCACTGCGACATAATAACCAGGTGAAATTGTTCATTGGGGCTGCAGAGGTTATGGGGCGCGCCCGTGTATTAGGGGTAGATGAATTGAAGCCCGGTGAAGAAGGCTGGCTCCAACTCGAACTCTCTCAGAAAGTTGTGGCTGTACGAGGAGACCGCTATATCCTCCGTAGGCCTTCTCCTGGGGAAACCTTGGGTGGGGGGGAAATCGTAGACCCTTATCCGCCTCGGCGTCATAAGCGCTTCGCCAGGGAAACGGTCGCTCGGTTAGTAACGCTGGCCCAAGGCCAGCCCACAGATGTTTTACTTCAGGTGTTACAGGAATTAGGCGCTGTTCCTCTTAAGGAGGTGTTCACCCGCTCTAATTTGGAGGTCTCGTCGGTGGAAGCCGCTCTGGGTGAACTATTACAGAGCGGACAAATCCTCTTAATTGAAGGAAATCTGTATTCCATATCGGCTTATTCAGAAAACCTGGTGTCAACGAAGGACTATTGGGAAAAACTGGTCACCAGGGCGGTGGAGGAGGTTGGTCAATATCATAACGCTTATCCTTTGCGGAGAGGTATGCCGCGCGAGGAATTGAAGAGCCGTTTAAAGATCGCGCCTCGCCTATTCAACGCTCTGGTCAGTCGTTTGGTTGAGAATGGGCGACTGAAAGAGAGCGGTCCATTGGTTTGCTTACCTGCTCATGAAATTCGTTTCACCCCTCAACAAAGGCAGGCGGTTGAGGCCCTTTTGACGAGATTCAGTTATGCCGAATTCACACCCCCTACGGTTAAGGAATGCCAGGTGGAAATCGGCGATGAACTTTATGGGGCATTGCTAGATTTGGGTTATTTGGTGCAGGTCTCCCCCGAAGTAGTTTTCAAGCGAGAGACCTATATACATGTGGTGGATGAGATCAAACGGCTGCTTGCCTCTCAGGGGACAATCACCGCTGCTCAAGTGCGCGACCACTTTAACACCAGTCGCCGTTACGCCCTGGCGTTGTTGGAACATTTAGATGCCATCGGGATGACATTGCGCGAAGGGGATGTACGCAAGTTGCGATTTTAATTTATAATTAAACAAACGCTAATCACCCTTCTCCTTTTGCTCTGCACCAACCAGGGAGACAGCATGAGCATATCAATTCGTTATCATTTGAGGAAAAAGCCAGTTTCTTCTGTCAAGCGCAGCCTGGCGCTGATTTTCTCAATCACCCTCTTGTTTCTGTTCTTGCTGTCTCTACCGGCGATGGCAGCCGACACTGGCGAAGATGGAGGGGTGTTTAGAAGTTTGCTGGCTCCCACTGCCATTGATTTAAGCATTGTCAAAATGCATGTGGGAAATTTTATCATCGGTAGCACTGGTACTTATACACTTGTGGTGAATAATGTGGGGTCGGACAGCGCCACTGGTCAGGTGACTGTGATTGATAACCTGCCAACTGGTTTGACCCCAACACAGGCCAGCGGGGACGGTTGGAAGTGCACTATCAGCGCTCAGTTGGTCAGTTGCATTCATCCCAACTCGGATGGCATTCCGGGGTTGACTAGCCTGCCTCCTATCCTGGTGCAGGTTAATGTAGGCCAGCAAGCTGCACCACAGGTGACTAACGTGGCAAACGTTTCTATCCCGGGCGATGGCAACTTAGCCAATAACTCCTCCGCCGATTTGACGATCATCGAGAGCGCCGACCTTGCCGTGTCAAAGACGGTATCCTCTGCGCTACCTTCAGAAGGTGATAGCATCACTTACACGATCACACTCCGCAATAATGGACCAAGCCCGGCCACCGGTGTTATCCTGACAGATACCCTGCCGAGTGGGCTAACCTTTATTAATGCGAATACCCTGGTGGGAAGTTATGATCCAGTCACAGGCGCCTGGGATGTGGGAGGTCTGGGGGTAAGCCAGCAAATCACCCTGACCCTTAGCGCCCTGGTAAATACGGGCACACATGGTTTAACCATAGTAAATTCGACCAATGGTTTGAAATCGGATCTATATGATTACAACACAACCAATAACACGGCCAGTGCCAGTTTGCGGCTGAAGTCAACGCGGTTGATTGGTCAGATGACAACTTTAGGCACTGCGCAGCCATTGATCACGGCCACATTGGTTTTAACCGACAGCCTGAATCATGTCTACACGACAACCACTTCAGCCAGCGGCTGGTACACCTTCACGGATACAGTAAGCACACCCATAGCCGGCGGAAATGCCAGGGTACGGGCGTTTAAGACGGATTATCAGTCCTTGAGCAAGTCCATTAACCTGGTAAGTAATATAGATAATCGCCTGGATTTTCAATTAGGAACCACAGATCTGGTTATTGGCAAGACGGATGGGCGCACAACGGTTGTGCCGGGGCAGACAATTACCTACACCATAGCCATTACCAATGTGGGGACAATTTCAGCCACTGGCATCGTGATCACCGATGTTTTACCGACTACATTGATTTATGTCTCAGATACCTCAGGTATTGCTCATACGGTGCCAACCACAGGGAATTACGTGTGGAAACTGCCAGATCCGCTTTTGCCAAACGAGCACGAATCCTTTAAATTGAGATTGCGCGTAACCGAGGCACTTCCCAGCACAACAACACAAATTAAAAATACCGCAAAGGTTGGATCAAAAAGTCCGGAGGCCAATCGCACGAATAACACGGCTGAGGATACCAATACCAGCAGCGGTACTCATAATGTCACCATTACGCTTTCGGTTTCTCCAACTCAGGTGCGTACTGGACAGAATGCAACATACACCATCAGCGTCAGAAATAGCGGCACAGCCCCGGTCACTGATGTTAAAGTGGAGGACACGTTTTCATCTTATTTAGACATCGTCAGCGCCACCAGCACCAAAGGCGATGAAACCATTAACCGTAACACGCGTAAGGTGACCGTGGACATCGGTGTGTTAGGTGCCAACGAAACTGTGAACATTACCGTGGTAACCCGGGTAAATACCACTGCTACCTCTAATGTCACTGTGTCAAATACTGCCTCGGTTTCATACAAGTTTGGCGGTCAGACCTTTTCTAAGACCTCGAATGCAGCCTCGTTTCAGTTGATTTATTCATCGGTATTGCCGGGTACGGGTGGAATAGAGCCGAAAAGGTCAGTTAGCAAACAAAGCGCCCGAATTTATCTGCCGGCGCTCATTAGTGCTATTTTATTAGGATTGATCGGTTTCATCAGCCTTGGCTATGGCTTGCGAGCCAGGCGCAGTCAACCAGAGTGGGCTGCCTGGGCGATTAAAATGGGGCTCATGTTTACCTCGGCGGCAGCGCTTTTTGGGCTGGCAGTCTGGGGATTGCGCTCTCTTACATCTTCAAATACGCGCTCTGAACTACCTATGGCGTTAAAGCCCACAACCTCTGGCAAAGCCACCCTTACCCCATTTGAGGATCCGGGTTGGGTAGGGGTTTTACCAACCGACGAACCGCAGACCCTTCCTGATTATCCTATCCCCACACCCACGCTCCAACTCACGCCGGATGCAGAAGGTAATCCGCCGGACACAAGTCCGGTGGTACGGATGACTTTGCCGGCTCTTGGGGTGGATGCTGTAGTGAAATATGTACCTTATGATGGGCTGACCTGGCTAATTGCTGGTTTGCAGCAAGAGGTAGCCTGGATGGGCAACACTTCCTGGCCAGGCTTAGGTGGCAATACGGGTTTTGCGGGGCATGTCACCTTACGCAATGGTGCTGATGGTCCGTTTCGTCATCTGGATTTGTTACAAAGCGGGGATGAGATCATCCTCTACACCGAAAATAATGTTTATACCTACAAGGTTCGCGATAAGCAGGTAGTATCGGAAGCGGAAATGTCCGTGCTGGAACCTCGAGATCAGGCACAGATCACGTTGATCACCTGTACCAATTGGGATGAAGTGGCTGGCTTCTACCGCGAACGCCTGGTTGTATTTGCGGACCTGGTCAATATCCGACCTGTGCGAGAGGTCCGCGGTAATTAAATGGGGTGTAACAGATTGAGCAGGCTAACGTTTAATAAATAAACTTACAGGTTATTCAGCATTTGGGTTCATGTAATTTGCTGGGAGAAATATGACGGATCGACCAGTAATTCTCTATGCAGACGATGATTTCGATAGTCAGCAATCTGTATACCTGGTATTAGAAGACGCAGGTATGCAGGTCATATTTGCGGATGATGGCGCCCGAGCGGTGGAGATTTGGCGTGTGCAGCCCATAGATGTGGTTGTCCTGGATGTTGTCATGCCAGAAATGGATGGTCTGGAAGCATGTCGCCGCATCCGCCGCGAATCAAGTGTGCCTATCATTTTGCTTACAGCGCGCGGCAGAGAAGAAGACATCGTTGCAGGTTTTGAAGCCGGGGCTGATGATTATATTGTCAAGCCCTTCCGCCCGCGAGAATTGGTGGCGCGCATCAACGCCCTCTTGCGGCGGATGACGGTGCCATCCTGGCAGAGCAAGAAACGCTTGACCTTCGGCACATTGACTTTGGACTTAGAGGCGCATCGTGTCTTTCTACATGGGCAACAATTGGATGTTTCGCCGATGGAGTTTCGTTTGCTAAAATATCTCATGCAACATGCGGGGAGCGTAGTGACTAAAGAAGATTTATTACGTAACGTTTGGGGTTACGTAGCTTCATCGGGTGATCTAAACCTGATTGAGGCAACCATTCGCAGATTACGCCAAAAGGTCGAGTTGGATCCGTCTCGCCCTCAATATATCCACACGGTGTGGGGCGCCGGCTATCGTTTTGGGGATTAGTTAGAATTTACGCAACTTCCATTGCCCCCCAACCATAATACCCAGGGGGCGAATTTCTTTTAATTGGTCTGGATCGCAGGTGAATGGGTCTTCATCTAAAACGATCAGATCTGCTAGATAATTGGGTGCCAGTTTTCCTAAAGAATTCTCTAAATAAGCCAGGTAGGCAGGGGCGCGTATATAAGCCGCTAAAGCCTCCATGATCGTCAATCTTTGGTTAGGATACCAACCCTCAGGTGCAGGGGATCCATCACTCCTGCGGCGGGTGACAGCAGCGTGCAATCCTAGAAAAGGATTGGGGGTTTCTACTGGTGCATCAGAGCCAAAGGCGAGCCTGGTCCCTTGATCTAGCAGGGTACGCCAGGCATAAGCAAAAGCGGCACGCGAGCCCCAATAACGATCAGCCATGGACATATCCGAGGTGGCATGAATTGGTTGCATCGAAGCAGTAATGTCTAAGGCAGCCAGACGGGGAGCGTCATCTGGATGGATCAGTTGTACATGCTCAATGCGGTGGCGTAGGGGGTAAACGGGGTTTGATTGAAAAGCCCTCAGGGTTTTCTCAAACTTTCGTAGTTGGGTAAAAGCGTTCAAAACCTCGTGATTAGCCCAGTCGCCGATGGCGTGTATAGCCAGGGTGAGACCATTGGCTACTGCCTGACCGCCCTTCTCGTGAATATCTTCCGCGTCCATGAGGAGCATTCCACGGTTATTTGGTTCGCTTTCGTAAGGTTGCAGCATGGCTGCAGTGCGAGGTCCCAAAGCGCCATCGGCGAAGATTTTAATGCCGCCGATGCGCAGCCACGCATCGCCAAACCCGCTGTGTAATCCCAGGCCCAAAGCATGAGGCAGGTCCTCCAGCGGGATATTCTTCACCACCCGTAAGGGAAGACGCCCTTGCATATATAAGGTTTGTAGCGCAGAGAAACAGCGTCGACGATCGAAATCATGGACACCTGTTAACCCCATGGATAGCAGAGTATCCAATGCATTAACCAGGGCGCGCGTCACCTGCGTCTCATCAGGCTCTGGAATGACGGATTGGATCAGTTCCATCGCTCCTTCAAATAGTATGCCGGTGGGTTGACCCTTGTGATCGCGGTCAATGCGTCCATTGGGCGGGTCAGGGGTATGAGCATCTATGCTGGCCAATTTCAGGGCAGCATGATTAACCCAGGCGGCGTGGAGTGATTTCGCTGTAAGATACACAGGATGGTGAGGGGCAACATGATCTAGTTCATCGGCGTTGCCGAAACCTTCTGGCCAGTTGTTTTGATTCCAGCCGTGTCCTAAGATCCACTCGCCGGCAGGGGTTTGTCGAGCCCGCTCGGCCACACGCTTCAGGCATTCTGCGCGCCTGGCCGTTTCACAATCCACTTTCTGCAGGCCCAATGCGTACTGCTCCAGGTGGATATGGGCGTCGTTCAAACCTGGAAGGACGACACGGCCTTCAAGGTTGAGGGAAGTTACCTGATGATTGCCTTCAAATTCAGATAGAATCTGGTGGTCTGTCCCAATGGCTAGAATGCGCTCTTGATTGATTGCAATAGCAGAAGCCAGGGGGTGAAGTTCATCCAGGGTGTAAATGCGGGCGTTATAGATAATTTGAATCATCACAAACCAATCACATTTTGGAAATAGGGAATGACCTCACACATACATGTTTACTCCCCCAGGAGAGTTTGTAACAGGGCTTCTAATTCCTCCTCAGAGTAGAAGTGGATAACAAGGCTACCGCCTTTGCGTCCGCGACGTAGACGTACTTTAGTACCCAGTTTTTGACGCAGTCGTTCTTCGAGGGAGGTAATCTCCGGCGGTGGGCCAGATGGCGATTTGGACGGGGTTTTATGGCCGCTAAGCCTCCGTATCAGTTCTTCAGTTTGGCGGACGCTGAGGTCTTTTTCCAGGATAGTTTGTAAGGCGGCGTCTTGTGCCTGGGGGGTTGGAAGAGATAACAAGGCGCGCGCATGGCCTTCGCTGATGCGACCTTCTAGGAGGGCCTGGCGTGCACTTTGGGGAAGTTTGAGTAAGCGTAGGGTATTGGTGATTGCCGCTCGGCTTTTGCCCACGCGACGTGCAATTTCTTCGTGGGAGAGGTCGAACTCTTCAGCCAGTTGACGATAAGCCTCCGCAGCCTCAAGAGGGTTGAGGTCGGCGCGTTGCAGGTTTTCAATCAGCGCTAGTTCCAGGCGTTGTTGTTCATTGACTGTATGAATGATGGCGGGTACGCTTTCCAGACCCGCCTGGCGAGCAGCGATGAGGCGTCGCTCCCCAGCGATCAAAGTATATTGGCTGCTTATGTCGTCATAGGTCACGATGAGAGGTTGGAGGATGCCATGCTCGCGGATCGAGTTGGTCAGTTCTTCCATCTCAAGGGGATCAAAACCGCTGCGCGGTTGCCGTGGGTTGGGGGCAATCCGTTCAATAGGGATGAAGATGACGTTCCCGCTGGCGGGTCGTTCCCCAGCGGAGATCAAAGCGTCAAGCCCACGGCCAAGACCTGTTCTGCGAGGCATGGTCTACACTTGCACCGGGATATGCACCCCGTCCTTTTCCAGGATTTCACGCGCCAGTGTGGCATAGGCTACCGCCCCTGGAGAGCCTGGCGCGTACACCGATATCGGTTGGCCATAGGAGGGTGCCTCAGCCAGGCGCACACTGCGCGGTATCACCGTCTCAAAAACTAGATCGGGGAAATAGCGGCGCACTTCTCTGACGACATCGTTCGCCAGGTTCGTGCGACCATCGTACATGGTGAGAAGAACACCGCGCACGCGTAGTTCAGGGAAGAGAACACTGCGCACGCGATTAAGGGTTTGATTGAGCAAGCCCAATCCTTCTAAAGCCAGATATTCACATTGCACCGGTATGATGACGCCATCTTGCGCCGCTACTAATCCATTCAAAGTCAACAGCCCCAGGGAGGGTGGACAATCCACTAGAATGTAGTCATAGCGGTCTACAACGCTCATCAAGGCCTTTTTCAGGCGACTCTCACGCGCCAATTCCGGCACTAATTCAACCTCAGCCCCAGCCAGTGCAGGTGTGGAGGGCAGGATGGAAAGTTTTAACCGAGGGTTATGCAGGATATGGCTGGAGGGTGTGGCTGAACCAATCAGCGCCTCATAGGTGCCACCGCGCACTGCATGTTTATCAATTTTAAGGCAAGAGGTGGCATTGGCCTGAGGATCCAGGTCCACCAGAAGCACGCGTTGGCCGAAGTAGGCCAGATATGCACCCAGGTTAATCGCCGTGGTTGTCTTGCCAACCCCGCCTTTCTGATTGGCGAGGGTGTATATTTTTCCCATCAAAAGACCTCAACCATGCATTCCTGGATTTCTTCCTGGGTTGGGATACCCTCCAATCCTGGCCTTGTCACCGAATATGCGGCCAGGTGGGTCGCAAAGCGGGCTGCCTCCCAGGGATCGCGGGTCATATACAAGCGGATGAAAAAGGCAGCCGCAAAGATATCGCCTGCGCCGGTGTCATCAACGAAGGAAACTTTAGGGGGACGGAAACGACGCACATCTCCATTCCAGTAGAGACACGCACCCTGTTCTCCCTCGGTAACGGCCAGGATGTGGCAGGAAGCCGCCATCTCGTTAATGCGATCTTCGTCTTCATCCACATCTTCATCGCTAATCACGGCTGCCCCTGCGCGTTGGAGGACGAAAGTAGATTCTGGCCACTCGCAGGGGAAGACTCGCCCTTTGTCGTCCCAGGCTCGCAACCAACCCTGGGGGGTGACGCCAATCAGCGAGGCGGGGAAATGGCGCACTAAATTAGGTTCTACTTCTTGAGCCACCGGGCCAAGGTGTACGATTGCGGGCGAGCGCCAGGCATCAGGAACAAGATTAAGATCCAGGTTGGGTGCGACCCAATGTATGAACTGCACCCGCCCTTCGGGTGTGATGATGTTCTCAAAGGTTGTGCTTCTTTCGGCTGGTAGGTTGACAATTGGGATCTGACTTAAGGGTCCCAGAGGGATTTCCGCACCCCAAGAGGTCACGATGCCTACCCGTAATCCCAGGGCTTTGGCTGTCAAAGCGGCGTAAGCCGCAGTTCCACCCAGGCGCAAGCCATGCGGGGTTTTATCGCAAGTCAGATGACCGATCACCAGGTAGTCTATGGGTTCGAGTGGGGCAAGCGTATACATGATGTTATTATAACCGAAGTGATAAAGGGTGTCTTTCCCAGAGTTAGTCGAACACCAGGTCTGGATGGTGGGTCAATCGTCCAGATAAGGTACAAATTCTGCACGAGCCAAGCCCTGCTCTTGCGCCTTTTGGGCAACGGCGCGCGCCACAGTTTGGTGCACCTTTCGATCCAGCGGATTGGGCATAAACTCATCCGCGGGGGTGGCTTGAACGATGGCTTCAGCCGCGGCCATATACATTTCCTGGGTGATTCGTGGGACGTGACAATCCACTGCTCCCCGCAGTATGCCAGGAAATCCAAGTACGTTGTTGACAGATTTGCCATCGGCAGCAAAGGCAGCCCCACAAGCCATGGCCACCTCCGGGTCAATTTCGGGATTGGGATTGGAAAGGGCGAGGATGATTTGTCCTTTGCGCACCATTTCGGGTTTGATTAACCCCGCTACACCGCTTGTGGCGATGATGATATCCGCCTGGCGCATAATCTCATCTAATGTTGAGCGAATCCCACCAATTTGCTCAAAGCGCCTCAAAGCATCTTCGGAGATGTCAGCACCCAGTATTGGATTACTGCTCAACTTAATCAGCATACGCCCGATAGCGTTACCGGCGGCTCCTAGACCAATTTGCCCGATCACTGCTTGTTGGAGGTCTACACCGGTGCGACGGCAGGCATTTAAAAGAGCAGCAGTGGTGACCACTGCTGTGCCATGTTGATCGTCGTGCATGACGGGGATATCCAACATGGACTGCAGGCGAGTTTCGATTTCGAAGCAACGTGGAGCAGAAATATCTTCAAGTTGAATTGCGCCAAAAGTTGGGGCAATTGTGGCAACAGTTTGAACAATGACCTCTACATCTTTGCTGTCCAGCAGGATGGGTACTCCCGATAAGCCTACCAACGTTTCCATCAGCATCGCTTTGCCTTCCATGACGGGCATCCCAGCCAGCGGACCGATGTCTCCAAGCCCTAGGATGGCTGTACCATCCGTGACAATCGCTACCAAATGACTGATAGCGGTGTATTGACGAGCCAGGGACGGATCAGCAGCGATTTTGAGGCACACACTGGCAACGCCTGGGGTGTATACCCGCCGTAGTATAGCCAGGTTATCAACCAGATAGCGACTTCGGATAGCAATTTTCCCCTTTTGGTGAAGTTCCAACACCTCATCGCGCACTGCCAGAATACGCGTGCCTGGATTAGCCGCCATGGCTTTCAGGATTCGCTCCAACTGAGGCTCATCGTCGGCGTAAATGGTAAGGTCACGAATCACCGCTTGATGGCCTTCTTGAATCAGGCGAATCTCGCCAATGTCACCTCCTGCCTCGGCAATCGCCAGGAGCAGACGCCCAAGTGTTCCGGGTTTCTGATCATTACGGCAGCGCACAGTGCGCATCAGTTTATCTTGATTCATCCAGCCTCCGTAAATGCAACCACCTGCCTTAAATACCTTCTATGGCTGACCTCCAGGCTCACTCACGGCTCGCTTCAGGGCGTGGAATGGTTATGCCAGATGGTAAACTCGCGCAGGATAGAATTACCGATGAACTCGCGCAGGATGGAGTTATCAGGGATCAAGTCGCTTTCCAGAGGCAAGAACCATTCCAGGAACGCCAGAAGCCGTTTGGCTTCGACATATTCCGGCTTGCCGAAAGGCACTTGCCTGAGGAGCGGCTCCACGAAAGGTTTGAGAACCGAAAGTTCATAAACCAGGGCCGAGTTGAACATCACATCGGCGTTCTCTTGATAGGGGAAAATATATCGCTTTTCACCCCGCCGCACGGATTCCCAGCGCTGAATGGTTTGTTGGGCAGTGTAACCACGCTCGCGGGCATCGCGCACGATGCGACGGATCAGACGTGTGTCGGTGGTAGAGACGCGGTTATGACGGTCGAGGTTAATCTGCGTCAGCGCGGATACATAGATGCGAAAGGTTTGTTCAGGAGGGAAGTCTATAGTCAGGGCAGGGTTCAACCCGTGAATACCCTCCAGTATGATGATCTCATTGGATTTAAGTTGGATGACCTGACCAGGCTCGCTCTTTCCCGCCCGGAAGTTATAGCGCGGCAGTTGGACCGTCTCACCTGCAGACAGGCGGCGCAGGTCTTCGACTAGACGTTGGCGGTTTAGAGCGTGGATGGATTCGAAGTCCAATTCTCCATTTTCATCGCGCGGGGTCAGTTCGCGATCAACAAAGTAATTGTCCATCTCCAAAGGAAAAGGTGATATGCCTCGGGCTAATAATTGAATGGACAGGCGCTTGGAGAAGGTGGTTTTTCCCGAGGCGGAAGGGCCAGCGATGAAAACGACCCTCACCTGATTCAGGCGTGAGGCAATTTGCGCGGCGATCTCTGCGATCTGTTGTTCGTGTAAAGCCTCAGAGACAAGGATCACTTCGTCAATGCGATTGGCGCGAATTGCATCGTTCAATGCGCCTACGCTGGAGATGCCCAGTCTTTGTAACCAGTCGCCATACTGACGAAATGTGTTGAGCAGTTTGGGATATTCCGTGAAGGGTAATAATAGCGTTGGGGCGTGGCGACGCGGGAAGCGCAGGGTGAAACCTTCTCCGGTGGGGGTCAAGGCAAACCAACGTAGATAGCCCGTGGAGGGCACCATGTAACCATGGTGGTAATCCCTGTGATCTTTAAGTTGGTAAAGCGTGAGATAGTCTTTCTGACGATGGACTAACAGACGCACTTTGTCTTCGGCACCTTTCGCTTTGAAGTATTCGATGGCTTCTGCAATTGGCACCTCCTGGCGCTCGAAAGGTAAATCCTGCTGGACCAATTGGCGCATACACTCTTCCAACTGGTTCAGTTCGTCCGGAGTCAGGGGAGGGCGGCACGAGACCTGGCAGTAATATCCACCAGAAGCGACTGAATGATCTACAGTCAGGATTGCTCCTGGGAAAATCTCCTCGAAGGCGGTTTCAAGTAGGAAGACCAGGGAACGGCGGTAGATACGGGCGCCATCCGCATCGCTGGTGGTGATGGGTTTGACTTTAGCGTCCATCTGGATCGGGTAGGTTAATTCCCGTAATTCCCCGTTGACAATGGCGCCCACGATTGGGGCGGGCATCTCTTTCTCCAGTAATTGCAAGAAGGCGCCTACCGGCGTGCCACGCGGCCCTGAGATCGCACGGCCATCAGGCAAATGGATTTCTACGAATGGTCGGGGTGTAGTGAATTGAATTTGGGAACTGTCGAACCTTAGCATAGAGGTTTATTTTATGAGCGGTATTGGCAGGATGAGTATTGTATCATGTCTGTCGCATAAAATAAATCACCCTGCAAATCTGCAATCCGAAGTTACAGATCTGCAGGGTGGTGATACGCCTTGTCATCCAATCCCCATTTTGGGGATTGATGGTTAAGGCAGTGCAAAGTCGGGAGGCGGGTAAACGGTGTTTATTGAGAAAACTTTACTCGCGCATGACGCCAACGGGGCAGCACAAAACCAGGTCTTTTGCTGCTTTGACCTCATCCACACGGCCTACCGGGGTGATGTGAGGGGCGCTTTTAAGCAGTTCGGGGTTGGTGTGCGCCTCTTCGGCGATCTGGATCAAGGCATCCGCAAACGCGTCCAGGGTTTGTTTGCTTTCGGTTTCGGTTGGCTCAATCATTAAGGCTTCATGGACGATCAATGGAAAGTAGTTCGTGGGGGGGTGGAAACCGTAATCCATTAAGCGTTTGGAGATGTCCAGAGCGTGGATATCTGGCGCATCTGGCCAACGCCCCTCAACTACGAATTCGTGCATGCAGATTCGGTCGTAGGGCACATGGTAGGTGTCCCGCAGTCGGGCTAATAAATAATTGGCGTTAAGGACGGCGAGTTCCGCTACCTCCCGTAAGCCATCATAACCATGCATCAGCATGTAGGTATAGGCACGGACCAACATGCCGAAGTGGCCGTGGAACGCTTTTACCCGACCAATGCTTCGAGGAGGCCAGACGAAACCATAAAGGGGTGGCAACTCCTCTTCATCACTGCCCTCCTCGATAATAGCCACGAGCGGGCCGGGGAGAAAGTCCACCAGGTGGGAGGCGACGCCAACAGGGCCAGAACCTGGCCCGCCACCCCCATGGGGGGTGGAGAAAGTCTTGTGCAGGTTGTAATGCAGAATGTCAAAACCCAGATCGCCGGGCCGAGCGATGCCCAGCAGGGCGTTCATGTTCGCTCCGTCGCCGTAAACTAGGCCGCCCGCCTCGTGCACCAGTCGGATGACCTCTTCTACGTTCTCGTCAAACAAGCCCAGGGTGTTGGGGTTGGTGAGCATGAGGCCGGCCAAGGTTTCATCACATTCAGCCCGCAGAGCCTCCAAATCCACATTGCCGCGGGGGTCGGATTTGACCTCCACCACGCGCATCCCGCTCATAGCTGAACTGGCCGGGTTCGTCCCATGGGCTGAATCGGGGATGAGAATCTTATCGCGCTGGCTTTGGCCATTGGCTTGGTGATAGGCGCGAATGATCAGAACGCCAGTTAATTCCCCATGCGCGCCCGCGGCGGGTTGCAGGCTGACGCCGGTAAAGCCCCCGATCTCCTTCAGCCACTCCTGTAGATCATACATCAAAGCCAGACAGCCCTGTACCGTTTCGATAGGTTGCAATGGATGAACGTAAGCAAAGCCAGGCAGGCGAGCTGCCTCCTCGTTTACTTTGGGGTTATATTTCATTGTGCAGGAGCCAAGGGGATAGAAACCTGTATCTACGCCATAGTTCAGTTGCGAAAGCCGTGTAAAATGGCGAATTACATCCACCTCGTATAGTTCGGGCAGCGGAAAATCCTGGCGCACCAGTGAATCGGGTAATTTGGCAAGGGGTACATCCGGCTGTGGGAAGCGAAATCCAACTCGCCCAGGTACAGAAATTTCGCATAACAATGGTTCAGGCATGAGACACCTCCGCCAGGGTATCAACCAATAAGTCAATGTCTTCCTTCGAGTTCATCTCAGTCACTGCAAGCAGCATATGCTTTTTCAGTTCGGGATAATCTTGCCCGAGGTCGTAACCTCCCAGGATACCGTGATCCAGCAAATGGGAGTTGATTTCTTCGACCTCAGCCGGGCAGCGGACGACAAATTCATTGAAGAAGGGCGTTTCATTCCAGAGCGCATAGCCGGCCAATGAGGCAATGCGGCTGGCGGCATAGTGCGCTTTATGGTAACAGAGTTCACTTACCTGACGCAGACCGTGTTTTCCCAACAGGCTCAGGTAAACCGTCGAGGCAAGCGCCATTAATCCCTGATTTGTGCAAATATTTGAGGTGGCTTTTTCGCGCCGAATGTGTTGTTCGCGTGCGGTCAATGTGAGCACGTAAGCGCGCTGACCCCGGTTATCCACTGTCTCACCTACCAGGCGGCCTGCCATCTTCCGCACATATTCCTTGCGTGTGGCAAAGATTCCCAGGTAAGGCCCGCCAAAGGAGAGCGGAATGCCTAAAGGCTGGCCTTCGCCGGTGACAATGTCTGCTCCAAACTCGCCGGGTGGTTTTAATAAACCCAGGGCAAGAGGGTTAACCGCCACAGCCAGTAAGGCGCCTGCCGCGTGGGCAACCTCTGCTAGATGGCTATAGTCGTAAATTCGACCAAAGAAATCGGGATATTGGACGATCACCAAAGCCGTTTCAGCGTCAATCAGGGGCAATAATGCTTCAGGCCCTTCTTTGAGGCTGGTATCTTCGCCGACAAAGATGATGTTAGTGCCCAGATTGTAAGTGTGAGCGGTTTGACGATAGTGCGGGTGCAAAGCCGGCGAGAGTATCACTTTGTTACGTTTCCCTCTGAAGTGGGCGTGTGCCATGCTGACCGCCTCAGCGACGGCTGTTGCCCCATCATAGTGGGAAGCATTGGATACTTCCATACCAGTCAGGGCAGTGATCAGGCTTTGATACTCAAAGATCGCTTGCAACGTGCCCTGTGAGATTTCCGGCTGGTAAGGCGTGTAAGCGGTATAAAACTCACCTCGCCGTAAAATGGCGTCTACAGCCGCTGGGACGTAGTGGTTATATGCTCCGGCGCCTAAAAAGCAGATCAGATCATGGGCAGTTTCATTCGACCATGAGAGTTCCTGGACTTCATTCCAGGCTTCCATCTCCGTCAAACCAGGAGGCAGGTTTATTTGGGGAAAACGGTGAGCAACTGGAACATCCTGGAAGAGGTCTTCAATTTTTTCCACGCCGATAGTCTTCAGCATGGCTTTCTTTTCAGCGTCCGTGTGAGGTAGAAACATGGCACCTCCAGTGAGATAACAAACTCGATTTACTGTTCTTTTTCAGCCAGGTGTTTTTCGTAAGCGGCGGCGTCCATTAAACGATTAAGTTCATCAGGATTGTTAAGTTCCACTTTAACCATCCAGGCTGCGCCATAGGGATCGCTATTCACCACTTCTGGGGAGTCAGGCAGGGCTTCGTTGATGGCTACAATTTTCCCACTCACCGGCATATACACATCGGCAGCAGCCTTTACCGATTCTACGGTGGCACAGGTGTCGCCTTGTTTAACCTGATCACCAACAGAGACCACAATTTCAACAAAGACTATGTCGGAGAGTTGTTGTTGGGCATAGTCTGTAATACCTACTGTGCCAATATTGTCTTCAACCCGAATCCATTCATCGTTTGGAGTATATTTGAGATCTAGTGGGATATTCATGGGAGAGCCTCCTGAAACTGGGAATTAAAAAGGCGTACACTGTTATCGCGTACGCCTCTGTCCTAAACCTGAGAGATTCGCGCCCTAGGGAGTGCGCTTGCCCCGTCGGTGGGCGAAATCCTGGTGCGGATTTCGCTGAACTCTCCAGAGGTTAATAGAAACAGGGTCCTTTTACCTGAGAGTTTCATCTGGCCGCGCCTTCTACCAGACTTGCCCCTTCGGTGCCCGTTTAAACACGGGTCTCTTCCCTGCCTCCGTTATTGTTTTTGTTTTATGTTTCCATTCTAAAGGCGCGTAATTAAAAAGTCAAGTGATAAATGTAATAGATCACCCTTCGCTCAAGGTGCCCCGCAGCCAATCGCCGATCAGCCAGTAACGAAAGTCTTGCCCCTGGCTACACTGAATACCGCCTACCACTCCGTAAACTAAGGCAGCCACTGGTGTGAGTGAAATGAGCGCCGCGCAGGGAGATAGCAAACAACCTAACCCAACCACGGCCACCAGAGCAGCGCTCACAGCCCAGGCGATCCCTGTAAGTACTACCCCGCCCACCCACCAGATCAGTTGGAAGATAAAAGATTGTAATGACTGATAGGCTACATAGCGCGAGCGATCCTTATACACCAGATAAATCACCAAGGCAGCAACGGGGCCAAGGAAAGCGGTGAAAAGGTTGACCAGCACGCTCAAGTGGGCCAGCATCGCCCAGGTGCGTTCATCCGACGGAGATAGGGCAGGTGGCTGATTTTGCCGAGGGGTTATCTCCATGGTCAATTCGGTTATGGTACGCCTAGGTTTTAGTCAATCAAGAAGTTCGGCTTTATGCTTATGCCCAACCTTGATTTTTCATGAACTTGGTTAGGAGTGGAATTTCGGTGTAATTACCCCGATAGGAATCGATCGCCGGCCAGAGAACCGCAAGCCATAAAAGCGGGGCGCAGATGGCGCCAAAACCAAAGGTTACTGCGCTGACGATGAAGATCAGGATATAGAGCACCACATTGAAGATCAGCGATTGAACGGCATGATATTTGATGAATGGACGGGATTTCTTTTCCTCCATGAGAAGTACGATGATGGCTATCAGGGGGATAGGGTATCCCAGGGCTGCCCATAACTTGTCATCACTTGTGATCTCAGTAGATGGGATTTGCTCAGTCATTTTTATTGCCTCCTTTGTGTGAGATGAATTTCAATGGTAAGCGTTGATAGCAAATCAAAAAACTTATATCACCTCCTGCTGGTTTTGAATTATTCTACCCTAAATAACCCATAACTAACGATTTCGTTACGTATCGTTTATGGATGAGCCCCTATGAGATAAATATTATCCTACCTTCCAGGTAATTATGAACAGTATCGTGAAGAGAGTGCTGACGATGAGTTGGCGTACGCCGATCTTCGTGGGTTTGACCCCGATGGCTGGTCTGAGTGTACCCCATAAAATTTCTGCCCATTGTAGGAGATACGGTATAGGTAGAAAGGAGGGGAATACCCCGGCAATGGTCAGAATTAGCACTCCAGTCAGGTTGAAAGACGAATATAGCAAGGCCCGCTGACCTTTGCGTAGTCGAGTTGGGAGGTCCGGAAGTGAAGACCATTCTCTCTGTTCTAAACGCAGATAAGCGTACACAATAGATGCTGCTGATTGAAGCCAAACCAACATAAACAACCACCAACCTTGCGGGTCTGCTCGGCCCACTCCAACCCAGAAAGCTGCAGGGGCTGTTAACGCCAGCACCCCGCTGGCTACCACCTCAATGCCCATCTGGCGCCGTTCTGCCCGCCGACTCACCAGATAAAGGTGCCAGATAAAAACCGGGATGCCCGGCAACGCCAGAAGTAGCAATTCGTTATGACCCTGACTGATTAACCCGGCCAGGGCGAATGAGCCAATCAAACCATAGATCAGGATCCAGACAAGAGCAGGGAGCACATCTTTTTGGCTGCGCCGTCCGCTATAGGCTTTGACCAGAATGGTCACCGGCTGGCGAAGAAGGAATGCTGCCAGCGCGGCAATGATCAATAGCAATTGGGATGTGAACCATTGACCTGCTGCAAACAACCCGATCAGGAGAGGGCTGAGGATGAAAACCCAGGCGCCATGTTCAGCGGGTAGGGCAATGTGTCGGCGAAAGTAAGACGAGAGGCTCGTTCGTGTCACGGCTCTGAATTATACCTGATTTGAAATTGAAAAATTGTTGGCATAAGTTCCAGGCGTGCTATATAATTCGGGCTATGACGGAGGATATGGGTAACCATTAGAAGGTGCAGAAGAAGCATCCCAAGTGGGTGGAGAGCGAATCTTATCTAGGATGGTTTATCCTGCCCACGGCATAGGCCTTTGCGACAAGGTATCCAACATGAGATCAAAATTCCGCTCGCTCGTTCTGGTGATTGCCTGCTTGCTAAGCCTGGTGACCTTGGCTGGGGGTGCCTATTTTGGAGCAATGGGCATGATGGATTCGGTTTATGCTTATCGTTCCCCATTGAAAGATCGCCCTCCTAAACCAGGGCAGTCACTAGGACAACCCCTCACTCGGCGTGTGGTCATTGTGCTGGTAGATGCATTGCGTCTGGATACCTCGCTTAAGCCCGAGGTGATGCCCTTCCTCAACAAATTGCGGCAACGCGCTGCCTCTGCCACGATGCACAGCCGACCACCCTCCTACTCAGAACCAGGGTATACAGTGTTGCTGACCGGAGCCTGGCCAGAATTAAGCGATGGACCGGTCATCAATCTGCCTTATGAGGAAATTCCCACCTTTACTCAAGATAACCTTTTCTCTGCAGCGCATCGGGCTGGATTGAAAACCGCTATCAGTGGTTACTACTGGTTCGAGAAATTACTGCCGCAGGAGGCGGTTGATGCCAGTTACTATACACCTGGCGAGGATCAAGCAGCAGACCGCGCAGTAGTTGATGCTGCTCTAGATTGGCTTGAGACTGGGAAGTATCATCTAGTGTTAGTCCACCTTGATCAGGTGGACTATGCAGGACATCATGAGGGCGGCCCACGCGATCCGCGCTGGGATGCGGCTGCTCAACGGGCAGATGGGTTGATCCGAGAGCTCGCAGAAAAGTTGGACTTGAGTCAAGATACCCTTTTGGTTGTGAGTGACCATGGGCAGATTTACCAGGGAGGACATGGCGGACAGGATGCAATTACCTTAATCGAGCCCTTTGCGCTTGTGGGGGCGGGTGTTAAGGTGGGTCAGTATGGTGATATTCAAATGGTGGATGTCGCACCCACTGTGGCGGCGTTGTTAGGATTAAATATCCCTGCCTCCAGTCAGGGACGTGTCCTTACGGAAATGTTGACTCTGTCACCTGAGCAGGAGAGGATTATTTCTCAGGCGACGATTGACCAGCAAAAACAATTGTTACAATCTTATTTCGAGTCCATAGGTTATAAAGGTAATGTGGATCAGGTCAAATATGGCGATCAGACCGATGAGATAGTTCGAGCCTATCAGGATGCCTTGGAAAAGGCGCGGCGTACTCGTTTAAATGCGGAACGCCTGCCGCGTAGCATCCTGTCTCTGTTGCTGGCAGGGATACCCATCGTATGGTTTTACCGCAAGCGGAGGAAAGAAACGTTCGCTTTATTAGGGGGAGGCTTCGTTTACATTTTGATTTTTAATATACGTTATGCATTATTAGATCATAGGACCTACTCGCTCAGTTCAGTCACCAGCGCTGAGGATTTAATTTTCTACGTGGCTACCACTGCAGTGATGGCTATGGTCATTTCCTGGCTGGTGGTAATCGTTGGATTGCGTCTATATCAATCGTCTCCCCTGCAGGCAACCTTGAACATATTAGGGTTATCTCTGGGGACGATCTATCTTTTGCC
This sequence comes from Chloroflexota bacterium, assembly GCA_037444705.1. GTDB lineage: Bacteria > Chloroflexota > Anaerolineae > Anaerolineales > UBA4823 > DATCYX01. The sequence continues at coordinate 3,078 of JBBILY010000017.1, read as the reverse complement.
TATGCCAGTGCTTTGGTCATTTGCTATGAATGGCCTCATCGCAAAATGGAGCCTGCCAGACTTCGCCAGCATGTTTCTTGGGTTTATATCCACTTTACAGATATTAATTGTGGCCGCTGCTGGGACGATCCTCAGTGGATTAAGCGCATTGATCGCGGCCATATTTTCTTCGAGATGGAAGGGAGCATGGAAACAACACTAAGTTTCAAAGAAAAGAAAGTAGTTATTGGGCCCGAGCGCCCCTTCGTAATCATCGGGGAGCGTATCAATCCAACCCGCCGCAAGAAACTTGCCGAAAGCATGGCCAGAGGGGACTTCTCTCTGGTGCAGGAGGAGGCTTTACGGCAGGTGGAAGCGGGCGCGCAGGTGTTGGATGTCAATGCCGGCATAGCGGGAGGGGATGAATGCGCCTTGTTACGAGGTGCTGTTCAAGCGGTGATGGAGGTAGTTAGTGTGCCTCTATGCATTGACACAGCCAGTCCAGATGCACTGGAAGAGGCATTAAAGATAATCCCGGGTAAAGCCTTGATCAATTCCACCACTGCGGAAGAAGCCATGATGGCGCGTATATTCCCGTTGGCGAAGGAGTATGGGGCAGCTGTGATTGGCGTGATCACGGATGAGCATGGCGTGCCCGCCACACCCGAAGATCGCCTGCGTGTGGCCGATAAACTAGTCCGGAATGCAGAAAAATTCGGTATACCTCGTCAGGATGTCATCATTGACTGTTTGGCGCTGACCGTTGGCGCGGATTATCGTGCGGGTCTCATTACTCTGGACACTCTAACCCTGGTGCAGAAGCAACTTGGTGTAAATATGAGCCTGGGGGCTAGCAACGTTTCTTTCGGTTTGCCAGATCGGAAGATCATTAATGTCGCCTTTCTGGCGTTGGCGATCAGCCGTGGATTGACTGCAGCAATTACCGACCCGACAGTTCCCGAAATTCAGACGATCCTGTTGGCTTGCGATTTGCTCATGGGAAAAGACGAATATGCCATGCGCTGGATCAAGGCTTACCGTAAGCGGTCGCAAGATTTGAAGGCGTAGACCGTTTGGTGATAGACGATAAAGAGCACAGAGAGAAAATCCTGTGCTCTTTATCGTTGGAGAAGATCAATATACTTTATCCCCAGGCCCGTGTTAAACAGGACGATCCGATCCTGGGAATTGATCCAGCCTCTTGCCTGTAAAGATATTAAGGCGGCTAGCGTAGCGGCTCCTTCGGGACAGGCAAAGATACCTTCGGTTGTAGCCAATCTCCGTTGGGCTTCTAAAATGGTTTGGTCATCCACAGCCAGGGCTATTCCCTGGCTTTCTCGTATGAATCTGAGGATCAGCCGGTCGGCGAAGGGCTTGGGGACACGTAGGCCACTGGCTATGGTGTGAGCATCCAACCATAATTCACAGTTGGGAGAACCGCTGTTGAAAGCCTTTACTACCGGTGCACAACCTGCGGCTTGCACGGACACCAGGCGCGGCCGCGATTTTGTTTCCAACCAGCCTAAGGCTTCCAATTCGGCGAAGCCTTTCCACATCCCAACTAAGCCGGTGCCACCCCCAGTGGGATAGATAATCACCTCAGGTAATTCCCAATTGAAAGCCTGCGCCAGTTCGTAGCCCATGATCTTTTTGCCTTCGACGCGGTAGGGCTCTTTGAAAGTGGAAAGGTCAAACCACCCCTCGTCAAGGGCTTTCTTGGCCGCCAGTCGTCCAGCCTCATATATTGAGCCATCCACCAGGACGACCTGAGCGCCTGTAATCTGAGTTTCCAGGATATTGGCATGAGGCGAGTCTTTTGGCATGTAGACGCATGCCTTAAGGCCAGCGCGCGCTGCGTAGGCTGCCATAGCTGCGCCTGCATTGCCCGCAGTGGGGATGACCACCTGGCGAATGCCCAATTCACGCGCTTTGGATATGGCCACGGCCAGACCACGGGCTTTAAATGTACCTGTCGGGTTAAAACTTTCATCTTTTATGTACAGATGAGGCAGCCCCAACGTCGCGCCGAAACGGGATAACCGAAGTAGAGGCGTATCGCCTTCTCCCAGGCTGATTTGGTTAGATTTATCTAGTACTGGTAATAACTCTTGCCAGCGCCATGTTCCGCGTGGGCGATGGCAAAGGCGGTCTCGGTCTAAACTTTGACGGGCCTTGTCGGTATCGTAGTCAGCCAGAAGGGGCGCCTGACAGTCCGGGCAATAAGATTGCACCCGCCAGGCATCAAAGGATTTCCCGCATTGAGAGCATTTAAGGTCTTGCAAATAGGTCATAGGCTTCACGGTTTAGTAGAGAAGGTGTGGGGTAATTATAACGGCTTGATGGAAATGTAGAAGTTATACCGATACCTGGCGGTTTTATTGAGCCAGGATCGCTAAAATCCTTGTCAGGATATTGTAAGCATCTGATGGGGTAAAAATGGTACTGCTTAACCATAATTTTGGATGGGTGGGGTATAATATTAAACAGATTAACGGGCCCTTAGACAGAATTAAAAGTTGTTTATCAAATAATATTGATCATACTTTAGTACTGTTCATAAATGATTGAGCAATTATTAAAATAGCCAATCATAAGGGTCTGGTGAGAGAAAAGGGAGATCTGTAGCGTTAGCACACGCTGGTTGCTATTCTTCTTGTTGTAGCAAGTGAATCTGTCATCAGGATAGGGTTATTGTCAAGTTTTTTTCATCATAACGTAAAAAGTTGTAAACCTAAGGCGGGTGAATCCTTGACGAGTCATTGGTATGTTCTTACATGTAAGCCAAATAAAGAAGAGATTGTTTTTCGCCAATTGCAATCTCGAGGCTACGAGGTTTTCTACCCCAGGTTTTTTTCCACCAATGGAAAGTCGGGACGCCTATCTTTGCGTTCTTATTTTCCAGGTTATATGTTTGTGCGCTTAGATTTAGAAAAAATAGGGATTTCTACTTTTCAATGGATGCCGAATACTGTAGGTCTGGTTTGTTTTGGGATGAAGCCCGCCTTTGTGCCAGATGCTCTCGTGGAGGCGATACGCAGGCATGTTTCAAGCCTAAACGTGCCCCCACAGTCATCACCTAGAGAGCAAAGGAATCTGGAT
>JBBILY010000016.1:0-28012 GCA_037444705.1 Chloroflexota bacterium | reverse complement strand
ATTTTCGGAATCCCACCCAGGCGCAAACGCAGGTTGACCCCAACGAAACGGGGTATTATCCGCAACATGGGCATTGGGTCATGGGGGATTTTCTCAAAACTTACCTGGAAGCATCAGACCCAGCCATGATCTATGGTTATCCCATTACAGAAGCCTATCAGGAACGCACCCAGGGCAAAATAGTCCAATATTTTGAGCGCGCCCGCTTTGAATTGTTCCCTGAGGGGCCTGAAGAATTACGGGTGAAGATCACCGATTTGGGCACCCTCTTGTATCAACCTGGACCGAGCCTGCCTATCCCTGAGAATGCGCCCGGTTGTCGCCTTTATGAGAGCGGTTTCCAGGTGTGTTATGCTTTTCTAGACTTCTATGAAGCCAAAGGAGGAGCGTTGCAATTTGGCTTCCCAATCTCCAATTTCGAACTTCATGATGGACGTATCACCCAATATTTCCAGCGCGCTCGCTTTGAATGGCACCCAGAGATGCCTAAAGGTCAGCGGGTGATGTTGACCGACCTGGGAATGCGTTACTTTGAAACCCTGGGCGAAGACCCAGCGCGATTATTACCCGCACCCTGGTCTGCCCCAGGCAGTAATCTGCCTCAACCGATTCTTCACCTCAAGGTGCGGGCTTTTCCCCAAAGCGCTGTCCTACCATCGAGCGCAAAACAAACCATTTATGTGATCGTGCAGGATCAGAACTTGCTCCCCGTCTCAGACACCCAAATAACTTTGGTGATTAAACTGCCCTCAGGGTATCTCGAACGCGTGATTATTCCTGACTTTACAGATAAATTTGGTATCGCCCGCTATACCTTCGCTTTCGACGATCAGCCAACAGGGGTAGCTGAAGTGTTCGCCTCAGCCATGTTTGAGTCTTTTGAAGCCCAAACGGTGACTTCCTTTAGGATCTGGCGCTGAGAGACTAGGCTCTACCCTTACCTTTCTGCCCCCGCAATTGACCTAACAAGCGTTGATACTCATCGGCATTATCTGGTTTGAGCGCCAGTATCGTTTCTACAACTTGAATGGCGCCTGCCACATCTCCGGCTTGAAAGAGTATCTCTCTAATTGCATCCAATTGAGCCACAGCCTCCCCTTTACGTCCCATATGCTGATAATGTTCCGCCAGGCGACGTCGGAGGCCGGTTTGGTTTGGATACTCATTAACTAAGGTCTCTAAGAAGCGCACTCCTTGCCCTCTCAGTCCTTTAGAGGCCAGGTAAGCCAGGTAGTTATCCAATTCGTTCAACCCTCGTGATTCTTGTCCCAATCGGAAATTCAGTTCGATCAAATTAAAGCGGGCTTTCTCATCCTCGGGTTGTAAGGCGCGAATTTGCTCATACACGCGCAAGGCTTGTCGCCAGTCGAGGCTCTGCAAGTCAATGTCAGCAATGCGATATAGGATACGCACTTGCCAGCCGCGGTCCACACGCGCTTGTTGCGCCATTTGCAAAGCCTTTTCATAGGTTTGCCTCGCCTTCTCCAAATCCGCCAGGTTGTAATACACATCTGCCAGCTCCATATACTGTTGTAGCGCCTCTTCTGAGCGCCCCATGGTTGTCAGGATTTCGATGAGGTGTGAGCGTGGTTCTAACTCCAGGGGGCTTAACTCGATCATACGCCGATAGAGTTGAATGGCATGGCGGGCATCCCCTCGGGTGCTGTAAGAGCGGGCAGCTACCATCAACTTTTCAACCGCTTCGCGAAAGCGGCCCTGCTTGACCAATAACTCTCCCATATAAACATGGAGAGGCAGATAAGTCGGCGCATAGTCCAGGGCATAGAAAGCCTCTTCCATTGCAGAGCGCACATAGCCTTGCTTCGCAAGATAATGTATAGTGGCCAACGAATCCACGATGCGGCTGCTGCGCGATTGGGCCAGGATTTCAGCCAGAGGAATCGGTGGACCTCCGTCTGCCTGGCTCGGCAACTGCTGGCGGACTCTCTGAAGTTTTTCGCGCCAATCGGCCCGCATCAAAAGCCCAGAGACATTGTCACAAATGCGCTTTTGCACCTGAGAATCCCTATCTTGATTGAGACCCTCGATCAGAGGTTCATACAGTTGGTGCAGGGCATCCGCCTGATCCTCATCCACCAGGGAGACATCTGCCTGACGCAAAGCCTCGAGATATTCAACTGCGGCCTCGGGCAGGCGCCCTTTCTTCTGGTAGATTTGCGCCAGCAATAAACGCGCCCCCAGAGCAAACTCCGGGTGCTGCAGCGCCACCTGAAGATTGCGCATGGCGCCTTCTAATTGTTCTGTTTGATACTGTAAAAAGCCCAGGCTGAAGTAAGCTGCGGCGTGCTCCAGGCCCGCATTAATCGCCCGGTCAAGTTCTTCGATGGCTTGGGAGTAATCACCCTTGCTCTGCAGGTCTATCATTTGACCCAGGTGTAAAATAATTCGGGTACGGTCCACCGGGCGCAATCTACCCGAAGACCCACCCCGCACGAAAGATTGCAGGTGGCTTCGTACCTCGGTCTCTTCTGAGGTCTCGTCTGTCACTTCGAATAAGATATCAGCCAGGATGGAAAGCGCTTTATTCCAGGCTTCGGTCACCGCATCCGCGGTTTTTTCCTCCCTTAAAATCAGGCTCTGGTTTGCCTGAGGCTCTTTATGAGATATGGCACCTTTTTCCCGATGGGGTCTTTCCGGTAAAGGCAGGGGTTTGAAATCCTTGAGCATTGCCAGGGCATTCACCGCGGTGGCGCTGCCTGGCAATATCTCCAGGGCATGGTTCACCGCCCGCACCGCTTTTTCTAGATCATTGGCTCGTTGAAATAAGGCAGCCAGGGTGATATATTCGGATACGGCATCTTCCAGTTTTCCCATGCGTTCATAGACCAATGCCAGGCGTGAGTGTGCCGTTAGGTTTTGTGGATTTAAATCAAGCACATATAACCAGTTATCAATGGCTTTGTTCACATCGCGATTTTTCAAGTAAAGTTCTGCGGCATGCAGGGCTGCCGCGCTGGCGCGCTCCTTGTTTCCTAATTGCATATACAAATGAGCGATTTTCTCCACAGGCAGTGGATCGTTGGGAGCAACTCGAGAGGCTTTCATGTAATATTGCAAGGCTTCCTCATATCGCTGCAATTCGTACAACGCCAGTCCCAGACTGATCAGAGCCATCGGATGATCAGGGATGGTATTCAGGGCCTGGCGATAGTATTTTGCCGCCTCTTCCCAGGATTGGTCCCAGGCCGCCGTGTGACCCTGGTTCATCACCTTTTGAAAGATCTCTTCGTTCTCGCTCATAACAGAAAACCTTCCCGCTTCTGGATCAAATAATGACGGGTTCCATCTCCCCCCAATTTAACCCGCTGCGAGCCTCGGTGGCCAGAGGGATACTCAGGGGGTAGGCCGTCTCCATCACTTGTTTCACCACCTTTGTCGTGGAAAGCACTTCATCCTGTGGACATTCCAGCACCAGTTCATCGTGCACCTGCAATAACATACGCCCAGATAAGTGCGCTTCTTTCAATGCTTTTGGCACCCGCAACATGGCCAGTTTCATAATATCGGCGGCTGTGCCCTGAATTGGAGCATTGATAGCCTCACGCTCTTCACGACTGCGTATATTGCGATTTCCCTGGGTCTTCAGTCCAGGGAAGTAGCGCCGTCGTCCTAACAGCGTTTCTACATATTCCTTCTCCACTGCCTGCCGACGCACACTATCCAGATACTTTTTTACCCCAGGAAATTTTTTAAAGTATGCATCTACGAAATCTTCGGCCTCGGCCAGAGTCAGGTCTGTCGAGCGCGTCAGCCCATAAGCGCTCATTCCGTAGATCAACCCGAAGTTGATCGCCTTAGCGTGGCGGCGTTGCTCTTTGGTGACTGCCTCAATGGGAACGTTGTAAATGGCTGCAGCCGTTGCAGCATGAATATCCTGCCCGGCGCGAAAAGCGGCTAACATCGCTTCATCTCCAGAGATGTGGGCGACTATGCGCAACTCGACCTGAGAATAATCTACCGATAGCAGACGCTGCCCCGCATCAGCGATAAACGCCTGCCGCACCTGGCGCCCCAGTTCTGTGCGGATCGGGATGTTTTGCAAATTAGGCTCCGAAGAGGCGATCCTTCCCGTAACCGAGCCAGTTTGATGATAGGTGGTGTGCACCCTTCCCGTGGCGGGGTTGACCTGTTGGGGTAACGCGTCCACATAGGTGGATTTAAGTTTCGATAATTCTCGATACTCCAACACCCAATCAATCACCGGATGTTTACCGCTCATCGCTTCAAGGATGCCTGCCGCCGTGGAATAGAAACCAGTGGTAGTGCGCTGAGTGCGATCCGGTGGAGCAATTTTAAGGCGCTTGAACAAAACCTCTGACAATTGCTGAGGGGAATTGATGTTAAATGGCCCCCCCGCCGCCTGAAAGATCTGGCTTTCGATGTCACTCATCCGCTGCGCCAATTCCGCAGACATGCGCCCCAGAAATTCAACATCCAACCCAATCCCCGCCATTTCCATATCAGCCAACACTTCTACCAAAGGCATTTCCAATTCTCGAAATAGTTTGGTGGCATTGCGCGCCTCCATTTCAGCCTGCAATTGTGGTATCAGGCGTAAGACGACCACCGCATCATCACAGGCATAAGGCGCAGCTTGCGAAATTGGCACATCCGCCATGCTGATCTGTTTGGAGCCTTTTCCAATTAACTCCTCAATCTCAGTCATGCGATAGTCTAAACGCACCCAGGCCAGATTTTTCAACCCCAGATTGCGCGAAGCGGGGTTAATTAGCCATTCAGCGATCATAGTATCAAAAGCCAGGGGAAAGACCCGCAGGTTGTGCCGTGCAAGCACCACAAAATCAAACTTCATGTTGTGCCCCACTTTCGGGATACGCGGATCAGTCAGGACACTTTGCAGTGTTTGCCTCACCAGTTCCCAGGGCAACTGTTGATCAGTACCCGAGCGGTGTCCCAGCGGAATGTAATAACCCACCCTTTCATTCACCGCCAGGGATAAGCCTACCAGGTCAGCGCTCATAGGGCTGGTGGAGGTGGTCTCTGTATCCAGCGAAATCATCTCAGCCTGCTCCAGGAGGCTCGCCAATTCCTGCAATGCCTGGGGTGTGTTGACGATGTGCACTTCTAATCCGTCTGTGGAGATCACCGCTTCGCGGGGCTTCTCCTGGGCAGCAACGAACAACGAAAGTTGCTGAGGCTTGTGGCTGGTTTTGATCCCATAGATTTCCATGAGATGGGTCAGGCGTGGGAACAACGAGCGAAATTCCAACTCGCGAAATAGCGCTTCAATCGCCCCCGGCTCAAATCGCTGAGGCCGAGCCTGCTCCAGGTCCAGGGGCACGTTCAAGTTGGTAACGATCGTCGCCAATTTTCGACTCAAATAGGCTGACTCTCGCCCGGCTTCTAACTTGCTACGCACACTTCCCTGGATCTCGTCCAAATGGGCGTAGATCCCATCCAGGCTGCCGTAGGTCTGGAGGAGCGCAATCGCGGTTTTCTCGCCAATTCCAGCCACCCCAGGGATATTGTCAGACTTATCTCCCACCAGCGCCTTGAAATCCACCACCTGTTCGGGGCGAACCCCTATGAATTCCTCCACATCTTTGGGGAGGAAATTGCGTGATTCAGAGAGAGTTTTTCCCGGCAAACTGACGATGATACGATCGCTGACAAGTTGCAACAGATCCCGATCGCCGGTAATGATTTTCACTCCCAACCCTTGCTTAACTGCTTGATGAGCCACGCTGCCCAGGACATCATCGGCTTCATAGCCTTCGATCTCAAGGCGAGGGAAATTGAAGGCATCCACCAACTGGCGGACACGCTCGATTTGTGGGCCTAAGTCTTCTGGCATTTTGGCGCGGGTGCCTTTATATTGTGGATAGAGATCATCGCGGAAGGTCTTGCCCGTGTCAAAGGCTACTGCCAGATAATCTGGACGTTCCTGCTCGAGGATGCGGAGCAGGACGCTGGTGAAGCCAAACACACCTGCCGTGGGTTCGCCTTTGCTGGTGGTGAATCCCTGGGGTGAACCGCGGGTTAATGCAAAATACGTGCGATAGGCTAGCGCATGGCCATCAATCAAGTACAATACTGGAGGCATACAACACCTGCTTATCCGATTAGATAATTAGAGTGTATCACGGGCTGCAGTCACAGGCAAGCCTACCTGTCATTTTCGCTAGCCTGGGAGTGCTCGCTCGATATTCTTATGACAATCCCACTGCAATAAAAAATATCACCAAAGAGGTAGTTGACAACCGCGTGTGATCATGTTATCGTTTTTACAAGATGCCCCGGATCTCGCGCCCGCTCAAGGTATTGTTTTTGGCTCTTATGGTTACCGGAGCGATGGCGTGGTTTGTAAAGCGCGCCTGGGCAGATGATCAGGGACGGCAGACAACTATCGTTGTTTCTTATACTGAATATGAGTGGTGGCTTCTGCGTTGGCAGAATAGTGAGTTTTTATGCTCGATCCTGGTTGACCACGAAGGCCTCCCCACCACCGGCGAAGTATTAAAATCTTGCGGGGCTAACTTGCAAGCCCAATGGTTAAATACCCCACCCTGCAAGCCCATCCTGAAAGGCTTGAGCGATACCTCATCCTGCCAGGGCCTCTATCTTCTTCCTATTTCCCAACGCCCTAAAGAGCGAGAAATCATTGTTAATTTACCCCTTGCCAGTGTTTGGGTGACATTAGATGGATGTTCGCCCCAGCCGCCAAATAATCTCTGTAAGAACCTTCCGGCCTTGCTCTTAAGCGGTGAGGAGCCCTTACCCAACGAACACATCACATCCATTGAAGGCACCTTTAATGGGCAACCTTTCGCCTGTGAGGGCCAAACCTGCCGCCTGCCTTTGAACGTCACGCCTGCAGGAGGGATAACCGTCGAATTCTGGGCTAACTCCAGTTATGGCGACCGCAGCCCAACGTTCAAAGCCCAGGTGCGTGTGGTCGAAAGCGGTGTCTCATTAACGCCGGGCGAGGCAGGCTGGTTTGTGGATGTACTGAGCACACAATGGCGCGGTAGCCCATTAGCCAGTTGTTCCCAAACCTGGGAAGCCCTGCCTCCGATTGGCGGCCTGCCCGCCTGGCTGAGCACCCCCGACCAGTCTGTACTCCTTGCCTCGGATGAGCCTTATTATTATCTTGCAGGACGCCTCATCGCCCAAGGGGTCGTTGATGCTTCCACCTGCCCGACAGGCGGCTTGCTCCCCAATGGATATGCCGACGCCTGTGGCTTAGAAACCGCCCGACCTTTATTGCTCGAATGGCAAAATCAATTCAATCAGGACATCCTTCAGGTAGCCCAGGAAACGGGGATGCCGGCTCAGTTGATGAAAAATCTATTCGCTCAGGAAAGCCAATTCTGGCCTGGCGTATTTCGCGTGCCTTTCGAGTTCGGATTGGGACAGATCACAGATAAAGGCGCCGATACGGTATTACTTTGGAATCCCTCTTTCTTCAACCAATTTTGTCCGTTGGTATTAACCCAAGACGCCTGTGACAAGGGATATTTAAAACTAAAGCCGGATGAACAAGCCATTCTGCGCGGAGCCCTGGCCTTGCAGGCCAAGGTGGATTGCCCCGAGTGTCCCACAGGCGTGGACCTGACCAACGCTCGCCTGAGCATCTCCCTTTTCGCCAATACCCTCCTGGCATCCTGTGAACAGGTCACCCAAATCATTTATAACGCCACCAAGGAGAAACCCGGGGCGGTGAGCACCTATGAAGATTTATGGCGTTTTACCCTGGCTAATTACCACGCCGGGCCTGGCTGCCTGTCCTATGCTATCCATTCTGCCTGGCAGGCAAATCCAACCACACTGCGCTGGGATGAAGTGTCAGCGCGCCTTACTGAGCCATGCCAGGGGGTGATCCCCTATGTGGAAAAAATAGCCCGCTAGGACAGTTATCCAACTAACGCGCGCACCAAATCGAGAAATTCGTCCCATTCTTCCTGGAAGAAATGCAAGGTAACATTGTTCAATTCCAGATGATAGGTGATTTCCCCATCCGGTTCTTCGGCGCGCCAAGCCAGATAGTTATCGGTCTCGGCGATCACATCCGTAGTAGGCGTCGGGACTTCCTTTTCCTGAGTCATCTATTTCTCCGTCCTGATTAAATCGAATAAATGAGACCAGCCCTATGGAGCTGGTAACACATACCAGGGGTTGACGAAGCCACCCTGATAGCGCACTTCAAAGTGCAGGTGAGGCCCTGTGGAATTTCCCGTGCTACCTGCATATCCAATGACCTGACCCTGGCCCATGCTACGTCCACAGGTGGCGTTAATGCCACTCAGGTGGGCGTATAAGGTCTGGTAACCATTGCCATGGTCAATCATAATGGTATAACCGTAACCTCCAGTCGCCCACCCGGAGAATACAACCACGCCACTATCAGCAGCATAGATTGGCGCACCTTCGCCAGCGGCGAGATCAATGCCCAAATGTCCAGACCAATAATCATTCCCCGAAAGATAATGATTCCCCGAAGGCCAAATGAAGAAGCCACTCCCATAGGCCCCATCGTAGCCCCCTTCGCAGGCGCCCGCGCCATACACCGATTTGGATACGCCGGCCCTGCCACGCGGAATGACTGGTATCACCCATTGGCGAAATTCTCGGTGCCCGCCCGGCACCATTATCCAGGTTCCGGGTTCCAGAGTCGGATTGGTTAGATCAAATGGATTGCCTGACCAACTCAGAACATCCTGCACTTTGGCTTCGAAGCGCGCTGCCACGCTCTCCACGGTATCACCCGCCTGCCACTGGTAATAAACCCCATCCACTGGGGGGATTTTCAACTCCATCCCCACAGTGAGCAGGTCTGGATTATCGTTGAGCAGATCGTAATTCGCCCAGAGCAAGGTTTCCGGCTTGATCTTGAATTCTTGAGCAATACCAAATAGAGAATCTCCTTGCTCGACAACGTAAGTTTTTACCTCAGTGGGCGGTCTCTGCGGAAAAGAGGTGCGGAGCAACGTTTTACGCCTGACGGCTACTTTATGTAGAGACGCTACAAACTTAGGCAAATTCACGCCCTCAACATCTCTAACATCCCGCTCGGCTTTCACCTGAGCCACTGCTTTTTGAGACAGTGCCACCTGCACCGTTAGCCGCGACCTTACACCCAAATAAACCGCGAAAGCCAGGCTGCCCAGGGCAACGATCCAGGCCATCAAAGAAACCCATGAAGCATATTTGGCAGACATGCCAACCTGGGAATTTGTGTCAGAAAAAGCGATGCTCACCGATCGTCGTCGGTGAGGGTTTCCAGGAATTCCTGGTTATTCGCTGTGCGCGCCAAGCGCTGCAAGATGGCTTCGGTAGCTGTGGCTGGGTCAAGCCCTGCACCATGAGGGGGCGGTTGAATCATCTGATCATACATGCGCCGCATCAACCAGACGCGAGGTGTGATGTCAGGCCCGAGGAGCAATTCTTCCCGCCGTGTAGAGGACCGCTCGATGTCAATCGCAGGGAAAATGCGCCGCTCCTGCAAGCGCCGCGATAGATGCAGTTCCATGTTACCAGTGCCTTTGAATTCTTCATAAACCACATCATCCATGCGCGAGCCAGTATCTACCAGGCAGGTGGCGATGATGGTCAGAGACCCCCCCTCTTCCAGGTTACGTGCCGCCCCGAAGAAACGTTTGGGAGGATACAAAGCTGATGGATCAATGCCACCAGATAGCGTGCGCCCCGAGGGCGTGACCACCAGGTTATAGGCGCGTGCCAGACGGGTAATCGAGTCTAGCAAAATAACCACATCACGGCCCACCTCCACCAATCGCTTGGCGCGTTCCAGCACCATCTCAGCCACGCGCACATGGGAGGTCACCGGTTCGTCAAATGTAGACGAGATCACCTCGGCATCCACCGAGCGATCCATATCAGTAACTTCCTCCGGGCGTTCACCTATCAAGGCCACCATTAAATGGACCTCAGGATACTTAGTAGAAATAGCATTGGCGATCTGCTTCAAGATGGTGGTTTTACCCGCCTTTGGAGGTGAGACGATCAAGCCTCGCTGGCCTCGCCCAATGGGCGTAATCAGGTTGATCAAACGTGTTGCCAAAGTATGGCGATCGGTCTCTAAATCGAAGCGTTTATCTGGGAAAATCGGGGTCAGGGATTCAAAGGTGGGCCGGCGCTTGGCTAATTCTGGGTCCAGGCCATTAACCGACTCCACTTTCAGCAATCCGTAATGTTTCTCCGATTCGCGGGGCGGGCGGACATGCCCAATCACCAGGTCGCCACTGCGCAAATTGTAGCGTCTAATCTGAGATTGGGATACATAAACATCATACGGTCCGGGCTGATAATGACCTGAGCGCAGAAAACCAATTCCTTCGCTCATGATCTCTAGAATCCCCCCGCGCACTTCCAGACCTTCTTGCTCGGCCTCAATTTGCTGGATGCGCAAGATCAGATCCTCTTTTTTCAGACGTTCCGCATTTGGCACATTGAGGTCAATTGCTCTCTGGCGCAATACCGAAAGGGGTGTATTTTCAAGTTCAAGTACTTTCGTGTCCATGGTCAACACTCTGGGAATTTGAAAATGAGGTACCCCCACCAACGCTTGCAGTTCTTGCAAGCCTGGCGATGGGCCGAAAAATAGTGGAAAAATATCAAAGGGAATACATCAAAATTGGGGAAATATTGTACTCACATTATAACGTAATTTGGGTAGAGTTTTGTACTTTACTCCAATGTAAACTCCAAATAAATCGGGCGATATAGAACAAGATAAGTATATAGCGTCGGTAGCGACTTTGTTAATAACAGGAAATTGTCTGCCCTTATAGAAGATATTCCCCGAACGCTGTGTTGATTATACCCTATTTTTTGATTTGGCAAGCAAGTTTTTATATGATTTTCATTCGAAAATATAGAAGAATTGGTATGACTAGGATGAAGAACGCTAGCGGTAATGCTCCTGAGGCACAAGGCGCTGTTCCGGGTACTGGCTGGGGCGTTGTACTGGAGGTATTGGGGGGTAATGCCGGTTTCGTGGGAGGCGATGATCGCAGGGTGGGAGTGGGAGTAGGGGGAATGTTCAATGGCTCGACCGTCGTTCCCGCCGCGACAACCTCATAAGGCACCCCATCAGCAAGGGCGATGACGCGTTGCCCCAGGGCAAAAGCTGCCGCCAGGTCTGGATTTGACTTCGCCAGAGCAAAATACTCATCCGAGAGAAACGCGACTTTGACCGTGGACATCACATCCGGATCAAACCCTGTATCTACCCAGACGCCCTCCTGGAAAATATACGTGTGTGAACCAACCACGCGCACTTTCTCAACGGCTTCACCAGAAGGCGGGGCCGCAGATTGAGCCTCGGCCATACCTCCCTGAGCGGCGGCTTTCTCCACCGCTTCCTGCCCGTAGGCAGGGGCGAATGGCAGAGTCGCCTGCAACTGTTGGAATTGCTGGCGTGCCACGCGCTCCTGCTCGGCCGCGCTCAAAGGCACCTCCTCGGTCACCAGATATGAAGTATAAGGGGTAACAATGCCATAACGAACGCTCAGACGTACAATCTGATCAACCGTTTCTTGATCGGGACCGTGGAGGCGGATCTGATTCAATAGATGGCCGATTTTACGCGTCGCCCACAGGCGCGGGATTAAAGCCGCCTCATCCGTCCCTGTCCAACCTTGGGCAAAAGTTTGTTCGGGGAAACGAAAGACTCGCGTCTGACTATTCACCTCGCCGCGCAGGGTCACCGTGGTTGTGCTCCCATCCCGATAACGCCCAACGACCACAATCTGAGAGCCGGCAAACAAATCGGGCAGAGGTTGCGGATAAACATCATAGGTGCGCAAATCCCCAAAATCCAGTTCCAGGTTCACCAGCACAGGTGCATTGATCCGGGCATAAAAGGCGGATAGTTTCTCGTCCAAACGCTCTTCGGGTAGCACATACGTGCTGCTACCATGGTGATTTTGCGCCAGAGAATCCAGCAAGAAAGTATCCACGTCATATCCTACCCCGAAGGCAAACAGGCGCAGATTATCAGGAGCAGCCGAAGCAAAGTTATCCAGGATCGCCTGGCTATCGGTCACCCCTTCTGTTGGCAGGCCATCGGTGAGGAAAATCAAGTAGGTGGGTCGTTCTCGACCGGCAATGGAGGCTGCTTCCAGTAAGGCACGGTTAATGTCGGTGCTGCCCTGGGCGCTCAAACCTTCTACCCAGGCAATGGCCTCTTCTGCTTCAGATGCCTGCCGCAAATTAGAAGCATAACTCTCAACCCCCGTACTGAAAGCGATGATGTTGAAGCGGTCTTCGGGGTTCAAGTGCCTCAAAATATAGCGTAAGGCCTCCTGTGCCTGTTGGAATTTCTCCCCCTCCATGCTGCCCGAATGATCCAGCACAACGATCACATCCTTAGGCAGAGTCTGAGACGTAGCCTCGGCCCGGGGTGCCAGCAGGATCAAGAAGAAGCCATCCGGGTCAGAGGGATCACTTGGATCGCGGTAAGTAAACAGGTGAAAGGCCTCCGACTCTCCCAAAGAATAGTAGAGCACAAAATCAGTGTCTGGGCGCACATTCTGGGCTTCATAACCAATGTTGACATGGAAATCCCCGTCGCGGCTGACACTCACATTATGGCTAGGGGAGTATGCCGCTCGTATCGGCGTCCCTGTCGAACGCACATCAACGCTAATGCTCACTTGTTCCAGTAATGAGCGGGAAAACTTCTCGGTGCTTAGCGGGTAAACATAGCGCACCAGACCATTTTCGGCGGTCAAGGCCTGGACATACTCGAGTTCGATGCGCCGCTCCCCCTGGGGTGGAATCGGGAAAATGCGCGCCTGGACTGCACCCCGATCAGCGTACTCCAACAAGGCTGGATCATTGCTCTTGCGAACGATCTCTTCGTAAGTCTGGCGCGCTTCTTCAGCGTTCAACACCTTACCCTCTACAGGTTTACCATCCACCCAAAGGGTAAAAGAAGAAACGGTAGCATCCACTGGTATCGGGAAGATGTACGTCCCCTCCACCTGCCACTCGTTTGGATTGTAAAATATCTGGTCTACATGGGTAATTGCCAGTTGATCTTGAATAGTAACCCGCACCTTATGATAGCGGATATCCAATTGTGCCATGGGTGGCCTAGGCGGGCAGAAAGGCGGATTGGGACAGGGGGGAGGCGGTGGTGGTGGACAAGGGCGATCAACGCAGATGGGTGGTTCGGGGATAATAATGCCATCTGCGAGAGCCGATGAGGGCAGAGCAAGCAACAACAGGAAGAAAAAAGCAATCACACCCAGGCGCATTTTCATGGTAGCCTCCATCAATAGCAAACCCCTAGATCAAAACGATAGTGGTAGCGCAGATCAACCTATAGACGCCAGGTGAGCAGCCAAAGTTCCAGTGGTATAATCTCACTTCGCCAAGAATAAGAGAATGTGCTCTGGTGCAGGCATGCCATATATTGAGGATTTATGTTAGACAAACTTGCAGGTATTGAAGCCCGATACGATGAAATCAATCAACTCCTTCTGGAGGTAGGCGACGACTACCAACGCGCCGCCGAACTCAACAAGGAGCGTCTTGATCTGGAACCCCTTGTGAACAAGGCGAGGGAGTACCGCCAGGCGTTAAACCGCCTCAATGAGGCGCGTGCCTTGCTGGAAGCGGAAGATGAAGAATTGCGTTTGCTGGCAGAAGCGGAGATCGCCGATGTTGAGCCGCTGGTCGAAAGGTTAGAGGAAGAACTGAAAAGCATGCTCCTACCTAAAGACCCGCGCGATCAACGCAATGTGATCATGGAAATTCGCGCCGGCACGGGTGGAGAAGAGGCGGCGCTCTTCGCCGCGGATTTGTTCCGCATGTATAGCCGCTATGCCGAGCGGCATGGTTGGGAGATCGAGGTTCTTTCGGCCAATGAAACCGGCATTGGCGGTTATAAAGAGATTATCTTTCTGGTCAAAGGGCGCGGCGCATATTCGCGTCTGAAGTATGAATCAGGGGTGCATCGCGTGCAACGCATCCCCATCACCGAATCGTCAGGGCGAATTCACACCTCCACTGCCACTGTTGCCGTCCTGGCTGAGGTAGACGAGGTCGAAATAGACATCCCTGAGAGCGACCTGCGCATTGATATTTACAAGTCTGCCGGCGCCGGCGGACAGAACGTCCAGAAAAATGCCACCGCGGTGCGCATCACCCATCTCCCAACCGGCATCGTTGTAGCCTGTCAGGATGAACGCTCGCAGTTGCAAAACCGCTTGCGCGCCATGTCTATCCTGCGCGCTCGCCTGTACGAAATTGAAGAGGAAAAACGCCGCCAGGAGTTAGACCAGGCCCGCCGTTCCCAGGTGGGCAGCGGCGAGCGCGCCGAGAAAATCCGCACCTATAACTTCCCCCAATCGCGGGTCACTGACCATCGCGTGAACCTCTCCCTCTATAATCTGGAGGCGGTTATGGATGGTGAGATTGATGTCTTCATTGACGAACTGGCAACCCGCGCTGAAGCAGAGCGCCTGGCCGCGGTTGGCATTGAGGAATCGCTACCCTAGCCTGAGATAGCCTCCATGGCAGTAAGTAACAACCATACTCAACCCCTTCCACACGGCTTAAAGACCATCGCCCAGTGGTTAGCCGAACTGAGAGGCCGCCTGGAAAACACGAGCGACACGCCCTCTCTGGACGCTCAGGTGTTGTTGGCCCACGTCTTGGGCAAAAACCGCTCCTGGGTCATGGCTCACCCTGAAGTCACCCTAAACCACGCTCAAGACGAGGCCTTGCGAGAAGCGCTTTGGCGCCTGGAACAGGGGCAACCCTTACCTTACATTCTCGGCCATTGGGAGTTTTATGGCCTGGATTTTAACCTCACACCTGCCGTGCTGATCCCCAGGCCAGAGACAGAATTGCTTGTGGAGCAGGCATTGGCATGGTTGCGCGCCCATCCCCATCACCGTCGCCTGGCTGATGTGGGCACCGGCTGCGGTTGCATTGCCATCGCCCTGGCAGTGCACATCCCAGACCTCCAGGTCCTCGCCAGCGATATATCAACTTCAGCCCTGCAAGTGGCTGAGGTGAATGCCCGAAAACATGGTGTGGCTGAGCGTGTACATCTGATCCAGTCTGACCTGCTCCCGCCTCCCCAATCATCGCCCTTGCCTTATCCCGTTGATCTGATCCTGGCAAATCTGCCCTACATCCCTACCCCTCGCTTACCTTCGCTCAAGGTATCTCGTTGGGAGCCGCTCATAGCCCTGGATGGAGGCCCAGACGGGGCCGAGAAAATTCGCCGTCTGCTGCAAATGTTACCCGGCAAACTGGCCCCTGATGGATTGCTGCTTATGGAAATCGATTCAACCCAGGGTGAGATGATGAGCCATTTAGCCCAAGCCACATTCCCGCAGGCACGAGTGCAGGTCTTACCCGACCTGGCCGGGCAGAAACGATGCCTCAGGGTGGAATTAGACGCATCCACAGGTAGTAGGAAAAAATCCACTATCTCCTTTTCTGCGTAAATAATTACATTCTAAAACTGCCAAGGAGAAACAGCGATGTTTAAAACTTTACTGGTTTTGTTTGCGATGAGCCTGATGATAACTGCTTGCGCCATCGCACCAAGCCCCACCAGCACGCCTACAATTGCCACAACCCAATCCATTGACCCATCTCCCGTTTCGCCGGCTACAATCACCACCGCCCCTCCTTCCCCTACCGTTGAACAGCCTGTTCATACCAGTGTGGTCTTACCCTCTCCCACTGACACACCCCTCTCAGGCCAGGGAAATGTGGTCTATCGGATTGTCCCTGGTGAATCCCAACTAACCTACGAAGTCGGCGAGGTCTTCATCAATGAGAACAACCGTTTCAATGTGGCGGTTGGGGTCACGTCG
This sequence comes from Chloroflexota bacterium, assembly GCA_037444705.1. Classification (GTDB taxonomy): domain Bacteria; phylum Chloroflexota; class Anaerolineae; order Anaerolineales; family UBA4823; genus DATCYX01. The sequence continues at coordinate 12,167 of JBBILY010000016.1, read as the reverse complement.
CAGATCAATGGGGAAATTATGCTCGACCTTGACGCCCCCCAAAACAGCCGCCTAGGCGTGATCACAGCCGACATCAGCCAGTTCAAATCCGATAGTTCCCGCCGCGATAACGCTATTCGCAACCGCTTCCTTGAATCGGCGCGCTATCCCACAGTGACCTTTGTTGCCACCCAGATTGAAGGCCTGCCACAGGCTTATCAGCCAGGGCAAGAGATTCAACTCAAAATCAGCGGCGACCTGACCATTCGCCAGGTGACAAAAGCAGTGACCTTTGAGGTCAGCGTCAAACACCAGGGCGATGCCTTAATTGGGCAGGCCAGCACCACTATCCTGATGAGCGACTTCGGTTTCGGGCCGATCAGCATTGTCGGCATCCTGAAGACTGAAGATCAGGTTAAAGTCACCCTCAAGTTCGTGGCGCGCCCATAATCCCGTTTAGATTAGAGAAACAACCGCCTGTTGAAAAACCTGGGTATGATAGTCCACCTCGGCTTCGGTAAGGTCAGGGGAGATGAGCGCCATATTGTGAAAAGGCGTCATCAACAGGCCGCGATTGAGGGCGTAGAGGTGCATGCAGCGCTCGAGCTCAGGGTCCATCGCCTCATGCGCCTCGCCCCCATTTTGAGGGGGAGTGGGACGAAACCAGTACTCAATGCGGTTGCCCAGGCGCTTAACCACCCAGGGAAGTTCGTATTCTGCGATAACTGCTTCCACACCGTGTTGAAACCGCTCTGCTAAGGCAATGGCGCGCTCATAGAATTGAGGGGTGAGCACATGCTGCAACGTGGCTTTCATGGCCGCAATTGAAAGAGCGTTGCCTGCTAACGTGCCGCCAATGCCTCCCACATCTGCCTCATCTCGCACCACACACGCTTGGAATCTATCAGCCACCTCCGCGGTGAAGCCATAAACCGCGGCCGGTACGCCCCCGGCGATGGGTTTGCCAATGGTCAAGAAGTCAGGTTGGAGGTGATAGGCAGCGGTGTAGCCACCAGGGCCAGTGCAGATGGTATGGGTTTCGTCCAGGATCAGGTATGTACCATATTTGCGGGTCAATTCCCGCAAAGCCTCGTGATACCCAGGCTGAGGATGGATAATGCCGATATTCGTCATCACCGGTTCAGCCAGCACAGCGGCCACATCGCCCTCGGCCAGGGCTGCCTCCAGGGCGGGTATATCGTTAAACTCGACAACCTTTGTGGTCAGCCGTGGATCAACGGGTGGTCCCAGGTTGTTCAGCCGTGAGGTTGGATTGCCTTTGCCATCCAGGACGATAAAAGCCTCATCCACGGTGCCATGATAGCAATAATTGAAAACCAACACCTTGGGTCGTCCGCTGAGCAAGCGCGCCATGCGCAATGCAAAGCGGTTAGCATCCGTAGCTGTCAGGGCAAACTGCCAGTATGGGAGGCCGAAGCGCCGTTGGAGTTCCTCGCCCACCCACAGCACATCCTCATAAGGGAGCATCAGGGTTATGCCCTTTTGAACCTGCTCACAGATAGCCTGCACCGTGGGGTCAGGCGAGTGGCCGCTCATAGCGCCGGTATCCCCCAGGCAAAAATCAATGTAGGAGTTATCATCAACATCCGTAAAATGCGCCCCTTTGGCATACTTCACGAACAGGGGAAAAGTGCCTGCCCAGCGGATCATCCACAGCATGGGCACCCCTCCATGTAAAGAACGGCGCGCCCGCTCATAAAGGGCGCGCGAAGTTGGGTGACGCTGATAGAACAATCCTTCTTCGTCACCCAACAACTGCTTGAGGCGTTGGCGATTTATCAATGCGATTGATACCTCCCCCAGGGCTTAATGGGTTATAGTCGCTTTTAGTGCCTCTTCGAAAATGCTCAGCCCCTGCTGAATTTGTTCCGCAGTGATGTTTAATGGAGGCACCCAGCGAATGGTGTTATCGTAAGTCCCACAAGTCAGCAAGAGCAGGTCACGTTCCTCGGCGGCATGGACAATCGCCCTTGCCAGAGGTTTCGCCTTATCAGGCCGCCCATCCACCAGGAATTCTGTGCCCACCATTAAGCCCAAGCCACGCACATCGGCCATTTGAGGAAACTCTTCCTGCAGTTTTCGTAGGCCTACCATTAATTCGCCGCCGCGCAGGGTGGCGTTCTCGAGCATGCGCTCCTCGCGCATAGCGCGCAAGGTAGCCACCGCCGCTGCACAGGCCACGGCATTACCTCCAAAGGTGCCACCATGCGAACCCGCTTCCCATTTACGCATTAAATCCAGGCTGCTAAAAACCCCGGAAAGAGGCAAACCTGAGGCGATGCCCTTGGCCACGGTGATGATATCTGGCACTACACCAAAATGCTCAAAGGCAAACCATTTCCCCGTGCGCCCCATACCCGATTGGATCTCGTCAAAGATCAACAGGATGCCATTTTTATCGGCTATCTGGCGCAAACCCTTCAAGAAAGAAGGAGGTGGGACGACATAGCCTCCCTCACCCAAAACCGGCTCGACCAGAATAGCCGCGGTTTCCTTGGGCGCAGTTTGAGAGGCCAGCAGATACTCCACCTGCTCCAGGGCAAACTCAGCCGCCTGTTCTTCGCTCATTTTCAGGCGAAAGGCATACGGAAAAGGAGCAACGAACACGCCTGAGGGTAAGGGTCCATACCCGGCGCGATAGATCGTCTTGGATGTGGTCAACGCCATCGTGGCGGCGGTGCGTCCATGGAATGAGCCACTAAAGACGATCACATTCTGTTTTCCGGTGGCAGCCCGCGCAAGTTTGATCGCCCCTTCCACCGCTTCAGCCCCCGAGTTGCTGAAGAAGAAGCCATCAATCGAGGCTGGGACGATTTGACGTAACTCTTCAATGAGTTGCAGGATTGGCTTGTGGATGACGATGTTGACCTGAGCATGGATGAACAGTCCCGCCTGCTCACGGATAGCCTCGACCACTTTTGGATGGCAATGTCCGGTATTGGTAACGCCAATGCCACTGGTGAAGTCGAGTAGACGGCGGCCATCTACGGTGTAGATATAACTCCCCTGGGCGCGCTCGGCAACGAAGTTGAAATAGCGCATCCACACAGGAGACATATGGGAAATGCTTTCTTGGTTGGATGGGAGTGTCATAGGCGTCCTTCCACTAACAAATATCAGGCGGGGAGATAGGATATCGCCCATTCCAGGCCGAGAGCGCTGAGAGCCTCAGGTGTAGGCACGCCATCCGCAGTCCAGCGCGCCAGGCGATAATATGCCTCGATGGCAGTGTTAATCTCGTCCTCGTCTAACGCAATCCCAGCCGTTGGACCGCTGCCTTGCAAAGCCTTGAAGAACTTCTTGGGCAATTTATCCTGTTTTCGGTTCAGCCCCTCACGCGCGTTGAACGTCCGCATTAGATTCAAGCGCCGCGCCCCAACCGCCATCAACTCCTCCAGGGTCACATCCCAGCCGCTGACCGCTCGCACCAGTTCTACCGTCTCCTCTGGGCCATAGAGCGTCCAGGCGGGTCCCCAGACAAACTGACACAGTTCAACCGTGTCCAGCATCGAGTAGAAAACCTCGGTCAGATAAGCAAATTTCACCTTCTCTGCACCCAGCGAATACTGAGGCAAGGTGTCTGGCATCCCCAGTTTCGCCAGACGCCCCATGTAAAGGTCCGAGGCGATGCCTTCCTCGATCATCCAGTCATGCTCGCTGGACTGGTGATCCGCACCGAAGGGGTTAACTGCATAGATCAGCGCCAGAGATCGCTTAGCTTGCGGCATATGGGCGGGGATTTCTGCACCCTTGACCGTGATCAGGCACTCCTCGGCGCCGTTGCCCCAAATTTTAGCCGCGCGCTCAGAGCCTTGAGCCAGCACTTTCCCCAATGGCCCTTCAGCCTTAACCATGGCTTCCAGTGCCTCAAGCATCGCCTGAGCATTGCCGAAGCGCAGATCAATGCCTGCAGTTTGTTCCTTGCCGATAATGCCTTTTTCGTAACATTCCATGCCAAAAGCGATGGTTGCCCCACAGGCGATCGTATCCACACCATACATGTTACAGATCTGGTTTGCGCGGGAGATTGCTGCCAGGTCGCCTATCCCGCAATAAGAACCAAAAGTTGCGCAAGTCTCATATTCAGGGCCGCCATAGCGCGCATCCACCTGATACGGTCCTTCATTGATCTCTACCACCCGTTTACAGCGCACCACGCAGGCGTAACAGGTATCTCGCTCCTTGAGCACTGTCTCAGCCATTGTTTCTCCACTGATGGCTTCCGCCAGTTCGAATTGTCCCTCGTTATAGTTGCGCGTGGGCAGGGTGCCCATACTATTCTGTGGCATCACCACACTGGCTGTGCCATATTTCGCCAGACCATCCATATCTGGATTGCGGGGTAACTCCTTAGGTCCAATTCGATTGAGGGCAGTGAGAGCCTTTGCATCTGCCAGCGCGATCTTCTGCGTGCCGCGCACGGCCACTGCTTTGAGATTCTTGCTGGCCATCACCAACCCCATGCCGGTGCGTCCATTATTGCGGTTGGACATATTGACCAGGCTGGAGAACAGAACTCCCTTCTCGGCTGCCGGGCCATGTTGTAAGACTTCGATTTTGTCATCCCCCAATTCTCGCTTCAATATATCATCTACCTCGCCGGTCACTTTACCCATCAAATGGGTTGCCGGGCGCAACTCGGCCTGGCCATCCTTAATCCACAGATAGACCGGCTTCGGAGACTTGCCTGTAATAACTATGCCATCAAAACCGGCGAATTTCAGTTCAGCCGGGAAAAAACCCCCGGACTGCGAATCGCCAATTGCTCCACTGATGGGGGACTTGGCGTTAGCGTTGAGGCGACTCTGACCAGAGATCGGTGCGCCGGTGGTGATCCCCGTAAACAGCGTCAGCACATTTTCCTCGCCCAAAGGGTCTGCGCCTTTGGGCACCATGCGCAAGATATAGTACAACCCCATGGCACTCCCGCCCATGTAGGTGCGATAAAATGACTCGGGCGGGGTTTCGACCTCCAGGGTGCCGTGGGTCAGGTCAACATGCAGCACTCTCCCAGCGTAACCGTATGGCATGGCATCCTCCTTCTGGGCAATATTATTCTGTGGCAAATTATACGTTGGGGTGGAAAAGTAGGCAAATCTATCTTTCCGAAAGCGACAAAAATCATAGCATTTATATCCTAAGATGACATTATTTAACTTCTGTTTTGGATAAACGGAAGTGGGGCAAGATGATCCCTTGCCCCACACTCAACATGATAATCCAGACATCTTAGGGGATAGCAGCAACTTTCTCCTGAATACCATAAGGAAAGCCATATTCGGCCATGCGCTCCATGAAGGGCACGGCATCAAAAGCCTCTGGCCCCAGTACCCCGACCCCTCTCCAGATACCGTGCTCTAACAAGTCCCAGGCGATCACCGGGCCAAAAGCGGTTTGTGCCACGACAGCTTGACAGCCCCAACGCTGCATACACACTTCATTATCCGCCACTTGATAGATGTATACTTCACGGGGCTGACCGTCCTTCCAACCCCTCACCCAGGTGCCGGCGCAGGTTTTGCCCCGCATCTTGTCACCCAAGCGGGCTGGATTGGGCAAACAAGCCGCGACCACATCCCGCGGTGAAACCATCACCCCCTTGACGTTGATCGGTTCCTTCCGATCTAGTCCGAGCATGTGCAGGGTTTTGAGCACCTGAATGAAGCGCTCTCCTAAGGCATATTTAAAGGTGACGCGTCCGGCATTAATCCAGCGAGGGATTAGCAGCACTTCCTCGTGCTCTACGTTCACCACTTCCAACGGGCCAATCCCTTCCGGAAACTCGAATATCTCCACCTCTGAGAAGGGCTCAGTTGTACGCCAGCCTTTGTCCGCTTCCCAGATAATCGGTGGATTGAGGCATTCCTCGATGGTAGACCAGATGGAGAATGTCGGGGCGAATTCATACCCCTCAATAACCAGGTTGCTGCCATCACGCACCCCGATCTCATCAATTTCATCAAAGAGGTGATCTTGAGCATAGCGGGCGAAAACATCGGATACGCCTGGTTCGATGCCCATTCCGACTACAGCCAGCAGGCCTTTCTCTTCCCATAGGCGGGCACGGGCGAATTGATAATCCCCCAATTTGATCCCCGGCAATTCGAAGGGTCTCTGTGGGTGTGGTTGGGAGAGGGTCATAGCCATATCCATGTACATCACCCCCGCATTGTAAGCCGCCTCGAAGATGGGAACATTATAGATAGGGTCAACCGCGTTCATGATCAAATCCACGTGGTACTTGCGCGCCAGGGTTTCGATCATCTCTTGATTTTGGGCATCTACAAACTCAACCGGGAAACGCCCCTGATCATTTAACTTTTGTTGTACTTCGCTGGCACGCCCTATGTTGTAATCGGCCAAGACAATTTGCTCGAGCCAGGGACGTTCACTGGCAATTCTGGCTATGGCTTCTCCCACTCCCCCAGTGCCAATCAGCAAGACTTTCATAAACTCCTTTCAAAGGGCTCCGCTTTCCACTTCAGCGTGGGGCGGACTAGTTTGAACCGTGTTTTGATGCATTTCGGTCCGCGATGACGGCTAAAAGTAGATTTCTTTGACGATCTTCAAATACATAAAAGTTTCGGTCTCTCGCACCCCCTGGATTCGGTAAAGTTTCTCTGTGATGAAATGCAGCAACTCTTCGTGATTGCGACAGAAGATTTCGGCCATGAGGTCGTAACGTCCACTGACGACGACCAGATAAATCACCTCCTCCAGGGCTGAGATTTGCTGTGCCACCTCTAACATCCGATTGCCATCCGTGCGTATACCGATGAGGGCCATAGTCGTCAATCCACGGCGCAAAGGGTTCGTGACGGCCACGACTTTGAGCACCCCCATCTCAATCAGGCGGTTGTAACGCTGACGGATCATGCCAGGCGATACCTTCAACTGGCTGGCAACCTGCGAGAATGCCACCCGCCCATCTTTGTGCAGGGCTTCAATCAGAAATTCATCAATGGCATCCAGGCGTTCTTGAGGTGGCGTGCTCATTATGGCGTTCATGACCTTATTTTATTCTAATTTTGCATAAATGTCAACATTATAATGCATTTTTTGCATTAATCAAGCCATATGATGCAAGATTTAAAATAAAAGGACTGCCCTGTGCAGGGCGGTCCTTAATCCTCACCAAGGGCTGATGAATGGGTTTTACCCTCCCCCTTTAACCTCCACCCAAATTTGGTCGTAGAGGGGTGTGGCCTCACCCACATCCTCAATCCGATGCCCCTTCTGCAATGCCTCTAAAGGCGGATTGGTAATGTTGGAGTTAATATATGGCTCGTATATGTCTGGCTGATTGGCTTGAGCATACTCTAATGCGGCTTTATTGGGATTGATGTATGGAAAGTCGCGCAACATAAGCCAGAACAAATTGCCCTGCATGGTATAGTTAATCCAAGCGTAAGCCGCATCTGGATGGGGTGCTCCGACAGGCATAGCCCAGTTATCTTGCCACAAAATGGCTCCTTCCTCTGGATACACATAGGTTATCGAGGGTACTTCTTGCTGTGCCAGGAAAGCCTCACCCGTCCAGGTGATCCCCAAATCTACGTCACCGGCAATGAGCGCCGTCTTAGGGCTATCGCTATCGAAGAGTTTGACATTGGGAACCAACTGGGCCAGTTTTTGTTTGGCTTGCTCCAATTGGCCGGGGTCTTTAGTATTGACATCGTAACCCAGGGTGAGCAGAGTCATACCAATGACCACGCGCGAATCATCCAGGAAAACCATGCGGCCTGCATATTCAGGATTCCACAAATCCGCCCAAGATTTAGGAGGGGTACTCACCTTATCGGCGTTATAGACCAGGGCATCTGTACCCGCCTGATAGGGGATGGTGTATTCATTCCCTGGATCAAAGGGTAGGTTCATATAATTTGGGTCGAGGGTCTTGATAATGGGCATTTGGCTTTTATCCAGTTTCTGGAGCAAGCCCTGGCGGATCATCAGGCTGACGATATAGTCTGTAGGCTGGACTAAATCGTAGTTTTGACCACCGGCGGAGAGTTTGGCGTACATCTCTTCATTGCTGGAGTATTCGTCATGGTTAATTTTGATGCCATAAATCTTTTCAAAACACTCTTTCCACTCGGTTGGTATATATTCTGTCCAGACAAAGAGATTCAGTTCTTTCGAGGTTACTTCAATAGAAACCTCCGGTTGCGGGCACTCAAACCCGCTGGAGGTGACTATTTTTTCACCAGGGGCTTCTTGTGAGGACGGCTGGGCTTGCGTCGGCGCTTGGGTAGCCTTGGGGGCGCACGCTGCCAGGACAATAGCAGCGACCACCAGCGGGACAAATAGATAGGATATGGCTTTTCTCATGTCTTCCTCCTTTAGGGTCAAGAGAATTAAATATGGGCCTATTTTAAACCCGACGAGCCTGAAAGCGCTGGATGAAAAATACCGCTATAAATACAATGGTTATCCAAACCGCCGATAGCGCGTTCACCTGAGGGGTGATAATGCGCCTTAGCAAACCGTAAACATAAATGGGCAATGTGGTTGAACCCGGCCCACTAGTGAAGAACGTGATGACAAAATCGTCCAAGGAGAGGGTGAAAGCCAGCAAGGCTCCGGAAAGTATCCCTGGGAGGATCATGGGAAAGGTCACCCGACGAAAAGTCACCCACTCATTAGCCCCCAAATCCATAGCGGCTTCTTCATAGGTTTTCTCGAAGCCATGCAAGCGCGCCTGCACGACCAGGGTCACGAAAGGGATGCTAAAGGAAATGTGGGAAACGATCACTGTAGCCAAACCCATGCTCAAGCGCGCATCCCCCTCCAGCCCAAGCAAGGTGTTGATCCCACTGAATAACTGGGTAAAAAGCACCAGAATACCGATTCCCATCACGATTTCAGGGATGACGATGGGAATATACAGGGAAATCTGCGAAAAGGTCTTCAGAGCATACTCATAGCGCTGCAAAGCCAGGGCTGCCATGGTGCCAATCACGGTAGAGATCAAAGTGGAGATAATGGCGATGGTCAGCGTATTCCGAGCGGCGTGCATCACCTCGCGATTGCGCGCCAACTCACAGAACCAGTGAAAAATACCGCATGGACTCTGGATGACTGTGCTGCCTCTCATCACCACCCGCTCACCAAAGGGGATAAACCCTTCGAAAGTAATATTGGTGCGCGAGGCGTTAAAGGCAAACAGCACCAGAATGATGATCGGTGCGTACATGAAAAAGTAAACCAATACAGTCGTAATACGGATAAACCAAGAACGCCGATAAGGATTCATGCGGCCACAATCTCCTCGCCAAACCCGAATTTACGCGTGTAGAAGTAGGTGACCACGAGGGTCATCCCCATCAGAATCAGAGAGGCAGCCGAACCAAAGGTTGGGTCACGAGCATCCAGAAACTGCCGCTGGATCAGGTTACCTACCAAGACGACCTGACGCCCCCCCAGCAAATCTGAGACGACGAAGGTACCCATGACCGGGATGAAAACTAGAATCGTCCCAGCCACCATCCCAGGCATGGAAAGCGGTAAAGTTACGCGCAGGAAAGTGCGGATGGGGTTAGCCCCCAGATCCGCGGCTGCTTCATACAAAGAATGATCTATTTTCTCTAACGAAGTGTAGATGGGTAGGATCATAAAGGGCAGGAACTCATACACCATCCCCACCAGCACTGCTCCTGGGGTATAAAGCATCTCCAGGGGTTGAAATGGGAGATGAAGCAGGTTTGCGACCCACCCCAATACGATATTAATCGCACCTTCACGGCGCAGAAGCATCATCCAGGCGTAGACGCGGATGACAAAATTCGTCCATAGCGGCACCAAAACCAGGAAAAGAAACACATTACGGCGACGGGGGTGGGTGCGGGCGATGTAGTATGCCAGAGGATAGCCCAACAATATGACCAGCACGGTCGTGTTGAACGCCAGGGAGAGCGAACGCCAGAGGATTTGTAGATACAGCGGGTTGAAACAAACTTTTATCCCCCCTTCGCAACCCCTACTAAAACCAAGCAGGCGGATGTAGTTATCGAAGGTGAATGTATAGATGACATCCCCATCGGGGCTGCGCTGCCCAAAACTAACGATCAAGGTTAGAAACAAGGGGATGATCAACAGCCCTACCATAAATATCAGAGTAGGGGTAATCAACAATGAGCCTTGCAAGGCACGATCTTGACGCAGGCGGTTCAACATCGCTCTAATCCCTCGCTAAAACCAGGGTGTTCTCCGGCAATATAAGCACGAAGACCGTCTGTCCAGAATGATAGAAGGAACCTGGATCCAGGCGCGAGATGCGATTCTGTTCCCAGATTTTCAGCCGTGTCTTTTTGGCTTCCACAATCACGTGGGTGTCCGAGCCAATGTAGGTGGAGGCGACTACACATGCCTCGATGGAGTTGTTAACCGCGGGCTGATCCAACAGGCGTATCTTTTCAGGGCGCACCGAGACGATCACCTCATCACCCACGCCAACTCTGCCAGTTGCAGCGCCAATTAACTCGGTTTCCAGATCAGGGACAAAAACCCGTGCCTGCTCTCCATCCCTAGCCACCACACGGCCATCGAGAAAGTTCGATTCGCCGATGAAGTCGGCCACAAAGCGTGTGGTCGGGCGCTCATAAATCTCAACCGGGTTTCCCACCTGCAACACTTTCCCCTGATTCATCACCGCAATCCGATCCGACATGGTTAACGCCTCTTCCTGATCGTGGGTGACATAAACAAAGGTAATCCCCACTTCCTGTTGCAGAGCTTTCAATTCCAGTTGCATTTCCTTACGTAGTTTCAAATCCAGCGCTCCCAGTGGCTCATCCAGAAGCAGCACTTTAGGGCGTTTGACCAGAGCGCGCGCCAACGCTACCCTTTGTTGTTGCCCGCCGGATAATTGGCGCGGATAGCGCCGTTCCAACCCACTCAACTTCACCATTGCCAGGGCCTCGCCAACCCGGCGCTTGATCTCATTGCGTTCCACCCTTTCCATTTCCAGGCCAAAGGCCACATTTTCATAAACGGTCATGTGCTGAAACAAGGCATAATTTTGAAAAACGGTGTTGACCGGGCGCAAATATGGCGGGGTGTGACCCTGGGCTTTTCCATCAATGTAAACCTCACCCTGGGAAGGCCATTCGAAGCCGGCGATCATCCGCAAAGATGTGGTCTTACCGCACCCCGATGGACCGAGCATGGAGAAGAATTCACCATGCCGTATTTGCATCGTCACGTGATTGACAGCTAAGACCTCATTCCCCTCAGGTGTTGTGAAGCATTTAACCACATCCTGTAACTCTACTGCAAATTCACTCATGTGATTTGCTCCTGCGAGGGGTTAAAATTTACGGCTCCATTCTTTGGGCCAGCGCTCAATAACGACCTTTTTCTGGGTAAAGAATTCTACCGCATCCCAACCCTGTCCGTGCATATCTCCAAAGAAACTTTCTTTCCATCCACTGAATGGGAAGAAAGCCATGGGAGCCACTACGCCAATATTCACGCCCACATTCCCGGCTTCTACCTCATAGCGGAATTTCCGTGCCGCTCCGCCATCCGCGGTAAAAATACAAGCCATATTGCCATAAGCCCGATCATTCACCAGGGCAATTGCCTCCTCCAGAGAATTTACATGCATTAAACCTAACACAGGGCCAAAGATTTCAGTGCGCGCCAATTCGCTCTGCGGCGCGACCTCCGCGATCACCGTGGGGCGGACAAAGAATCCGCTCTCGTAACCAGGGATGATGGTTCCCCGTCCATCCACTAAAATGGAGCCCCCCGCCTCTCCGCCGCGCGTGATCAACGCCTCAATCCGTTGACGCGAAGGCTGACTAATCACAGGGCCCATTTGAACACTTGGCTCCAAACCATAGCCCACCACTCGAGTGGAAGCAGCATCACAGATCATCTCCGTAAACCACCCACGCGCTTCTCCCACCGTGATGGCAACCGAGGCGGCCAGACAGCGCTGACCGGCAGTGCCAAAGGCGCTATCGGCGACGATTTGAGTGGTCAGGCTTTGATCAGCATCAGGCATGATGACCACTGGGTTTTTAGCGCCACCCTGCGCCTGGACGCGTTTACCATTGAGAGCGGCACGGGCGTAAACGTGGCGCGCCGTGGGTGTAGAACCCACAAAAGTCACCCCCCGCACCAGGGGATGATCCAGCAAAGCATTGCCCGCCTCCTTAGCC